>NZ_CP054475.1:1529441-1846754 GCF_025345565.1 Thalassolituus hydrocarboniclasticus | reverse complement strand
GCCGGGAACACCCGGCTTATAGCTGTCTAGCAGAATTGCCAGTGCGCCTGGGAAGCGCAGGCACGCCTCCACCACATCCGACGCTTGCCGGATACGGAGGGCTTTGATGTAGGGACGATTGAATTGACTGCAGAAGTCATGTTCTTCATCACCGTGGAATTGAAGTAGATCGATTCTAACGCTATCCAGAACATTTTGCACCTCAGCAGCATCCGGATTCACAAATAACGCGGTCACAGTAACAAAAGCCGGAACCGCTGCGACCACCGCCTGCGCCATGGCGATATCCACAGCGCGCGGGCTGGGCGCATAAAAAACCAGACCAATGGCGTCAGCTCCTGCTGCGACAGCGGCGGCGGCATCTTCGGCACGGGTCAGACCACAGATTTTAATTCGGGTGCGGCGATAGGAGGCAGACATAACGACTTCCGGACAATAAAGCCGGCATGATAGCAAGGCAGGCGCTGACATTCACCACGCCAGCATTGCCCAGAAAGAGGATCAGGTGCGACTCAGACCAGACTCAGAACCGGCTCAAGCAGAACCGGACCATAAGGCTTACAGGGAATATCAAACTGTTCCGGATAATCCACACCGACAAAGTACAGCCCTTCTCCCGGAGCGGTAACACCGGCCTGCTTGCGGTCGCGGGTAGCCAGCACTTCAGCCATCCACTCCACCGGCTTATGCCCCTCCCCGATTGGCAGCAGGACACCAACAATATTGCGCACCATATGATAAAGGAACGCACTGGACTCCAGCTCCAGCATGATGATATTACCCCAGCGCTTCACCTGAATATGATGCATGGTTTTGACCGGTGATTTCGCCTGGCAATCTTTGGCACGGAAGGCCGAGAAGTCATGCTCACCAATCAATGCCTGCGCCGCTTCGTGCATACGCTCCGCATCCAGCGGGTAACGCCACCAGGTCAGCTGATCGTGCTGCAGCGCCTGCTTAGTCGGAGAATTATTGATCAGATAACGATAGCGGCGGGCACGGGCTTTAAAACGCGCGTGAAACTCCCCATCAACCGGAGACACCCATTGCAGTGCAATACCATCAGGCAGATTGGTATTCACACCCATCAGCCAGCTGTATTCCGTACGCACGGCATGACTGTCGAAATGAATTACCTGACGGGTCGCATGCACACCGGCATCGGTACGCCCTGCACATGCGATCTCAACCGGGTGATTAGCTACTTTTGAAATGGCCGCTTCAAGAGCGGCCTGAATGGTGGGTTCGTTGTGATGCTTTTGCTTCTGCCAACCGTGGAAACGGGCACCGTTATATTCCACGATGGCAGCGTAACGCTGCACACCGGAGGTAAAACCAGACATTAAAAGACTCTATCAGGCCAGATTATCCATCAGACTGCGGGCATCCGCTTTCTGCTGATCCGAGCCTTCCTGAACCACTTCCTGCAGCAGTTCACGGGCACCATCAAAGTCTTCCATGTCAATATAAGCTCGGGCCAGATCCAGCTTGGTTGCACACTCATCGGTGCCAGCCAGGAAGTCGAATTCATCATCCGCAGCCGCCAGCTCATCCAGATCGATGTCTGCATTATCCACAGCGCCCGAACCAGCAACCTGAGGCACTTCCAGCTGATCATCAACAACCGGAACTTCCTCACCTTCCAGTTCGGAGTCGAGATCCGCCAGATCAGCAGAGAAATCCATCACATCATCAGAATCCCCACCCTCTGCAGCCAGAGCGCTTAAGTCATCGTCAGAGTCACTGGTTTCAAACGAGAAATCATCTTCCGCGTCGGCAACAGGCGATGTCGCCATAGCATCCAGTTCCTGCTCCAGCGCTTTCAGGTCATCATCACCTTCGGCCTGAGCAAAACCGGTATTTTCTTCCATATCGAATGAAAGGTCAGATAACTCACCGGCACCCGCCGCATCTCCGTCCAGCAGACTTTCCAGATCAGAAAGATCGGAATCAGCCGCGGCAGACGTCAGATCACCACCATCAAAATCCAGACTGAAATCATCATCCGCTGCAGCCGTATCACTACTTTCCGCAACAGGCTCAGCTTCAGCCGAATCATCTGCAGACAAGGAACCCAGATCAAAGTCGAGCGAATGATCGTCATCTTCGGTCACAACTGGAGCAGCTTCTTCAGCTACCGGAGTTTCCGTATCAAAATCACCCAGATCAAATTCAAGACCATCACCTTCTGAAGAAGGCTCCGCAGCAATATCAAATTCATCATCCGCCGCGTCTTCAACCTCAGCATCAAGCTTCGGAGCAGACTCGTTCAGGTCGAACTCAAGACCATCATCCAGATCCAGCGTCGGAACTTCTTCCAGGCCGGAGTCAGATGCACCGAGATCCAGTACCGCATCAGAGCTTTCTTCAGGCATATCTTCAGAAAGATCCAGCGCATCACCAAAGTCCAGGGCGTCAGCAAAATCCTCACCCATGGAATCATCCAGTGCAGGTATATCATCATCCAGAGAAAGACCCGCATCAGCAGCAGTATCAGCCGCAAGAGCACTGAGAGCAGCCGCCGGAGCGATTGGTGATGACAGACGGTTGCGCAACTGCTCAGCCTGTTGAGATGCTGCACGGTCACCCAACTGATTCAGACCCGCCTCAGCAACCGCAAAAGCTTCAGCCTCGTCCATCTCAACATACACTTCCAGCAACTTCAGGCGCAGATCAGAGCGGCTTGGTTCTTTTTCAATGGCATCAGACAGCAGATCAACTGCCTGTTCAAATTTGCCATAGGCAATATAGATATCAGACTCACTGATAACATCTTCCGTCTGAGCAACAGTTTCGAAGTGCTCTTCATGGTGTTCAGAGTCATCCAACCCTTCACCCAGATCCATATCAGCATGATCGGTATCCAGATCATTATCTGCTGTCAGATCATCTTCAAAGTCAAAATCATCGAGACTGGAAGGATCGGCATCAACATCAGCAAAAGCCAGCTCTTCGCCATTGAATTCTTCTTCCTGCTTGGCAGCCTTACGCTGTTTCAGTGCACGGGCAATCAGCAGACCAAGCAGAACCAGCACACCAAATCCGGCCAGCGGATACTGAGGATTACGCAGCATCTGATCCATCAGTCCTGGCTTAGGACGCTGCTGAGCTTCCTGTTGCGCCAGCATGGCTGCAACACGGTCACGACGCGCCTGTTCTTCAGCTGCTTTTGCCGCTGCTTCAGCTTCACTTTGCGGTGCAACGTCAGTGGCGGTTACCGCAGTATTATCCGCTGGCTGAGCATAATTAAAATCAATGTTCTCTTCTCCCTGAGCGGCGTCAGCATCCGCAGCCGGGGCAGCTTCAGGCGCAACGTCTGTTGCAGCTTCCGTTGTTTCAGCAGACGCAACATCGGCAGGAGCAGCTTCCGTTGCCTCAGCAGCCTGCTGAGCACCATCAACCTGCATAGTTGCTAACTGATCATCCTTCAGCGAGATCAGGCGCTGCAGGGTATTAATCTGTTCTTCCAGAGACTCCAGGCGCTCACGCAGCTCCTGATTCTCACGACGGCTTTTATCGACATTTTCCAGCGCGATGGCCAGATCATTTTCCAGCGCCTGCTGACGACCACTGCCTGTGCCCTGGCCAATATCACCACTGGTGCCTGCTGAGTCAGAATCATCAGTCTGAGCCGATAACAGACGAACCTCACCACCATCTTTGGCGGTTGCCGCTGCACCTGCCGCACCACGGCGTCCGGTCGCATCAATCTGCGCAGCACCGGCATTCAGTGCACGATTCTGACGATCGACCTCTGCAACAGCCTGACCAAACGACACCCGCTTGATGGCTTCTGCATCCGGAATACGCAACACCTGATGCGTTTTCAGGCGATTAATATTGCCGGCAATAAAGGCATTCGGATTTTCATTCTGGATAGCCAGCATCATCTGTTGCGGCGTTACACCACTGGCAGGACGGGTCTCAAGAGCAATCTGCCACAGAGTGTCATCCGGCTGAACCTTGTAGGTGCCCGGCGCTGCCGGCTCACTGTCCCAGCGATTAACCGCAACAGGCTGTGCCGGAGCCGCAATGGTTGCAGTGCCGCTTTCAGCCGGAGAGCTGACAACAGCACCCTGACCCGCAGGACTCGTCACCAGCGGACGGATGGATTCTTCCTGGAAGGTTGGCGGGTCCAGCAACAGGGTGTACTCACGCAGCACACGACCGGACGGCCAGTTCAGTTCAACCAGAAAGTTAAGAAACGGTTCGTTAACCGGCTCTCGTGAGGTCAATACCACACGATCACCTTCAACTTTGAATGTGATTTTGGTCAGGAAATATAAACGGTCAACGCCTGCGCGTTCAAAGTCACTGGCTGATGCCAGAGCCGGTTTAATTTCCCATTGCGATAAGCCATCGGTTTCAACCAGCTCGATTTCTGCCTGCAGAGGCTGATTCAGTGCCGACTTGAGAGTCAGTTCTCCCAAACCCAACGCCAGTAGCTGAGATGAGGCCGTCAATCCTCCGACCAGCATTAAGGTGTTCGCAAGTAGGCGCTTCATTGGTGCTTCCTTGTTGTCATACGGCGATTATTCGCCCCGTATAGTATCGAAAAACAATTTCGTCGAGATATTCCTGACCCAGCTTACTTATAGATTCCGTTCATAAGCGCCGTAAGTATCAAATATAAAACGGGATTACGCAATCTTTTGGCCTCTGGCACCAAAACAAATACGATAGGAAAGAACGAGTTAGGTCACATTTTAGAGAAAATAAATGAAAAAAACGGGGCTAAGCCCCGTTTTCAATCTGCCAAATCAGGCACTCTTGAGCAGAATGCGTAACATTCTGCGCAGTGGTTCGGCCGCCCCCCAGAGCAACTGATCCCCCACAGTGAAGGCCGAGATATACTCAGGCCCCATGGTCAGCTTGCGGATACGGCCAACCGGAATGCTCAGCGTACCGGTCACTTTAGCCGGCGTCAGCTCCTGCATACTGGCTTCACGCTCGTTCGGAATAACCTTCACCCACTCATTATGAGCCGCCAGAATTTGTTCGATTTCAGCAACCGGCAAATCCTGCTTAAGCTTGATGGTAATTGCCTGACTGTGGCAGCGCATTGCCCCCACACGAACGCATAAACCATCCACCGGAACCGGCGCAGCCGATGTTCCCATAATCTTGTTGGCTTCCACCTGAGCTTTCCACTCCTCACGGCTCTGTCCGGATTCCAGCTGCGAGTCGATGTATGGAATCAGACTGCCCGCCAGCGGCGCACCGAACTGAGCTTTCGGATATTCATCACTGCGGATGAATTCAGCAACCTGCTGATCGATTTCCAGAATGGCCGAAGCCGGGTTATCCAGTTTATCTTTCACATTAGCGTGAATAGCGCCCATCTGACTGATCAGCTCGCGCATATTCTGCGCACCGGCACCGGAAGCTGCCTGATAGGTCTGCGGAGCAACCCACTCCACCAGCCCTTTCTCAAACAGACCGCCCAACGCCAGCAGCATCAGACTGACGGTACAGTTACCGCCGACATAGGTCTTGATGCCGGTTTTGATGCCGTTTTCGATCACATTCAGGTTAACCGGATCAAGCACGATGATAGCGTCATCCGCCATGCGCAGCGAAGAGGCTGCATCAATCCAGTAACCATCCCAACCCGCAGCACGCAGTTTCGGATAAACTTCCTTGGTGTAATCACCCCCCTGACAGGTAATGATCACATCAAGAGCTTTTAACGTATCAATATCGAATGCGTCTTCCAGCAGACCGCAATCTTTTCCGCCAAATTGCGGCGCGGCCTGCCCTTTTTGCGAGGTGGTAAAAAACACCGGCTGAATCAGGTCAAAGTCACCCTCTTCCTGCATACGTTGCATCAGCACGGAACCCACCATGCCGCGCCAGCCTACCAAACCTACTTTTTGCAAAGCCATTTTTAAACCTCTTGCAGGGCAGCTACTACTGCCTCACCCATTTCTTTGGTACTTACTTTGGTCATGCCCGCGGAGAAAATATCACCGGTACGCAGACCTTGATCGAGCACTTTACTCACTGCCAGTTCAATAGCATCGGCCGCTTCAGCCTGATTCAGAGAATAACGCAGCATCATCGCGGCGGACAAAATCGTCGCCAGCGGGTTAGCGATTCCCTGACCGGCGATATCCGGAGCAGAACCATGACAAGGTTCGTACATACCCTTGTTGTTCTTATCCAGAGACGCCGATGGCAACATGCCGATCGAACCGGTCAACATTGCAGCTGCATCCGACAGAATATCACCAAACATATTGCCGGTGACCATCACATCGAACTGTTTTGGTGCACGAACCAGCTGCATCGCTGCGTTATCAACGTACATATGTGACAGTTCAACATCCGGGTAGTCTTTTGCCACTTCGTTCATAACTTCGCGCCACAGCACGGTTACTTCCAGCACGTTGGCTTTATCGACCGAGCACAGTTTTTTACCGCGTTTCTGCGCCGATTCAAACGCGACCTTAGCGATACGGCGAATTTCTGATTCGTTGTATACGTAGGTGTTGTAACCTTCGCGCTCGCCGTTTTCCAGCGTGCGGATACCGCGTGGTTTACCGAAGTAAATACCACCGGTCAGTTCACGTACGATCAGAATATCCAGACCGGAAACCACTTCAGGCTTCAGCGAAGAGGCATCCGCCAGCTGCGGATACAGAATCGCCGGACGCAGGTTACCGAACAACTCCAGACCAGAGCGCAGACCCAGCAGGCCTTTTTCCGGACGCAGCTCGCGATCTTCAAGGTTATCCCACTTAGGACCACCCACCGCCCCCAACAGAATCGCATCTGCGGCACGGGCTTTATCCATGGTCACATCCGGCAGCGGCGTGCCAAACTCATCATAAGCGGCACCGCCCACCAGCGCGTGTTCCATATTCAGGCCCAGATCAAAACGCTGATTAACAACGTCCAGCACCTTAACCGCTTCAGCAACAATTTCAGGACCAATGCCGTCGCCCGGCAGAATCAGAATATTTTTAGACATGTCATTTTCCAGAATCAGAAGCCGGGCACTTGCGCACCCGGCAGATAATCAATTTCAGTTTCAGGCGCCAAACAGCCAGGGAGCCTGCTGACGACGGTTCTGCTCATAGGCACGGATATCATCCGCATCCTGCAGCGTCAGACCAATATCATCCAGACCGTTGAGCAGACAGTGCTTACGGAAGGCATCTACCTCGAACGGGATTTCTTCGCCATCCGGGGTAATCACTTTCTGCTGCGCCAGATCGATGGTCAGCTCATAACCTTCATTCGCCGCAACAGCTTTGAATAAACGGTCGACCGTTGCGTCATCAAGCACGATCGGCAACAGGCCGTTTTTAAAGCTGTTATTAAAGAAAATATCGGCATAGCTCGGTGCAATAATCGCACGGAAACCGAAGTCTTCCAGCGCCCAGGGAGCGTGCTCACGACTGGAGCCACAACCAAAGTTTTCCCGTGCCAGCAGCACAGACGCGCCCTGATAACGTGGTTGATTAAGCACGAAGTCCGGATTCAGCGGGCGACCGGAGTTATCCGCATCCGGCTGACCTTCGTCCAGATAGCGCAGCTCATCAAACAGATTCGGGCCAAAGCCGCTGCGTTTGATCGACTTCAGAAACTGCTTGGGAATGATCATATCGGTATCGATATTGGCACGATCCATCGGGGCAGCAATACCCTTATGTACGGTAAATGGTTTCATCTTTGCTCCCCTTATAACTCACGCACATCAACAAAGTGACCGGCAATCGCGGCCGCCGCGGCCATCGCCGGACTCACCAGATGAGTACGGCCACCATAGCCCTGACGACCTTCGAAGTTACGGTTCGAAGTAGACGCGCAATGCTCACCGTTGCCCAGCTTATCGGCGTTCATCGCCAGACACATGGAGCACCCCGGCTCACGCCATTCAAAACCGGCTTCGATAAAGACTTTATCCAGACCTTCAGCTTCAGCCTGCGCCTTCACCAGACCAGACCCCGGAACCACCAACGCCTGCTTCACACTGCCAGCCACTTTACGGCCTTTGGCCACATCGGCGGCGGCACGCAGATCTTCGATACGGGAGTTGGTGCAGGAACCGATAAAGACCCGGTCGAGTTTAATATCGGTGATTTTCTGACCCGGTGTCAGACCCATATACTGATACGCACGCTCAAAACCGGAGCGCTGAACCTCATCTGCAGCATCGTCCAGAGTCGGCACAGTACCGTCGATGGTGGTGACCATTTCTGGCGAGGTACCCCAGGTAACCTGTGGTTTGATATCTTCCGCACGGATTTCGACCACCTTGTCGAATACCGCATCCTCATCGGATACCAGATCTTTCCAGGCGGCCAGCGCCATCTCCCACTGCTCACCTTTCGGCGCGTAAGGGCGGCCTTTTACGTATTCAGCGGTAATGTCATCAAAGCCAACCATGCCCACACGGGCACCGGCTTCAATGGCCATGTTACACATGGTCATACGGGCTTCCATACTCAGTGAGCGGATGGCAGAACCACCGAACTCCATCGCCGTGCCATTACCACCAGCAGTACCGATCACACCAATGATGTGCAGCACAACGTCTTTACCGGTAATACCGGCACCCAGTTCACCGTCGACGCGGATCAGCAGGTTTTTCATTTTGCGCTGAATCAGACACTGGGTCGCCAGCACGTGCTCAACTTCAGAAGTACCAATACCGTGCGCCAGTGCGGCAAAAGCACCGTGAGTCGCGGTATGGGAATCACCACAGACAACGGTCATGCCCGGCAGCGTCGCACCCTGCTCTGGCCCAACCACGTGCACGATGCCCTGACGTTTGTCAGCCATTTTGAATTCAGTGATGCCGAACTCATCGCAGTTTTCATCCAGTGTTTTCACCTGAATACGGGAAACCGGGTCCTGAATACCGGCAATACCGGATTCACGCTCAGCCGAGGTAGTCGGTACGTTGTGATCCGGAGTCGCCAGGTTGGCGTCCAGGCGCCATGGCTTACGCCCGGCAATACGCAGGCCCTCAAACGCCTGTGGCGAGGTTACTTCGTGCAGCAACTGACGGTCGATATAGATTAACGCGGTGCCGTCATCACGTTCTTTAACAACGTGCTGCTCCCACAATTTGTCATACAGGGTTTTCCCAGCCATCGGGATGTCCTCTCTCATCAGGGATGTTTTTGGTATTGCCTAAGGATACGCCTTCTGCTAAACAACTCAAATTCATATTATTTCTAGTTTGAATTCCAAACTGGAATTCAAACAGAGCACACACGGACACAGACTATGGATACCCAGGCACTCAAAGCCTTTCTTGCCGTTGCAGAACAGCGCTCATTTTCTCTCGCCGCTGAACAACTGCACCTGACCCAGTCAGCGGTCAGCAAACGCATCCAGTTACTGGAGCAGCAGCTGGGTAATGCCCTGTTTGACCGCCACAACCGCACCATCAGTCTGACCGAAGCAGGTCATGCACTGCAGCCTAAAGCGCGGCAGATTCTCGATCTGGTGGCCGACACCGAGCTGCGGCTGATGAATCTGGGCGGTGAAGTCAGTGGCGTATTATCCCTGGCGACCAGCCATCATATCGGCCTGCACCGCTTACCACCGGTACTCAGGGAGTTTGTCAGCCGCTATCCGGCCGCCCAGTTAAACCTGAGTTTTATGGGCTCGGAACGGGCCTACCAGGCGGTCAACCTGCGTCAGGTCGAGCTGGCCCTGACCACACTGGAAGCCAACAATGATCAGGTTCCGGAGGGTATTGAAGCCCTGCCGCTGTGGCAGGATGACATGGTATGTGTGTGTGCTCCCGGCCACCCGCTGGCAGCCATTGCACAACTCAGCCTGCAGGATCTGGCGCAGGCACCAGCAATTTTACCGGAGCCGGATACCATTACCTTCCAGCTGCTTGAGCGGGTATTCCGTCAGGCCGGGCTTAATCTGCATGCACCTATGCCAACCAACTATCTGGAGACCATTAAAATGATGGTTTCTGTCGGCATGGGCTGGAGTCTGCTGCCGCACAGCATGCTCGACGAACAACTGGTACGGCTGCCCTGGCCTTCTGCACCTATCCGGCGCCAGCTTGGACTGATCCATTTGCGTCACCGCACCCTCAGTAACGCTGCCCGGGCTTTCATAGACATATTGTCACCTCCGGCAAATGACGAGCTGCAAACACAACACAATATGACCCAAAACAAGGCCGGTGTAAGCGCAAAGCGCTAGTGTTAGGGTATTCCCATGCCGGACACATTATTTTAAGGAGAAAGTCATGCTGGATATCAATCACATTCTGGTCGTATTGGACAGCGAGCACCCGGAGCAAATTGCGCTTGATCGTGCGCTGTGGCTGGCACGGTCTCTGGAAGCGGATCTGACTCTGCTGACAAATACCTACGAAGCTTACTGCGAAGATCATTCATCCCTTGATCAGGAAACCCGTACCCGGGTGAAGCAGGCCCTGCTGGATAAATCGGAAAAGTGGATCAACAGCTTCCTGCCTGAGGCTGAAAACAGCATTTCAATCAGTACCGAGGTGCACTGGCAAAAGCATCTGCACGATGCTGTCATCGAGTCCATGCGCCATAAGGATTTTGATCTGGTGATTAAAGGTACCCAGCCGCACAACCTGCTTGACCGGATCTTCACCCACACCGACTGGAATCTGCTGCGCCACTGCCCGGCACCGGTGATGCTGGTAAAATCCGCCAAACCCTGGACCAACAACCGTGTATTGGCGTCCGTTGATGCGACCTCCGGCGATAGCGGACACCAGATCATCAACGATAATATTCTGTCTTTTGCCGAGCACCTGTCCGATCATTTTGATACCGACCTGCACCTCGCCAACTCATACCCGCTGGTTGCCGTCGCCTTTGCCATGGTGCCCGAAGTTACCGCACCGGATGACATCCAGAAGTACATTACCGAACAACACGAAGAAGCCTGCGCTGCACTGGCGCGTAAATACAATATTCAGCCCGACCATGTGCATATTGGTGAAGGTGATGCTGACAGCGTGATCGCTGGTATTGCCAAAGACATCGATGCCGACGTTGTGGTCGTTGGCACCGTCGGGCGCGAAGGCATTGCCGGGGTATTAATCGGTAACACCGCTGAATTACTGGTCGATAAAGTCGCCTGTGATGTCATTGTCATAAAACCATCCGATGGTGTTAAGCCAGACGCAGACTAAGGACGTGAGTATGACCGCTGATCTGATCAGGGAAGAAATATTAACGGCGACCGCCAGCCATCCGCACATGCGCCGCTTATTTGAGCGCTCGCTGCTGCGCCCGGCACTGCCAACAGCGGTAGTACACCCGGTTACAGAAGATTCATTAAAAGGCGCCCTCGCGGCTCACCGCCTGGGCATGATGCAGGCCATTCTGGTCGGCCCTGAGCATAAAATCCGTGAGTGCGCAGCCCAGAATGATATTGACCTGTCTGACATTGATATCCGCGACACCGAACACAGCCATGAAGCGGCCGAAGCAGCCGTCAGCCTGGTGCGCAGCGGAGAAGTCCGTGCATTAATGAAGGGCAGCCTGTCGACCGACGAATTACTGGGTGCGGTATTACACAAAACCACAGGTATCCGCACTGAGCGCCGTATCAGTCATGTGTATTATCTGGATGTGCCGTCTTACCCCAAAGCGCTGTTTATCAGCGATGCGGCTATTAATATTCACCCTGATTTGCGGGCCAAAAAAGACATCGTCTGCAATGCCATTCAGATGGCTCAGGCAATGGGCATCAGCCTGCCTAAGGTTGCGATTTTAAGTGCCGTCGAAAAAATCAATCCGGACATTCCCAGCACACTGGATGCTGCAGCGCTGTGTAAAATGGCTGACCGCAAACAAATTGTCGGCGGGTTATTAGACGGGCCCCTGGCCTTTGACAATGCCATCAACCTTGAGGCGGCCAACAGCAAAGGCATTGACTCACCTGTTGCCGGAGACGCCGATATTTTAATTGCACCAGACCTGGAGTCCGGCAACATTCTGGCCAAGCAATTAATTTATTTAGGCAATGCTCAGGCAGCCGGAATATTAATGGGCGCACGGGTGCCTATTATGCTGACCAGCCGAGCAGAAAAAATGGCCGGCCGGCTTTTATCCTGCGCACTGGCACAGGCAGCAGCCCTGCCATTGGTATAGCGCTATCGTTATACTGCCGGGCAACTCAACAGGTTTTATACGATGAAAACACTTTTGATTGTTGCCCATACGCCATCCCCCAACACTGAACGATTATTACAGGCCTGCGAGACCGGCTTTAAATCAGCAGAAACTGAGAACAGCCAGTTAATTATACGAACAGCTTTTAAAGCCAACGCACCCGACACTCTGCAGGCCGATGCCGTTCTTCTGATAACGCCGGAAAACCTCGGCTACATGAGTGGCGCATTAAAGGATTTTTTTGATCGTATTTATTATCCCTGTCTGGAAGAAACACAGGGAAAACCCTGCGCAGCCATTATCCGCGCGGGGCACGATGGCACAGGAACAAAACGCGCATTGGAAAGTATCACGACCGGCCTGCGCTGGCGCTGGGTCCAGGAGCCACTGATTTTACGCGGTGACTGGCAGGAAGAGTTTTTACAACAGTGTGAGGAGTTATGCGCTGCCATAGCCGCCGGGCTCGACAGCGGAATAATCTGAGGAGTTATTAACGCAAGGCAAAAACCTGAGGTTCTTCGCTGTAACTATCCATAAAAGCAATAAAGTCACTGGCAGCCATCGGCCTGGAAATATAGAAACCCTGCAAGGTATCGCAATGCTGCTCCAGCAGAATCTGCCACTGACTGGCCGTCTCCACCCCTTCTGCAACGACCTCCAGATGTAATCGTTTGCCCATTGCAATAACCGCACTGGTCAATGCCCGATCATGCAGATCGGTGGCAATCTGATCAACAAAAGAGCGGTCTATTTTAATTTCCGTGACCGGTAATTTATGAATATAGGACAGCGACGAATAACCGGTACCGAAATCATCAACCGACACACCGACACCCAGCGCACGCAGCTGTGCAACCTGCTGGGCAGCCCGTTCAAAATCATTAAGAACCGCAGTTTCGGTTATTTCCAGCACCAGCTGCTGGGGCGCGAGATCATAACGCCGGATTAATTCAGTCACCTCCGCAATCATTGCAGGATCAAGCAGGTGCTCCGGAGATAAATTAATGGATATGCGCAATGGCCGGGAAAACTGCTGAGAAATCTGATGAATAAACGCACAGGCCTCTGCCATAACAAAGCGATCGATCTGGCGTACCGCACCGATTGCTTCCGCAACAGGGATAAATTCAGCCGGACTGACATTGCCCAGCTCAGAGTTATGCCAGCGAACCAAAGCCTCCGCACCAATTAACGCTCCGGTACGACAATCAATCTGAGGCTGGTAGTGCACCTGCATTTCGTTGCGCTGCCAGCAACCATCCAGCTGACGTTCAAGTTCTTTGCTGCGCCGGCTTAATGCAGCAATATCGTCAGAATAATGAACGATACAGTTACGTCCATCACCTTTCGCCTGATACAAAGCGGCGTTGGCCTTACCCAGCAGATCATTGGGATCTGATGCATCACGGGGGTAATTGGCCACACCGATACTGGCAGACACCGAAATAACCCGGTTATGAATTTCAAACCCTTCTTCCAATGCAGCCTTAACCGCCTGAGTTAAAACATCCCGGCCACGAAAACTCAGTTCATTGCGGAATACGACCAGGAACTCATCACCGCCCTGTCGGGCAAGCCAGTCGCCAGGAGACAGTATTCCCTGCAAGCGCTGAGGGACCAGCTTTAACAGCGCATCACCGATAGCGTGCCCGTGCTGATCATTAATCCGGTTGAAATAATCGAGGTCAATAATCAATAACGAAAAAGCGCTCCCGGGAGCGTTTTCCATACTTTCTTTCATCAGGTTCAACAGCCGCGCACGATTCAGCAATCCTGTCAGCGGATCGTGATGTGCCTGAAACAGAAGATTATGCTGATAAACACGCTGTTGCCTGAGCACAATCCGGTGAACTCCGATGCTCCCCAGCAGCAATGCAATAAACGCAAACAGTGCGGGCTCAATACGAAGCCACCAAACCATCCACAAAGAGGACTGCGGACGCAGAACCAGATTGAACAGGTCATCGCCTATGCGCGAGTAATGTATCCGGTAAGTAACAGAACCCTGATCCTGCCTCCAGTCATGTACCAGCCAACCTTCATCAAGCGCCGAGCGCTTAACCTGCTGCATCAGCTCCTGCATAAACTCACGCCCGGCATGCGTATCATATGCATTAAAAACAGGCACCGCGTAACGGGGGATGCCGTCAGCACTGACCACGACCACGGAGGTATCGGTGCCTAAGTCGACACCGTCCCAGCGTGCCAGCCGGTCCTGCAAACGCACCAGAGCCGTCAGAATGGCCTCAACATCACCGCTGCGAGTGTCCCTCACCGCATAAAACAGCGGCAGCATCCATTCACGGCTGCTGTTTTGCCAGAATGGCGGACCGGTAACCACACCTTCGGAAGCCAGTGCTCTGCGGAATAAACGGGAAGATTGCTGCTGCATATTTGGCAGCGATAAAGAACTGCGGCGGGAATCTCCAGCCGAACTGTACAGAACCATCTGACCATCGCTGCGGGCCAGGCCAAGGCTCACCACTCCAGGCATGACCAAAGCAACCTTATCCAGCATGTCACGCCCAAGGTCAGGCTCCTGCAATGCATTGACATCCAGCAGCTCCTGCCCAAGAAGATAAAAAGACTCGCGCCGCGAGATCATGACAGAGCGTGCATTCTGCAGTGCAACGCGGTTGATATGCGCGATTTCGTTATCAAATGCACTGCGGCTGACAAACCAGCTCTGCACAGCAAAAGTCAGCAGCAGCAGGGTCAGCACCAATATGGCCAGAGGCAACACCCAGCCCGAGGCGCGGAAATTAAAGATATTCAGCAAAAACCAACCTCCGCCCTCAAGAACACTTATTTAATAAACATTCGATCCCCTGATAACCACAAAGATTAGCAGGTCAAGTTACAACTCGATACATGCAAATGGTAACAATTGGCAACATCTGTAAATCGCAGTGTTTCTGCATCATGTTTCAGGGGAGACACGTGACATAAAACCGCCGGAATCGGCGACACGGGCTGGCTGGCAAAAAAAAACCGGGCTGGAATCGGCCCGGTAAACACCATAATAATCAGAGAGAGAGCAAACTGGCTTTAGCCTGCTCTTTGTACGACTGACCCTCTCGGAATTAGTTCTCCAGACGCAGTCCCTTTTGCAGAAGAATCTGCTCAATTTCTCCCAGACAGGCCGGATCATCGATGGTTGACGGTGTCTGGTATTCCTCGTTATTGGCAATATTGCGCAGTACTTTACGCAAAATTTTGCCGGAACGGGTTTTAGGCAACCGCTGCACGACCACCGCATCACGGAAACTGGCTACCGCACCAATCCGGTCACGGACGCGCTGCACCAGCTCCAGTTTCAGTGTTTCTTCATCAATATCAACGCCGTCTTTCAGCAGAACCAACCCCAGAGGCTCTTCCCCTTTAAGATCACTGTGACGGCCGATGACCGCACATTCAGCAACCGCCGCATGCCCGGCAACCACTTCTTCCATCTCGCCGGTCGACAGACGATGACCGGCAACATTGATGATGTCGTCAGTACGCCCAAGCACAAACAGATAGTTATCATCATCCAGATAACCGCCATCACCGGTAATGTAATACCCTTTGTAGGTACCCAGATAACCGGCGACAAAACGCTCGTGATTACCCCAGATAGTCGGCAGACATCCGGGCGGCAACGGCAATTTGATCGCAATACTGCCCTGCTCATTGGCAGCCACCGGACGCCCCTTCGGATCTAAAATCTGCACATTAAATCCGGGTGACGGGCGTGTAACAGAACCCGCTTTCACTTTGGCTGGTTCAAGCCCCATATGATTACCGGCAATCGCCCAGCCGGTTTCGGTCTGCCACCAGTGATCCACAATCGGACGCTTAATATGCTGATCCACCCACTCGTAAGTCGGAGGATCTAAACGCTCACCGGCCATAAAAATGGTTTTAAGCTTACTGAGGTCATACTTTTCTGCCTGCAGGCATTGCGGATCTTCTTTACGGATCGCACGGAACGCTGTCGGGGCGGCAAACAATCCTTTAACGCCATACTCGGCACACACCCGCCAAAAAGCTCCGGCATCCGGCGTACGTACCGGCTTACCCTCATAAAAGACCGTAGTGCAGCCTGCAATGAGTGGGGCATAAACAATATAAGAATGGCCAACCACCCAGCCGACATCGGAAGCGGCCCAGAACACATCCCCCGGATGCATATCGTAAACCACACTCATGCTGTAACTCATGGCCACCGCATGACCGCCATTGTCGCGCACAACGCCTTTCGGCTTACCCGTAGTACCAGAGGTATAAAGAATATACAGAGGATCAAGAGCAGACACCGGAGTGCAGTCAGCAGGCTGAGCTGCGGCAACCGCCTGCTGCCAGTCAATATCACGCCCTGCCGTCAGCTCACAGCGTTGCTGCTCACGCTGATAGATAACGCAGCTGGTTGGTTTGTGCGTCGCCATATCAATGGCCGCATCCAGAATCGGTTTGTATTCAATAATACGGTCAACTTCGATACCACAGGAGGCCGACATAATGACCTTAGGTACGGCATCATCAATCCGCACCGCCAGCTCATTCGGAGCAAAACCGCCAAAAACCACCGAATGCACAGCACCAATACGGGCACAGGCCAACATGGCGATCGCAGCCTCCGGAATCATCGGCATATACACGATCACGCAATCGCCCTTACCTACCCCCTGGCTGACCAGCATACCAGCACAGCGCGCGACGGCTTCGGTCAGCTGGCTGTAGGTATAGGTGCGTTTATTGCCGGTTACCGGGGAATCGTAGATAAGAGCCAGCTGGTCTCCACGTCCCTGCAGAACATGATAATCGAGTGCCAGATAAGCAGTATTAAGCTGTCCATCAGCAAACCAGCGGTCGATGCCATGCTCATCTTTGCTGAGAATGGTCTTGGGTTCTTTAAACCATTGAATCCGTTGCGACTGTTTTTGCCAGAAGGCTTCAGGCAGTTCGATTGAAGCCTGATATTCCTGTTGGTAACCCATAAAAACTCCTCCTGTGTGAATGAATACACCTTAGGGGATGTGTGGTTACCGCGACTATTCGACCAAGGGTCATAACACCAAGGTCTAGCCGAAGCAGGCCCAAACCTTGACGAAACCCGGTATCCGGACACAAAAAAACCCGCCGCAGCGGGTTCTTTTTTGAGCCGGTAAAACTTACCAGCCGGTTACTTCTTTCAGCGTCTTACCAATATCGGCCAGACTCTGACAAGTCGCAACACCAGCGTCCTGCAGTGCCGCAAATTTATCGGCCGCAGTACCCTTACCACCGGAGATGATCGCGCCGGCATGACCCATACGCTTGCCCGGAGGTGCAGTAACACCAGCAATGTAAGAAACAACAGGCTTGGTCACATTAGCTTTAATGAAAGCCGCTGCTTCCTCTTCTGCAGTACCGCCGATTTCACCGATCATAACAATGGCTTCAGTTGCCGGATCTTCCTGGAACATTTTCAGGATGTCGATAAAGTTGGAGCCCGGAATCGGGTCGCCACCAATACCAACACAGGTAGACTGGCCAAAGCCGTAGTCAGTGGTCTGCTTAACCGCTTCATAAGTCAGGGTGCCGGAACGGGAAACAATACCGACTTTACCTGGCAGGTGTATGTGACCCGGCATAATACCGATCTTACATTCTCCCGGTGTGATAACACCCGGACAGTTAGGTCCGATCAGGCGTACGCCCAGCTCGTCACACTTAACTTTCGCATCCAGCATATCCAGTGTAGGAATACCTTCAGTAATACAAACGATCAGCTTGATGCCGGCATTAGCGGCTTCAAGGATAGAGTCTTTACAGAAAGGCGCTGGTACGTAAATAACAGAAGCTTCTGCACCGGTTGCAGCAACCGCGTCTTTAACGGTATTGAATACCGGCAGGCCCAGATGCTCAGTGCCACCTTTACCCGGAGTTACACCACCAACCATTTTGGTGCCGTATGCAATCGCCTGTTCAGAGTGGAAAGTACCCTGAGCACCGGTAAAGCCCTGGCAGATCACTTTGGTGTCTTTATTGATTAAAATGCTCATGATTACCCCTTAATTGCCAGCTGCAGCTGCGACCACTTTCTGGGCTGCGCCAGTCAGGTCGGTATCCGCGATAATGTTCAGGCCGCTTTCAGTCAGAACCTTGGCGCCCACTTCAGCGTTGTTACCTTGCAGGCGAACAACCACAGGAACCTTAACACCGACTTCTTTTACAGCGCCGATCACGCCTTCAGCAATCATGTCGCAACGCACAATACCACCAAAAATATTGATGAATACGGCTTTTACTTTTTCGTCAGACAGAATGATCTTGAATGCTTCAACCACACGTTCTTTGGTTGCACCGCCACCTACGTCGAGGAAGTTAGCTGGCTGACCACCGTGCAGTTTCACGATATCCATAGTACCCATCGCCAGACCGGCACCATTCACCATGCAGCCGATGTTGCCATCCAGTGCTACGTAGTTCAGTTCCCACTCAGCAGCGTGAGCTTCACGTGCATCTTCCTGGGAAGGATCATGCATTTCCTGCAGATCTTTGTGGCGGTATACCGCGTTGCTGTCGATGTTGATCTTGGCATCCAGGCAGTGCAGATTGCCTTCAGTGGTGATAACCAGCGGGTTGATTTCCAGCAGCGCCAGATCTTTATCAACGAACAGCTTGGCCAGGCCCAGGAAGATATTGGTGAACTGCTTCACCTGATCACCTTTCAGACCCAGCTGGAATGCCAGTTCACGACCCTGATATGGCTGCGCGCCTACCAGTGGATCAATCGTGGCTTTCAGAATTTTTTCCGGAGTTTCTTCCGCAACTTTTTCAATTTCCACACCGCCCTCAGTTGAGGCCATAAATACCACACGGCGTGAAGAACGGTCGACGACCGCGCCCAGATACAGTTCCTGAGCGATATCGGTGCAGCTTTCAACCAGAATACGGCTGACCGGCTGGCCCTTTTCATCAGTCTGGTAAGTTACCAGGTTTTTACCCAGCCACTTGTTGGCAAACTCAGAGATTTCTTCTTTAGAAGAAACCAGCTTCACACCACCGGCCTTACCACGGCCACCGGCATGTACCTGAGCTTTAACAACCCAGCGGTCACCGCCAATGGTGTCGGCCGCTGCTGCAGCTTCTTCTGCAGTTTTGGCTGCCACACCTTTCGATACTGGCAGACCATACTGAGCAAAAAGCTGTTTACCCTGATATTCGTGAAGGTTCATCGCTTTCGTCCTGTTTCTCTTATTGAGTCGGGGGTTACCCAACAGCCTGTGTTAACCGGGCAGCCAATCGTGTCGGCAGTACTTACTCAGCACTCTCGCCCGGCCATAAAGCGAGGCCCGGAACTCCGGGCCAACGTATTACTTCTTCGCTTTGGTTTTACGATTCGCTTTGTGAATCGCATTGTTGTTAACGGCCAAAGCTGCTTCATGCACCGCTTCAGAAACGGTTGGGTGTGCAAACACCATCATGCCCACATCTTCAGCGCTTGAACCAAACTCCATTGCCACAACAATCTGCTGACACAGATCACCGGCATTCGGGCCAATCACACTGGCACCAAGAATACGGTCAGTTTCTGCATGGGCGATGATTTTCACAAAACCATCGGTATCCGCAGCCGCCATCGCACGGCCATTAGCTGCAAACGGGAACATACCAACGTTGTATGGTTCACCATCTGCTTTAATCTGCTCTTCTGTTTTACCAACCCAGGCAATTTCCGGGTGGGTGTAAATAACAGAAGGAATCACATCGTAATTCAGCTGTGCTTTATGGCCGGCAATACGCTCGGCAACCATCACACCTTCCTCAGATGCTTTGTGTGCCAGCATAGGACCACGCACAACATCACCAACAGCCCAGACGCCAGGAGCATCGGTGCTGCAGGTTTCGTCGACGTGAATGAAACCACGCTCGTCCATATTCACACCGCAGTCGCCACTCATCAGGCCTTCGGTGTAAGGACGACGGCCAACCGCAACGATCAGCCTGTCGAAGACTTCTTTCTTCTCACCTTCGGCATCCTGATAGGTCACCGTTACCTGCTTACCTTTTACCTCAGTACCGGTCACACGGGCACCCAGACGGATGGTCATACCCTGCTTGGTGAACAGTTTCTGCGCTTCTTTGGCAACGGTCTGGTCAACCAGATGCAGGAATTTGTCCTGCGCTTCCAGTACAACCACTTCCGCACCCAGACGGCCCCAGACACTGCCCAGTTCCAGACCAATGACACCTGCGCCAATAACGCCCAGACGTTTCGGCACTTCGCTGAATTCCAGCGCGCCGGTGGAATCGACAATAACGCCTTCGGTCAGTGGTGCTGGCGGAATATTCACCGGCACAGAACCTGTGGCAATGATCACATGCTCAGCTTCGAGGATTTCAGCAGTTCCGGCGTGACTGGTAAATTCGACCTTTTTACCAGCCAGCAATTTACCGGTACCTTCAAATGGCGTTACACCATTGGCTTTGAACAGCGTCGCCACACCCATGGTCAGGTTTTTAACGATCTGATCTTTACGCTTCAGCATCGCGGCGATATCGATATTGACTTCGCCAACGCTGATGCCGTGCAGAGACAGTTTCTCTTTGGCTTCTTCGTACTTGTGCGAAGTGTCCAGCAAGGCTTTGGAAGGAATACAGCCTACATTCAGACAGGTTCCGCCAAATACAGCCTTACCATCTTTACTCAGCCACTTATCGATACAGGCAGTGTTGAGGCCCAGTTGTGCACAACGGATAGCTGCGACATAACCGGCAGGACCACCACCGATAACGACGACATCAAACTTCTTACTCATCTTTATTTCCTTAACTATCCGATTAAATGTCTAACAGCAGACGGGCTGGATCTTCCAGCAGGTCTTTGATCGCTACCAGGAACTGCACCGCTTCTTTGCCATCAATCATACGGTGATCATATGACAGTGCGAGGTACATCATTGGCAGAATCACAACCTGACCGTTCACAGCCATCGGGCGTTCCTGAATCTTGTGCATGCCCATAATGGCCGTTTGCGGCGGATTCAGAATTGGCGTGGACATAAGGGAACCGAAAGTACCGCCGTTGGTGATGGTGAAAGTACCACCCTGCATTTCATCAATGCCCAGCTTACCGTCACGGGCACGGCCGGCGTAATCACCGATGGTGCTTTCAATTTCAGCCAGACCCATACCATCGGTATCACGCAGAATAGGTACAACCAGACCACGCTCGGTAGAAACCGCAACACCAATATCCTGATAGCCATGGTAAACCATGTCATTACCATCAATAGAAGCATTCACCGCCGGGAAGCGCTTCAGTGCTTCGGTTGCCGCCTTCACAAAGAACGACATAAAGCCCAGCTTAACGCCGTGTACTTTCTCAAACTGATCTTTGTACTTGGCACGCAGATCCATAACCGGCTTCATATTGACTTCGTTATAAGTCGTCAGCATGGCGGCATTCTGTTGTGCTTCAACCAGGCGGCGGGCAATGGTCGCACGCAGACGGGTCATAGGAACGCGCTTCTCAATACGGTCGCCTTCCGGAATCACCGGAGCCTTGGCGGCTGGTGCAGCCGCTTTGGCCGGAGCCGCCGCTGGTGCTGCTTTCGGAGCAGATTTCAGATGGTTAACCACATCTTCTTTGGTCACACGACCATCTTTACCGGTCGCGGCAATCGCTGACGCAGCGACACCGTTTTCTTCCGCAATTTTACGGGCCGCAGGGCTCATAATTACGTCGCCGGCCGCCGCAGGCTCAGCTGCCGCAGGTGCTGAAGCTTCTGCCGCAGGAGCAGCCGCCACTTCACCAGCAACGAAGACCGCAAGAACTTCGTCACTCAGTACAACATCACCCTCTTCTTTCAGCACATTTTTCAGTGTGCCATCGGCCGGAGCAACAACCTCCAGCACGACTTTATCGGTTTCAATATCCACCAACAGCTCATCACGCTGCACAGGTTCACCAGGCTTTTTATGCCAGGTAGCAACCGTGCCGTCAGCGACAGACTCAGGAAAAGTGGGTGCCTTAATTTCAATGCTCATTATGTTTTCCTTAATATTCCTGCGGTTACCTAGCCCTGGAGTCCCAGAGCGTCACGAATTAATTTTTCTTGCTGTTCAAGGTGCAGTGCCATATAGCCTGCTGCCGGAGAAGCAGAAGCTGCACGACCGGCATATTCCAGATGCAGATCAGGGTTCAGTTGTGACAATGCACGACGCATATGGTGCTGACTGCTGTACCAGGCGCCCATGTTCATTGGCTCTTCCTGAGTCCAGACAACTTCTTCAACATTGCTGTATTTAGACAGCACTTTGGCAAGCTGTTTGGCCGGGAACGGATACAGCTGCTCAATACGAACAATGGCCACATCCTTGATCTCTTCCGCACGGCGACGTTCCAGCAGGTCGTAATAAACCTTACCTGAACACAGAAGCACCCGGCGCACTGCCGCCGCTTCCAGCTCATCAACCTCATCGATCACGGTATAGAAGCGACCGCCTGCCAGCTCTTCCAGAGTACTGATCGCCAGTTTATGACGCAGCAGACTCTTCGGTGACATGACCACCAGCGGCTTACGCAGCGGACGAATTACCTGACGACGCAACATGTGATAAACCTGTGCCGGAGTAGACGGCACACAGATCTGTACGTTGTGCTCAGCACAGAGCTGCAGATAACGCTCCAGACGGGCTGAAGAGTGCTCCGGTCCCTGACCTTCATAGCCATGCGGCAGCAGCATAGTCAGGCCGCACAATCTGCCCCACTTATGTTCACCGGAAGAAATAAACTGATCGAACACCACCTGAGCACCGTTGGCAAAATCGCCGAACTGGGCTTCCCAGATAACCAGCGCGCCCGGCGTAGTGGTGGCATAACCGTATTCAAACGCCAGTACCGCCTCTTCTGACAACAGAGAGTCGTACAGATCGAAGGCTGGCTGCCCTTCCTTAACATGCTTCAGCGGAATGTAGCTGGAACCGTCTTTCTGGTTATGCAGAACCGCATGACGGTGCGAGAAAGTCCCGCGCCCTACGTCCTGGCCAGTGATACGGATCTGATGACCTTCATGCAACAAGGTTGCATAAGCCATGGTTTCCGCAAAGCCCCAGTTAATTGGCATAGCGCCCGCAGCCATACGACCACGGTCTTCAAGAATTTTGCCAACCTGGCGCTGCACCGAGAAACCTTCCGGTACTTCCAGCAGTTTGTTCGCCAGTTCCTGCAGTTGCTTCAGGTCAAAGCGGGTATCTGCACGCGCAGTCCACTCATGTCCGAGGTACGGAGTCCAGTCAACGAACAGTTCGGTATTCGGCTCTTTTACCAGACTCTTGGCAACGTGATGACCGTTATCCAGCGCCTTACGGTACTCTTCCTCCAGCTCTTTACTGCTTTCTGCGGCCAGAACACCCGCGGCAATCAGCTTATCGGAATAGAGTTCACGGGTGGTTTTCTGCGCTTTGATTTTTGCGTACATCAAAGGCTGAGTACCGGATGGTTCATCCGCTTCGTTGTGACCACGACGGCGGTAACACACCAGATCGATCACCACGTCTTTCTTGAATTCATTGCGGTAATCAACGGCCAGCTGAGTAACGAACAATACAGCTTCCGGATCATCGCCATTAACATGCAGAATCGGCGCTTCAACAATCTTGGCGACATCGGTGCAGTATTCGGTTGAACGCACGTCTTCACGCTTGGATGTTGTGAAACCAACCTGGTTGTTAATCACAATATGAATGGTGCCGCCGGTTTTGTAAGCACGGGTCTGTGACATCTGGAAGGTTTCCATCACCACACCCTGACCTGCGAACGCAGAGTCACCGTGCATAATCACAGGAACCACTTTTTCTCCGGTCTTGTCATTACGGCGATCCTGACGGGCACGCACTGACCCCTCAACCACAGGAGAAACAATTTCCAGGTGAGACGGGTTGAAAGCAAGTGCCAGATGCACTTCGCCACCGGATGTCATTACGTTGGATGAGAAGCCCTGGTGATACTTCACATCGCCGTGGGATTCGTAATGCACCTTACCGTCAAATTCATCAAACAGATCGGACGTCTTTTTACCCAGAGTATTAATCAGCGTGTTCAGTCGGCCACGGTGTGCCATACCGATAACAATTTCTTTGGCGCCGTAGGTTCCGCTGCGCTGGATCAGCTCGTCCATCAGCGGAATAAGGCTCTCACCACCTTCCAGACCAAAACGCTTAACCCCCGGATAACGGGAACCCAGATATTTTTCCAGACCTTCGGCAGCCGTTAAACGCTCGAGCAGATGGAGTTTAACTTCATCGCCGAATTTAGGATGGGCGCGCACGCTTTCCAGTCGCTGCTGGAACCAGCGCTGTTCTGCTGTGTTTACGATGTGCATATATTCGGCACCAACGGTACCGCAATAGGTCGTTTCCAGCGCCGCAAGAATATCGCTCAGCGTCGCTTCGTCCTGACCAATAAACAAAGAGCCGGTCTGGAAAACGGTATCCAGATCGGCCCGGGATAAACCATGAAACGTCAGATCAAGATCCGGGACTTTCTGACGTTCCATCAGATCGAGCGGGTCCAGCCTGGCATGCTGATGACCACGGCCACGATAGGCATTGATCAGCTGCAGTACCTGAACCTGCTTACGTTCATGATCAGAGCTGACGGATCCCTGAGATACAGGACGGGAGCGGCGCTGATTTTTGGAAATAAGAAGAAACTGTTCCCGAATGGGCTTATGGGGAGTATCTACGGAATTGTTTTCGTCGACGCGTGGTAACTGATCAAAATAATTGCGCCACTCTTCCGGAACCTCATTGGGGTCTTTGAGGTAGGTTTCAAAGAGCTCCTCCATATAAGCAACGTTACCTCCCGCTAACTGAGAGGTGCTCCAAAGTTGCTCCATTGTCTGCTCGTGCATGTACGACCACCCTGTTTTTGAATAAACGAGGGAAATCACCCACAGAGTGTACGCACCGACTCTAGCGCTAGGCAGGTTAGAGGGCCGACCGGATAGATCGCAAGGCCTCTGAGGTGAACCGGGGATTCCCCGCTCCCTCAACTAAAAATTCAGCTTAGTAAAAAATAGAACTTTGTGAGGTCTATTTTTGAAAAATTGTCAACGTAAGTGGACTGTGTGTCCAGCCCACTTACGTCTAATACCACCGGTCGTCAGTGGTGCTATTCCTATAATTGCTGGGATAACAGCATATTACGGATGTGACCAATGGCACGCGTTGGATTCAATCCTTTCGGGCACACATTGACACAATTCATGATGCCACGGCAACGGAAAACACTGAATGGATCACTCAATTCCGCCAATCGTTCCTGTGTCATCGTATCGCGGCTATCCGCCAGGAAGCGGTAAGCCTGCAACAGACCAGCCGGACCGACAAACTTGTCCGGATTCCACCAGAAAGACGGACAGGAAGTAGAACAGCATGCACAGAGAATACACTCGTACAGACCATCCAGTTTTTCCCGCTCCTCAGGGCTCTGCAGACGCTCGATAGCCGGAGCTGGCGTGTTGTTCACCAGGTAAGGCTTGATCTTCTCGTACTGCTTGTAGAACAGCGCCATGTCGATCACAAGGTCACGGATTACAGGCATACCTGGCAGCGGGCGCAGAACCAGCTTATCCATCTTGCCCTTAGTGGCTTCTGAGATCGGGGTAATACAGGCCAGACCGTTCTTACCGTTAATGTTCATACCATCTGAACCACACACACCCTCACGGCATGAGCGACGGAAAGCCAGAGTCGGATCCTGCTCTTTAACCAGAGCCAGAACATCCAGAATCATCACATCCTTATTGCCAGGTACGTTAATTTCGTAGTCCTGCATGTAAGGAGCCTGATCTTTCTCCGGATTGTAGCGATATACACTCACTAACATTTCAATACTCCCCTATTAATAAGTACGGACTTTCGGAGGGAACGCTGCCACTGTCTTAGGAGCAAAGTTCACCGCACGCTTGCCGATGGTCTTGGTTTGCGGGAAGTACAATGAGTGGCACAGCCAGTTCTCATCGTCACGTTCGGTATAGTCGTTACGGGCGTGCGCACCGCGCGACTCTTTACGCTCAATCGCAGCAACTGCGGTTGCATAAGCGGTCTCGAACAGGTTGTCCAGCTCCAGCGCTTCGATACGGGCAGTATTGAACGGTCCGCTCTTGTCTTCGAGCATGGTGTTCTTAACGCGCTCACCAATTTCGTCGAGCATCGCCAGACCTTTTTCCATGCTTGGGCCTTCACGGAATACACCGAAGTACAGCTGCATGGTTTTCTGCAGATCTGCACGCACAGCAGCCACAGACTCACCGGAAGTCGTGTTATTCAGACGATTCAGACGAGCCATTGCACGTTCGATATCTTCTTCAGAAGCATCAACAGATTCGAAGCCTTCTTTGAAGCTCTTCTCTACCTGCAGACCAACCGCACGACCAAACACCACCAGATCCAGCAGCGAGTTACCACCCAGACGGTTGGCACCATGCACAGATACACAAGCAATTTCGCCGGCAGCATACAGACCTTCAACAACAACATCGTTGCCGTTTTCGTCCTGAGTCAGTGCCTGACCACCGATATTGGTTGGAATACCACCCATCATGTAGTGACAGGTTGGCACAACCGGAATCGGCTCTTTTACCGGATCAGCGTGTGCAAAGGTACGGGACAGCTCAAGAATACCCGGCAGCTTGGCATTCAGGGTTTCTTCACCCAGATGATCCAGCTTCAGGAATACGTGATCACCGTCTTCACCACAACCACGGCCTTCCAGAATTTCCAGAACCATAGAACGGGCAACAACGTCACGACCGGCAAGGTCTTTGGCGTTAGGGGCGTAACGCTCCATGAAGCGCTCACCGTCTTTGTTTACCAGGTAGCCACCCTCACCACGACAGCCTTCTGTTACCAGAACGCCCGCACCGGCAATACCGGTTGGGTGGAACTGCCACATTTCCATATCCTGCATCGGCACGCCGGCACGGATCGCCATACCAACACCGTCACCGGTATTGATCAGGGCATTGGTTGTGGACTGATAGATACGACCGGCACCGCCGGTTGCCAGAACAGTAGCTTTGGCTTTCAGGTACAGGGTTTCGCCGCTTTCGATATCGATCGCGATCACACCAGCAACCTGACCTTTGGCGTTTTTAACCAGATCAACGGCATACCATTCGTTCAGGAAGGTAGTACCGCCCTTCAGGTTACCCTGATACAGAGCATGCAACAGAGCATGACCGGTACGGTCAGCGGCGGCACAGGTACGGGCTGCCTGAGTCGGGTTATCCGGACCTTTGGACTGGCCACCGAAAGGACGCTGGTAAATACGGCCTTCTTCAGTACGGGAGAATGGCAGACCCATATGCTCCAGTTCGAAAACAGCCTGCGGACCTACTGAACACATATATTCAATAGCATCCTGGTCACCGATATAGTCTGAACCTTTAACGGTGTCATACATGTGCCAGCGCCAATCATCATTGGGATCCGCTGACGCAATCGCACAGGTGATACCACCCTGCGCTGAAACAGTGTGCGAACGGGTCGGGAAAACCTTAGTCACACATGCAGTCTTGATGCCTGCTTCGGTCAACTGCAGCGCAGCACGCATACCCGCGCCACCACCACCGATTACGATGGCATCGAAGGACATGGTTCTGATTTTTGACATGACTTACACACTCCAGAGAATGTCGATACCCCAAACCAGGTAAACGAACAGGAATCCTGCGCATACCAGCTGGAACGCAAAACGGATTGCGGCGGCTTTGAGATAGTCAGTTGAAATAGTCCACATACCTACCCAGGCATGTGCACAGATTGAGATCAGGGCAGCCAGACTGAATACTTTCATCCAGGTCTGAGCAAACAGGCCCTGCCATTGTCCATACTGCAGATCTGGAGAGGCGATCAGGAAGCCCAGCAGAAACAGAGTGTAAAGCGCAAGAATGACCGCACTCAGACGCTGGACAACCCAGTCATACAGGCCACTACGGCCTAAATTGGTGACACTTGCTACCATACCCAAACTCCTGCCAGAACGATTACGATCACGCCAAGCACCAGGGTAATGATGGCTCCGGTACGACCGCCTTCTTTGGTTTCACCAATTCCCATATCCATCAACAGGTGCTTAACGCCCGCTACCAGGTGGTAACCCAGTGCCGACAAAATGCCCCAGGTGATGAATTTAACCAAACCGTTATCAAACACCGACTTCAGTTCAGCAAAGCTTTCTTCTGACTCCAGGGATGCTGCCAACGCACACAGCATAAATGCTACAGCGAAGAACAGGATGAAACCTGAGATACGGTGAATGATGGACGCCTTAGCGGGAAGTGGGAGCTCAATAGTAGTCAGATCTAAATTTGTAGGTCTATTGCTATTCACGGCTCTTACACTCTTATTTGGGCTTAACACCACCCCGGAAAGGGCAAGTTAAGCGCAGGCTCAAGAAGATACCCGAACCCCTGTACAAGGTTTGCACAAGTTTCGGGTCGCGACAAATTATAGTCACCACCCCGTTGATTTACAAACAGTCTGCGCCGCTATTACGCAGGCTGAACATAAATGCAACAGATACGGTGACATTTCCGCAGCAGGACTATACTAGACGCGGCTGCTTATGGCTGCTCGACCGCTGGGTAATTGACAAACGGAGTTCAGAACCTATAGTTGTGCCCTTTCTTTTTAGGTCCGCCTTATATTTAAGGCTAAATTTTGAACAGCAGGAGGCCTATCCATGGCTGACAAAAAAGCAACACTGAAAGTTGACGGCATAGAAGAAACTCTGGAACTTCCGGTTTACGAAGGCTCTCTGGGACCTGATGTTGTCGACGTTCGCAGCCTCTCCGGCAA
Organism: Thalassolituus hydrocarboniclasticus; assembly: GCF_025345565.1. Classification (NCBI taxonomy): domain Bacteria; kingdom Pseudomonadati; phylum Pseudomonadota; class Gammaproteobacteria; order Oceanospirillales; family Oceanospirillaceae; genus Thalassolituus; species Thalassolituus hydrocarboniclasticus. Next base: position 1,817,781 of record NZ_CP054475.1, on the reverse strand, counting down.
AGGCCTTTTTACCTATGATCCGGGCTTCATGTCGACCGCCGCTACAGAATCCAAAATCACCTATATTGATGGCGCTGCCGGTGTTCTGCTGCACCGTGGCTATCCGATCGATCAACTGGCGGAAAAATCCGACTATCTGGAAACCTGTTACCTGCTGCTGCACGGCGAGCTGCCAACAGCACAGGAAAAAGAAACCTTCGTTAACACCATCAAAAACCACACCATGGTGCACGAGCAGCTGAGCCATTTCTTTAATGGTTTCCGCCGCGATGCTCACCCAATGGCTGTTATGTGTGGTGTGGTCGGCGCACTTTCTGCGTTTTACCACGACTCTCTGGATATCCACGATGAACATCACCGTGTTGTATCTGCACACCGCCTGATTGCAAAAATGCCAACTTTGGCAGCCATGGTTTACAAATACTCCATCGGCCAGCCGTTCATGTACCCACGCAATGAACTGAGCTACTCCGAAAACTTCCTGCACATGATGTTCAATACTCCATGTGACGAGAAGAAAATCAGCCCTGTTCTGGCCAAAGCAATGGACCGTATCTTCCTGCTGCACGCCGACCACGAACAGAATGCATCGACATCAACAGTTCGTCTGGCTGGCTCTACCGGTGCCAACCCATTCGCCTGTATCGCATCCGGCATTGCAGCACTGTGGGGCCCTGCTCACGGTGGCGCTAACGAAGCCGTACTGAACATGCTGACGGAAATCGGTGACGAGTCCAACATCGACAAGTTCATCGCCAAAGCGAAAGATAAAGAAGATCCATTCCGTCTGATGGGCTTCGGCCACCGCGTTTACAAGAACTTCGATCCGCGCGCCAAGGTTATGAAACAGACCTGTGATGAAGTTCTGGCCGAGCTGGGCATGGAAGATGATCCACTGCTGAAAATCGCCATGAAGCTGGAAAAAATCGCAACCGAAGACGAGTACTTCGTGAAGCGTGGCCTGTACCCGAACGTAGATTTCTACTCTGGTATCATCCTGAAAGCGATTGGCATCCCGACCGAGATGTTCACCGTAATCTTCGCCACCGGCCGCACCCCAGGCTGGATTGCACACTGGAACGAGATGATCAGCAGCGATTACCGCATTGGTCGTCCACGTCAGCTGTACACTGGCCACCCAAAACGTGACTACCCGGGCTAACCGGTTAGTTGTAAAAAAGCCGCTCACTGAGCGGCTTTTTTATTTCTGCTACAGGAGACTCCAATGGCAACACTGGCATTTATCGGACTTGGCAACATGGGTTACCCAATGGCAGGCCATCTTGCCAATCATGGCCACTCTGTCAGGGTGTACAACCGCACCCCTGCCCGCACTGCGCAGTGGCTCAGCGAATATCAGGGTGAGGGCTTTGATAACATCAGCCATACCGTCCGCCATTGTGATGCGGTTATTCTCTGCGTCGGCCGCGATGATGATGTTCGCGATATTCTGACCGGCCAGCACAACGCCATCGCGGCAATGAATCCCGGCACATTAATCATTGATCACACCACCACCTCAGCCCATCTGGCGGAAGAGATGGCATCAGCCGCCAAAAACGCAGGGCTGCGTTTCAGCGATGCACCGGTATCCGGCGGCCAGCAAGGCGCCATCAATGGCCAACTTAGTCTGATGGTAGGCTGCGACTCCCGTGATTACGATGAAATCCAACGCCTCACCGCCGCCTACACCCGCACCATTGAGCGCATGGGAGAGATCGGCAGCGGCCAGAAAACCAAAATGGTCAATCAGATCTGTGTCGCCGGACTGATACAAGCCCTGGCCGAAGGCCTGCACTTCGCCGAGAAAGCGGGTTTGGATCGTGACAAAGTGATGAGCGTGATTTCTCAGGGAGCCGCAGGAAGCTGGCAGATGAGCAACCGTCATCAAACAATGATTGCCGGCGAGTACCAACATGGCTTTGCCATTGACTGGATGCGTAAAGATCTGGATATCTGCCTCGAGGAAGCACACCGCAGCAACACCGAACTTCCTGTTACCGCACTGGTTAATCACTATTATCAGGAGCTGCAATCCATGGGCGCCGGCAGACTGGATACCTCCGCCCTGCTGCTGCGACTGCAGAACAAAGACGAAAGCTGATCGCAGGCAACCCTCAGATTCTCATCTATGCTTGAAGCAGTCGCAAAAATGAGAATCTGAATGAGCCAACAACAGCGCCACACTCTGGGTGGATATGGGAAAACCACTAATCATGAAGTTGACTGGAGCCAGGTAGGTGAAACCCTGACCATGCTGGCTCTCGCGATCGCCCAGATCGACACCTCGCTGCACGAGGGAAACCAGTCCATTAACAAACTGACCACCAGCTTTACAGCAATGGCTGATAATTCTCAGAAACTGGTTCAGCTAGCCGCCTCTCAGGAAGAAAATTTGTCAGAAAAAACCGGAGCAATCGCTACCGAGCTGCAGCAGGAAATCCAACAGGCGATTATTGCTTTTCAGTTTTATGATCGCCTGACCCAGCGCCTTGAACATGTCGGCGAAAGCCTTGAGCGCATGGGGCACTTAATCGGCAATGCAGAACAACGCTACAAGGCCAATGCCTGGAATAATTTGCAGCAACACATCAAAAGCAACTACACCATGGAAGCCGAACGGATTATGTTCGAACACATCATGGCCGGCCACTCCGTTGCCGAAGCTCTGGAGATTTACCACCACCACTTTAATAAGCAGACTGAAGAAACCTTCGGAACTAACGACGATATTGAATTATTCTGACCGCTTCCAGCGGCCAGTATTCAATCCGAAAAACGCTCTGTAAGCTCATCGCCGACACATAGCCGCTGAAGACCGGAAACCAGAGCGTTCTGGCCAAATATAATTTTGCCATCGATACGGCAAAGCGCTTTCAGTGCATCCATCACATCACCTTCGCGCTCAAGAGTTTCCATATTACGCGTTGGAATCACACAACGCTGACAGGGCTTGCGGATATCCAGCAGCCCATCTTTGTGCTCCAGCGCCTGCCAGCGACGCTCTGCAAATGCCCCCACACCACTGACAACAATATTGGGCCGGAAGCGTTCAATCGCCAGCGGGCGCCCTATGCAATCAGACAAAGCTGCGAGACTGCTTTCCGTCGCCACCAGCACAGGAAAACCATCAGCAAAACTGACCCATTGCCCGGGATCAGCATAACGCAAGTCCACCTGTCGCTGACTGTTTTGCGGCAAACGCACAAGGCGGCAACGGATACCTAAAACCGAAGAAAACCAGTCTGCAGCTTCATCACCACAATCTTCTGCGGCGAGAGTATCGCTCCAGACAGTGACAGTCTTGCAGGGTGCATCCGCATCAGACAGCGGCACCAGCAAAGCAGGCTGGTCAGCGGCTTCAACGCGCAACAGCGTTTCGCCCGGCACAGGATAAATATGTGCCATCTTCGGCTGCTGGCGCTGGGTAATAAAATTACCCTGCTCATCCACCAGCAAGAAACGGCGGTCTCCCGCCGGGCCATATTCATCAAACACCAGCTGTTCGACCTCAACCGGTGCGCATGATTTGATCGGGTAAATAAATAAACGCGAAACCTGTGGCATACCGCCTCCTTGATTGCAGCCACTCTAATAGATCGGTCAATGACAGACAACCAGACATCACCGGAGTAAACGCAGTTACGGCAATCAATAAAAAAGCGCCCGACCGGGCGCTTTTAAACAGACGATCACCCGTTATTACTCTGGCCGTGGCGGCATATGCATTTTTTCCCGCATCAGACGCTGAACCTCTTTTGCCATTGCCTCCGGAGCAAACTTCGACAAAAACCCGTTACATCCGACTTTTTCAACCATCGCTTTATTGAAATTGCCAGACAAAGATGTGTGCAGAATAACAAAAGTATCCTTCAGTTCCGGGTCGCGGCGAATCTCGGTTGTCAGCATATAGCCATCCATCTCTGGCATTTCCGCATCGGTAATAATCATCACCAGATTATTATGGATATCCCGGCCTTCTTCTTTCCAGTGCATCAACAACTGATAAGCTTCAAGGCCATTATTGGCTTCAATAATATTCAGCCCCATAGGTTCCAGAACCTGCCGCATCTGCTGAATAGCAACATGGGAGTCATCAACAATCAGAATGTCTTTACCCCGTACTTTTTCCAGCAACTCATCATCGTAAGCATCAGCCGAAAGCACCGAGTTATAAGGGGCAATTTCGGCGAGAACCTTTTCCACATCGATAATTTCGACAATGCGGTCATCAATGCGGGTAATGGCCGTCAGGTAATGCTGCCGCCCGGCTCCGCCAGGAGGGGGCAGAATTTCGCTCCAGTTCATATTCACAATACGATCAACCCCTCCAACCAGAAAGGCCTGTACCGTCATGTTGTACTCAGTGACAATGATGGTCGCATCTTCTTCATTCAGCTTCAGCGGCCCCATCTGAATGGCATGACGCAGATCGACGACAGGCACAGTCTGCCCGCGCAGATGCGTTACCCCACGCACCACCGGATGGCGGTCCGGAATACGGGTAAGGCGCGGCATGCGCATCACTTCCTGCACTTTAAACACATTGATGGCAAAGTGCTGTGAGCCACCAAGATGAAACAACAGCAGTTCCAGCCGGTTCTGCCCAACTAGCTTGGTACGGGCATCAACACTACTCAGAACCCCGCTCATATCACACTCCAATAACCGTTCTTTACCAAAGTGTAGCTAAGCGCAATAAAAACGCATGGAAATAGTGTCTACACTTAAGACTGAAAATCAGGGACATCGTATGGACAAAACAGATCCTCCACTGCTGGCGCGCCAACCCATTCTGGACACCAGTCTGAAAGTGGTCGGTTATGAGCTTCTGTGCCGGCCGCTGCCGGAAGACACTCTGGCCTGGCAGAATGAACATGGCGACCGGGCTACCAGCGAAGTTATGATCAGCGCGTTCAACGATATAGGCATAGACCTTGTTACCGGCGGCCTGCCTGCGTTTATCAATTTCACCAGTCACTGGCTGCACAATCCGCCGATTATGCCGGCCAACAGCCTGGTTGCTGAGTTGCTGGAATATATCCCGGCAAACGAAGACAATCTGGCCGCGCTCCGCAAACTGAAGAAACTGCGTTACAGGATTGCCCTTGATGATTATCAGGGTGACGAAGAGCAAACGGCTTTATTCCCGTTAATTGATATCGTAAAGGTCGATATCCGCCGCCTGCCGGATCTGAATCAGCTGCCAGAGCTGATACGCAAACACCAGCACCATAACCTGCAATGGCTGGCGGAAAAGGTTGAAACGCGGGAGGAATACCGTTTATGCCGGGAAGCAGGCTGCACCCTGTTTCAGGGCTACTTTTTCAGCCATCCCGACAATGTCTACGGCAAACGCCTGCCCGACAACCAGATAGCGGTTCTGCAGTTATTGCAGATTCTTAATGACCCGGACAGCAGCATCGAGGATGTCGCAGCCATTCTGCAGACCGACCCTCAACTCAGCTACAAGCTGCTGCAGATCGTTAACTCTGCGGCCGTCGGACTCGCCCGTGAGGTCACGTCCATCTCCAGGGCCATCGTACTGGCCGGTCTTGATCGCCTGAAAGCATGGGCCAATCTTATCGCCCTTGGTCGCCTGCAGGACAAACCGGCGGTATTACGCGAACAAGCCGTCGTCCGCGCCCTGCTGTGCAAGGCACTGGTTTTTTCCTGGCCAGACCTGGACGATGAAACCGCCTTTACTATCGGCCTGTTTTCCCTGCTGGACGCATTTCTTGACCGCCCGTTGGCAGAAATCTGCGAACGCCTGCGCCTGCCTGCAGAACTGACTTCAGCCCTGACAGAACACTCTGGCGATTATGGTTTTATTCTGGCCACGACAATCAGTATGGAACAGGGACGCTGGGATGATATTGAATGGGATGTGCTGCAGGGGCTGGGCATCAGCCCTGCGCAAATTGAATGGCATTACCTGAATGCGTTGCAAACAGCCAACACCCTGCTGCAATCCAGCAGCTGAGACGACGCCTCACAATCCGTTATTTCGGATATCCCGTGATCTCACGAATGCTCTGATACAGAGGTTTCATACGCTTATACATTTTGCGATAAACCTCTTTGTATAAGCGGTCATACAGTCTTACCGTTTTGAATTCAGGCTCAAATACCTGACCGACACGGGTCATCTGCATAATCGCCGTACGGTAATCAGGATAAATTCCCAGACCCACGGCACAGTTAATGGCCGCGCCCAGCCCTGAGGTTTCACTGGTATGCGGACGCTCAGCGGTCATACCAAAAATATCCGCCGTCAGCTGCATGGCGGCATCACTTTGCGAACCACCACCAGATACCCGCAAACGGGTAATCGGCACCCGGCTGCGCTTTTCAATCTGCTCTTTACCCTGACGCAATTCATACGCCAGACCTTCGAGAATGGCGCGGTAAATATGAGCGCGCTTATGCACATCGCCAAAACCAATTAAGGCCCCCTTGCCTTCCGGGCCTGGCTGACGCACACCCGGCGACCAGTAAGGCTGCATCATCAGCCCCATAGAACCCGCCGGTACCTGATTCACCAGTTCATCAAACAACTGCTCTGCCTCAACACCGCGTTCGGCCGCCAGTCGCTGCTCGTTATGCGCCAGCTCTTCCTTGAACCAGCTCACCATCCAGAAACCGCGGTAAATCATCATCTCGGTATTGTAATGACCGGGAATGGCCGCGGTATAAGGCGGAATAAACGGAATGGTTTCAATGTATTTTGCCGTTGTGGTGTTAATCGTGGCGGTCGTGCCATAACTCAGACAACCGATATGCGCATCAAGTCCACCTGCCCCCATCACCTCGCAGGCTTTATCGGACGCCGCTGCAATCATCGGCAACCCGGCCGGCAATCCGGTTAATGCCGCAGCACTGGCCGAAATAACGCCCAATTGCTCACCCGGCGCGGCCAGCTCCGGCATCATCTCACGGGTCGCAGACAGCAGCTTCCATTTCAGGTCAGAAGGTTTGGCCCACTGCTGACGTTTATAGTCGTAGGGTAGATAGCCGACGATGGAACCGGTCGAATCTTTTAATTCACCGCTCAGGCAATACGTCAGCCAGGCCGATAAATTCACGTAATAACGGGTTTTTGCCCAAACATCCGGTTCGTGCTGCGCAATCCAGTTATCCCGTGCCTTGGCCCGCATCTCACGAATTAAATGACTCAGCCCGAGGGTTTTAATCAGTACACCCCAGATGCCACCAACCGGTGTTTCCACCTCAGCCTGACGCTGATCCATCCAGACAATGGCCGGACGCAGCGGCTGAAAATTTTCATCAAGGTTGATCATGGTGTAACGCTGCGTTGTCAGCGACACGCCGCGAATCTGATCTGGAGTTACCGTACCCTGCGCCCACAAGCGCCGGAAGGCTTCCTGAAGATTTTCCCAGTAATAACCGGCATCCTGTTCAGCCCAGCCCGGATGACGGGAAAAGTACGGTTCAATGGTCACTTTGCTTTTGGCAACTTCATTACCCTGCTGGTCAAATACCAGCACGCGTACACTTTGGGTGCCATTATCAATTGCCAGTAAATATTCCGCGTTTGCCATACTGCTGAGCTGCCTGATTCTTTTTATCGTTGTGATAAAACGCCACAACAGACTGCCCGCAAAGGCAGTATATTGCGGCGCTTATATTATTTAGGAATGCTGTAGTGCTTGTTCCAGATTGCTTTGTAACGCTCAAGCTCTTGCTGAAAGTGAGCATCATCCCAACCCAGTTCTTCGGCACAGACCGCACGGATTTTATCGGTAAATCCAAGCCCGCCCTGCTCCAGCAGCAAACCGAGACGAGTACGGCGCAGCAGTAAATCATCCAGATGTTTAACCGACTCATTTGCTGCAGCCCAACGTAACTCAGCCCACAGGGTACGACTGCCGGGAATCACCTCAAGCTCGCCATCTTTAGCCAGATTTAATAATGCGTCCAGATCCATGCCAAAATGGCCACTCAAACGCTTCTGCAGATAGCCAGGTAAAGTCTGATATTTTTCATGTTGAGAAACAGAAGGCGTGAAAATCTGCGCACCGAATTCACCGGAAGGAAAACGCTTAATGTATTTACGTGCTGCTTCAAGTGCATCCAGCGCAATCAGACGGAACGTGGTTAATTTACCACCACTGACACTGACCAGGCCTTTATCATCCCAGACGCTGTGATCGCGCTTTTCTTTCGATGGATTTAAAGCACCGGAAGATACCAGCGGACGTACCCCGGCCCAGCTGGAAATAATATCTTTCTCGACCACATCCGCTTTCGGAAACTGATAACGGGCGACTTTTAATAAATAATCCAGTTCAGCCCGGGTCATACTGGCTTCACTGTTATCGATACCGTTGTTATCCAGATCGGTCGTGCCGATCACGGTACGGCCTTCCCACGGGAAAATAAAAATCGGCCGTTTATCATCCGGGTGCATCGCCGTAAATGACTGAGCAACCGGCAAACGCCAGGCCGGTACAACAATATGGCTGCCACGTGCCGGACGGATTTTTTTATCATCCGTCATCTGGCCGCGCAGTTCATCCGCCCAGGCACCGGTGGCATTAATCACCACATCAGCCTTAACGTCATAAGCTTCGCCTGTGAGCACATCTTCCACACGGGCACCGACAACCTGCTCACCATCTTTCAGCAGTTGTTTAACGCCAACATAGTTCAACACCACAGCACCGTCTTTCTGCGCTTCACGCAGCACGCGAACCACCAGACGGGCATCGTCGGTAACCGCATCAGCAAACTGGGTGCCACCAATCAGTTCGTGTTCATTCAGCAACGGGCTTAAATATTCAAAATCATCGCGCTTGAAATAATGGCGGTAGCGTTTACCGGCAAAAAAATCATAGATGCGCAGCAGCGTATTAAATACAAAAGGTCCGGGAAAACCGCCCTTATAATGCGCCATCAGATAACCCATCTGATCAACCAGACCCGGCGCTTCTGTCATCAGGCGCTCACGTTCCTGCACCGAATGCATAGTGGTTTTCACATCACCGGCGGCGATATAGCGCAGACCACCGTGCACCATTTTCGATGACCGGCTTGAGGTACCCCAGGCAAAATCCTGGCGCTCAAGCAACAGGACTTTCAGACCACGACGGGCGGCTTCACGGGCAATCCCCGCACCGGTAATACCGCCACCGGCAACGATTACATCCCAGTGCTGCGGAGCACTCTTTAACTGCTCCAGCTGATGCTCGCGCTGTCCTGGTGCCCATGCTGTTTGCGACATACTGCTCTTATTTCCTGTCCGGCGTTTATTGAGTAATGGGTGAGAATGTAGTTATTAATCAGGGGCTGTTCAGATGTACTAAACCGCCCCCGGGAGGAATGTTATTCCACGGTGGACTCAGTCTGCTCCTGCTGTGTCTTTCTTACAGCATTCTCTGCAATGTTTCCGTCCTGATTTTTTTCCAGCAAAGTCCCCGGATTAAGACGCTGTTGCGGATCAAAATCCTGCACCAGGGTATTCAGTACGCGCATACCCAGCGCGCCTTTTTCCGCTGGCAGATACGGCGCATGATCTTTACCAACGCCATGCTGATGCGAAATCGTCGCACGACCACGGGCAATCACCGAAGATGCTTTGTGTTTCAGTTTGCGCCAGCGTTCCAGGGTTTCTTCGTAGCTGTCGGCACAGCGGAAGAAATACGTGGTGTAAATACTGGAGCCCTGGGTGTACATATGCGAAAGGTGAGTAAATACCATCACTTCTTCGCCATCGCTGCGCAGCGCCGTTTCCAGTGCGCTTTCCACATCGGCCATTAACTGATCGATATTATCCCAGTCGGTCGAGGTTTCCAGTGTGTCCACGGCAATACCACGGGCCCAGGTGGTTTCACGCAGGTAAGGGAATTTAAAGCGGCCATGAGACCAGATACTGCCCATAATATTGGCCAGAGGGCCACCGACGCCACCGTGGGCTTTTAATACTTTACGGATCTGCTTCAGTGAGGTTTTGTTCTGATATTTAGTGCCAGTGACACCATAGGTCAGCATGCAGCGCTCATCGCCCATTCCCATAAAACGCAGGAAACGGTCCAGTAATTTAAACTGCTTTTCCTGAGTGCCCAGATGCAGGTGGGCTTTAGCCTCTTTGGCATTACTCACGCGCATCATCGACATCGGTACTTTGTTCTGTACCAACTCGCGTACGGCCGTTTTCGCCGCCTGCCAGTTTGGCATAAAGACCACGAAGAATTTTTCCTCTTCCGCCATCCGTGTCACTCGTACCTTCACTTCAGTAAAGATGCCCATGCGCCCTTCCATGCCCATGGTGATTTCACGCATATCCGGACCCGCGGACGATGCCGGAATGGTCGGAATATCCATAGTCCCCAGCAGGGTTTCCATGCGTCCACCGGCAAACATTTGTTCAATACGACCGTAACGCAGCGACTGCTGGCCACTGGAGCGGGAAGCAATCCAGCCACCAATGGTTGAAAGCTCCCAGGATTGCGGAAAGTGTCCCAGCGTGTAACCACGGGCACGCAGCTGAGATTCCACCAGCGGCCCCGGTGTACCGGCACCAAAGGTGGCGATCTGGCTTTCTTCGTTAAGCTCCATCAACTGGTTCATACGACCCATATCAATGGTCAGGATCGCACGCTGACTGGCCAGCGGCGTGATATGCCCCGCCACCGAAGTACCACCACCGTATGGAATAACGTCCACATCGTGCTCAACGGCATAATCCAGCAGCTCACGAACCTGAGAGCTGGTTTCCGGATAGGCAACCCCGTCAGGAAAAACCCCGAAGTCCCCACTGCGCATGGCCAGCCAATCCGGAAAACTTTGTCCACGGGCATGACGTACACGGTCTTCAGCTGCCGTTACCACCAGGGGGTGAGCAGGCAAGCGGGATGGCGGAACCTGAGCCATAACCGACTCCAGTGTGGCATCCGGCAAAGCTCTGGTTTCCCCGATGATGGAGTGAATGAGACGCTCACCATGTGCAGGCACCTCTTTGATATAACTTTCATCACCCCAACCATTCCAGCGACGACCCATGTTGTAATCCTCAATGTCCGTTAGACCCAATTCGCAGAGAGCGCTAAGATACAGCGAAGCCTGAGCGCTGGCACTGACAGTTTGAGACAGAGACGTAGTATATTCAGCCAGTCAGACAAATCCCGGCACCAGCCCCATGCAGCTATAACAACAAGATGATGCACATCGGATGAACTCTCAAGACTTATTAGGTAGCGCTTCATCTGCTGCTATCCGTCAGTACCTGCGGGCGGCGCAGGACTACGATATTGAACCGATCCAGGCCCTGGATGCTGTTGGCATGCCTCATGGCATTATGGATAACAGCATCAGCCGCACCCACGGCCGTGCCTTCCAGAGCCTGATCCGCTGGCTGATCGAACAGACCCGCGACCCGTTGTTCGGCTTAAAAAGCTCACGTTATGTGCAGCCCGGCTCTTACAGTCTGGTGGGTTACATGGCGATGAACTGCCGCACCGCACGCGAGGCGCTGCACATTACCCCGGAATATGAAGCCATCGTTGGCGACATGGGTGTTACCAAAATCGAAAAATACGGCCCGCATCTGGCCATGCGCTGGGTCTGCCAGTACGACGACCCCGTGGTGCGCCCACACATGATCGATAACGTGCTTGGCAGCTGGCTGGTATTCGCCCGCTGGCTGGCGGACATGCAGGACGGCAAGCCCGACCGTGTTCTGTTCGAGCGCAGCAAACCGGCCCCTGCACTGCTGGCAGTCTACGAAGATATTTTTCAGGCTCCGCTGGAATTCGGTTGTGACCGCAGTGCACTGATTTTCCCGGAACCCATCCTTGATACACCTCTGCGCCAGCCCGACCCAACGCTCCTGGCCACACTGGAACAGCAGGCAGCCAGCGTTATGGCTGAGCTGCAGGAAAAGCACCCGATTGTGATGCAAACCCGCTCACTGCTGCGCAGCCTGATGGAGGAAGACCTGCCGCGGCGCGACAAAGTCGCCGCCGAACTCGGCATGACCGAGCGCACGCTGCAGCGTCGTTTGCAGGAAGCCGGTACCGGCTACCAGCAACTGCTCGATGATTTACGCCGCGAGGTAGCAACCAACTGGCTGCGCACCACCAACATACCGGTCAACGACATCGCCGCCCGCCTGGGCTTTAGCGAGGCCCGCTCGTTCCACCGCCGCTTCAAGGCCTGGACAGGTATGACCCCTGGCGAGTACCGGGGCAAATAAGCCCCGGCCACTCTTACTGAAGCTGACGTAAAAAATCTATTGAACAGCGTTCAGAACCACCCTATATTGAACGCCGTTCAAAATCATTCAGGTGAATCAGTATGGCCCGCCGCCAGGATCACACCCCTGTACAATTGCAACAACTGACCATGGATACGGTGCTCGCCCTGCTGCAGCAGCAACCGGCCAGCAGCCTCAGTCTGCGCCAGATTGCACGCGAGGTCGGCTATTCCCCCGGCACGCTGATCAACCAGTTTGGCAGTTATGGGTTGTTGCTGCTGGCCGCTAACGCCCGCACTCTGGATCAGATATACCGTGAATTATGCGCCGCGATTGAGCAGGCAGACTCACCACAACAGGCGCTGGAAGCCTGCGCCATGAGTTATCTCAACTTCGCCAGCCAGCACCCGCATCAATGGCGATTACTGTTTGAGCATCAGCTACCGGAACAGGAAAACCTGCCCGACTGGCAACAACAACGAATCGACAATGTATTCACTCTGCTGCAACAGCAGCTCGCCATACTCAAACCCGGCACCACCGCCGCCGACTGCGCCCAAACCGCACGGACGATCTGGGCCAGCGTACACGGCATCTGCGTGCTGGCTCTGGACGATAAATTATTTACCCCGGGCAATATCAGTGGTAACAGCATGATTCTCTCGCTGCTGCACCATTATTTACCCGGCTGGATTAACGCTAAGGAAGACCGCCATGCATAACCAACAGGCCACACAAGGACATCAGCCATGAGTCAGCACAGTCAGTTCACCCTGCTCGGCAAACGCCGCTTTCTGCCGTATTTTATTACTCAGGCACTGGGCGCGTTTAACGATAATTTATACAAAAATGCGCTGTTATTGCTGATCGCTTTCAGCGGCATTATTGCCGAAGAAGATTCCGCACTGTACACCAACCTCGCAGCGGGTTTATTTATTCTGCCGTTTTTCCTGTTTTCGCCAATCGCCGGTCAGATCGCCGATAAAATGGAAAAATCGCGTTTAATCCGCAGCGTTAAATTACTCGAAGTCGCCATCATGCTGATTGCTGCGGCCGGCATTATTACCAACAACATGCTGCTGATGATGACCCTGCTGTTTTTGATGGGGCTGCAGTCGGCATTGTTTGGCCCGGTAAAATTCGCCTTACTGCCGCAACAGCTGCATAAAGACGAACTGGTGGGCGGTAATGCACTGGTTGAGATGGGTACTTTTCTGGCCATTTTAGGCGGCACGATTACCGCCGGTTTATTATTTGATTTGAGCGCTGCCAAATACTGGATTGCTGCAGGTGTTATCTTTTTTGCTGTACTGGGTTATTTCAGCAGTCGCTTTATTCCAACCGCTGAAGCCGGTGACCCACAACTGACTATTAACTGGAATCCGCTTACCGAGCTGGTAAATACACTGCGCAATGCCCGCCAGCAACGCGCCGTGTATTTATCCATTATGGCCATCAGCTGGTTCTGGTTTTTAGGCGCCAGTTACCTGACCCAGTTTCCGAATCTGGCCCGCGATCATTTAGGCGGCAATCCGCAAATCGTTACCCTGCTGTTAACTCTGTTTTCTGTCGGCGTAGCCGCAGGCTCGCTGCTGTGCGAAAAACTATCCGGTCACAAAATTGAGCTTGGTATAGTACCGATCGGTTCACTGGGCATGAGCATTTTTGGTATTGACCTGTACTTTGCCATCAGCAGTCTGAATATCAGCTCCGACCTCAGCGCTCTGGCGTTCGTACAGAATGCCGACCACTGGCGCATGATGGCGGACATCGCACTGATCAGTTTGTTTGGCGGTTTATATGTTGTGCCACTGCAGGCGTTAATTCAGCAGCGCAGTGACGAAAAAATGCGCGCCCAGACCATCGCAGCCAACAACGTGATGAACGCACTTTTTATGGTTGGTAGTGCCGCTTTCGGCATCATCAGCCTGGTGATTATGAAGTTATCCATCGCCGAATATTTCTGCGTGATTGCCATCATGAATATTGTCGTCGTCGGCTACGTCTATTCGCAGGTACCGGAATTTGCCCTGCGTTTTGTTATCTGGATGCTGTCGCACACCATGTATCGCGTAAGCCATAAAGGCATTCAGAATATTCCCGAAGAAGGCCCGGTTGTATTAGTCTGCAACCACGTCAGCTATGTTGATGCCTTACTGATTGCCGGTGCCTGTCCGCGCCCTATACGCTTTGTTATGGATCGCGGTATTTCAGAAATGCCGGGGATGAAATGGTTTTTCCGTCTGGCCAAAGCCATTCCGATCTGTTCGCCTAAGGCCAATAGTGAGGTCTATGAAACGGCCTTCCGCCGCATTAAAGAAGAGTTAGCCGATGGCCAGGTGGTGTGTATTTTTCCTGAAGGAAAACTGACGCAAACCGGAGAAATTGAACCCTTCCGTGCCGGCATCGAACGTATTATTGCCGAAACTCCAGTACCGGTTATTCCAATGGCTCTGGACGGTTTATGGGGCAGTTTTTTCAGCCACAAAGACGGACTGGCACTCACCAAAACACCACGACGTTTCTGGTCACGGGTGGGTTTAACTGTGGGCCAGCCACAATCACCTGACAGCATCAGTGCTGCGGGTCTGGAAGATGATGTACGAAACCTGCTAAAAACAAACAGCTATTAATAATGTAAGCCTGCTGCCTGACAACGCAGCAGGCTTAATCTATTACATGCAATGCTCTGTATTCATCCAGAGCAAACTGATCTGTCATACCACTGATATAGTCCAAAATCAGTCGGCAGCGAAAGTAAAGCTCCCAAGCATTATCTGACAAAATCTGAAGCTCCGGTTCATCCAATAGTCTTTTAAAACCATCCAGCGTAACAATTGCACTAGCGTAAGCTTTAAGGTGTTTACCCGGTAATTTCTTAAACAAACGGGTTTCATACAACGGAGTTTTATATTGTCCGGAAAACATTGCTTCAAACGTTGAGCGATCAAGAGTCAGCAGGGGTTTATAGATATCCAACAGCCCGGTAATGATGCGGTAGCCCTGCAACTCCTGCGCTTCAACTTCCGGATGATTAAAGACGTGCTCCACCGCAATATTTTTCAGAGTTTGCAACAATACGTGATTGGCGCTCAGATCCTCCACCAACGCCTGATCGTAGCAGCCAGAAAATATATCGCTGATATTATCAACAAAGCGGCTTGCGGCATGTTCAACCGCTTTAGTATTAATACCAACCCGCAGAGAGACAAAAAAATTCCCTTCCAGTTCAGATTTTCTGTATGAGGCCAATGCCTGTGAAGTGATTTTTTTCATCCAATCAGCATGATCCGGACTAGCGAAAGTCACTCCGTCTTTTGTCAGAGCTTTATTACCACAGAACAAGTCTTCATACTCACGATTCAGCAGCCCAGACAACTCGTCAATCTTCAGAATTCCTTTTTCTACAGCATCTTCTATATCTGCTATGCAGTAGGAAATATCATCGGCAGCCTCCATTACGTAGGCGAAAGGTGAGCGCCTGCCCGCAGCCATATTGAGAGCATCCCCCACACCCCGCAGCAATGCGATTTCACTGAGATAAAAGCCCACTTTTTTCTGTAAATAGGAATTTTTAGGTTTTTGCTGATCACCGCGACGGGTATATTTGAGTAAACCTGACAACTGACTATAAGTCAGATTCAAAGCCTGCAGCGTATCCACAATCCTCAGTCCCTGAGCATTACCCTCAAAGCTACACAAATCCCGCCTCAGGGGGGTAAGATGCTCCTGATCATCCGTGATGCAAGCCCGATCAAACAGCACACCGATATTACCATCGCACCATTGATTGATGGCCGCCTCACCAAAATGACCAAAAGGCGGATTGCCAATATCGTGCATCAGACACGACATATCGACGATACTTTCAAACTGACGTTCAAGCCCTGCCAGCCCGTATTCTTGCAGCAGTCCTTCATCTGTCAGTTTTTTGATAATAGTCTGACTGATATGTCGTCCGACCTGCTGCACCTCCATAGAATGTGTCAGACGACTGCGCACAGCAGCATTACGCTCTAAAGGAAAAACCTGAGTTTTCTGCTGCAGGCGACGCACGGCTGCAGAATTAATAATCCGGCCGCGGTCACTTTCAAAAACGGCCAGAGGCGTTAGCTGATCCGTAGCTGTAGATACCGGTGAAGTATTCCAGCGGCGGGCACCGCTGATACGCTGTTTGAAATCAATCGCCATCTTTTACACCTGTCCATACGTGATAGAAACAAGATGACAGCAATTAAGATTATCATCAAGCAGCTACAGACAGGCTGAGTCATAACACTTTCCGCTTAGGATATGTGTGCTAATAGTGACTCAAACACTCGTTGCGGGCTGATCTCACGATAACAGGGCGGCTGAATATCGCCGGACTCATTCTTCAGGCAGGTTTTCGACAGGCAGGGAGCGCAATCGCTGTAACCGCTGCGCATGACTTCAACCTGAGGCCCCAACACGCCGGTCAGGGTTGAATCGGTGGCGCCATAAATAGCCACGGAGGGTACTTCCAGCGCGGCAACCACATGGGATAAACCGGTATCCACGCCAACCACGGCCTGCGCATGGGCCAGATAAGCATTCAGCGCATTGAGGCCCATTTTTGGCAGTACCTCAACACCATCCAGCCCGTCAGCAATACGTTCGGCGCGCTGTTGTTCTTCATCATTCCCCCAGGGCAGAACGACTTTACGGCCACTGGCCGCCACCATAGCTGCCAGCTCACGCCAGTAAGCTTCCGGCCAGAGTTTGGTGATCCAGGTCGTGCCGTGCAGGAACAGCCAGTAATCACCGTCAACCGCCGGCCGCGGCCAGCGTGTGCGGTCAACGCCATAACTCAGCCCATCCGGCACCTCATAACCCAGTACCTGAGCAAACAGCTGGCGCACCCGTGGAATAGCATGCTGCCCTTTCGCCACCGCCTGCGGATGCTGATAGGCCAGCGCCGCCAGCGGCTCACGGCAACTGTGCTTATCCAGACCAAAGCGCGGACCGCGGGCCATGCGGGTAAATACCGCGCTTTTAATCAGGCCCTGAGCATCGAGCACCACATCGTATTCAGTGGCGCGCAGATCACGCCAGAAGGCTTTCATTTCTGCACGATTGGCTTTATCACGCAGATTTTTGCGCCAGCGCCGCCAGGCCACCGGGATGACTTTTTTTACTGCCGGATGCCAGGCCGGAATCGCAGCAAAAGCTTCTTCCACCACCCAGTCGACTTCCAGTCCGGGAATCGCCCGCCAGGCATCTTCCAGCGCCGGCAGGGTGTGGAATACATCCCCCAGCGATGAGGTTTTAATCAGCAGGACTTTCACGGCAATTCTCCATCCACAGAAACGTCTATCTGGCTCAGCCAGCGGCTTATTCTTTTTCGGGAGCGCACTTTATACCAAGCCAGCGGCGATTCAAACGGCAAACGCCTGCCGGCTGGCTTGACAATACAGCGGGTGGCGGCAACCATGCCCGCCTTTATCAGGCGCTAAGGTGTATTGTGTTCAAATCGTGGAAATTCTGGCTGGGGCTGACCTTATTACTGGCACTGATCTGGCTGGTTGAACGCAGTTACGGCTGGGACGCCGTGGTACAGAGCTGGCAAAGCATCCCTCCGCAGCAGGTTGCGATTGCCATACTGCTGATGCTGCTGAGCTACATACTGCGCGCACTGCGCTTCTACGACTTCTTCTGGCAGCAATGCCGCGGGCAATTTTTACGCCTGACACGCATCACCGTGCTGCATAACTTCTTCAATAATATGCTGCCGATGCGCAGCGGCGAAACCGCCTTCCCCCTGCTGATGAAACAGCATTTTGATGTGCCCTATCGTCACAGCGGCCCGGCATTATTGTGGCTGCGTCTGCTCGATCTGTACGCCCTGCTGGTACTTGCCGCGCTGTCACTGCACACCCAGCTGGACGTCGGCAACAGCGTCAAACTGCTGCTGGCTGCCGCCCTGCTGACCGCACCGCTGCTGGTACTGCCACTGCAGAATGCCCTCAACCGTTTTCTGCTGGCGCACCCCAGCAAACTGGCCAACCGTGGCGCCGAGCTGATGCACGCCCTGCCCAAATCACCCTGGAGCTTCGCCCGCGCCCTGTTCTGGACCCTGATCAACTGGGCACTGAAGCTGGCGGTCTATGCCTGGCTTTTGGCGCAATTTCTGGATCTGCCCTACAGCCAGAGCTGGATGGGTGCGACCACCGGCGAACTGAGCAGTGTGTTACCGATTCATGGCGTGGCTGGCGCCGGCACCTACGAAGCTGGGGTACTTGCGGGCCTTCTGCCCTGGGGCATTGATCACGCCAAAGCACTGGCTGCGGCGGTAAACCTGCATCTGTTTGTACTGGGCAGCACACTGCTGCTGACGGCTCTGATTACACTGCTGACCCAGCGCCTGCGGCTGCCGGCAAAGGCTGCAGACAACGGCTGAAACCCTGCCCATCGGGAACTTCAGCGCTGACAAAGCCACTGAAAGACAGCGATCAGGGTACAGGGTGGCACACTGAGTTTTCATCAGCGGCCGTGCTCGTTATTTTCCTGTCATCCCCTTTTGGGTATGATCGCGGTTCTTTTTACATCGCGCGCCGTGGCGGTGCCGGTTTTACTGTTATCAAACCGGCTCATGGCGCCCGCAATTCCTTTTTACAGAGTGGTAATGACCTTGACTGAGGCAAATACATCCGCGGCAACCCAGAAGCCTTCACTGTCTGTAGTGATTCCTATGTTCAACGAGATCGAAAACGTTGGCCCTATGGTCGCACGCGTGCATGAAGGTCTTGCCAGTTACAACGGCGACTGGGAACTTCTGGTCGTTGATGATGGCAGCACCGATGGCACGCCTCAGGCTCTGAAAAAAGAATCCGAAAAATACGGCAGCCACGTACGTGTGGTTGAACTGCGCCGTAACTTCGGCCAGACCGCCGCGATGCAGGCCGGTATTGATGAAGCCCGCGGCTACCTGATTGCCACCCTCGACGGCGACCTGCAGAACGATCCGGCCGATATTCCGCGCATGGTCGACCATCTGCTGGAGAATGATCTGGATCTGCTCACCGGCTGGCGTAAAAACCGTAAAGACGATCTGGTGCTGCGTAAGATCCCATCGCGCATCGCCAACCGCCTGATTGGTAAAATCACCGGTGTACGTATCAATGACTACGGCTGCTCGCTGAAAATTTACAAATCTTCGGTCATCAAACAGGTTCGTCTGTATGGTGAAATGCACCGCTTTATTCCGGCCTGGGTGGCGGCGGTCGTTCCACCAAGCCGTATTGGCGAAATTGTGGTAACCCACAACGCACGGGTTGCCGGTGAATCCAAATACGGTATTTCGCGCACCTTCCGCGTGATTCTTGACCTGTTATCGGTCTATTTCTTCATGCGCTATCGCGCCCGTCCGGGCCACTTTTTTGGCTCTATCGGTCTGGCACTGGGTTCGATGGGTGGCCTGATGATGACCTATCTGGCTTTTGTGAAATTCATTCTGGGTGAAGACATCGGCAACCGCCCGCTGTTTTTAATTGCCGTGGTCTGTGTGATTGCTGCCCTGCAATTCCTCACCACCGGCGTATTGTCTGAGCTGATTTCACGTACTTACTTTGAATCATCCCAGCGCCAGCAATATGTGATCTACCATCCTGCGGCCGATGCCGACAAAGGTGAACCGGGCTGGAATCAGCAACAAAATACAGCAACCGCTGCAACCACTACCCAGACAGAGGCCAACGCTTCAGGTGGTGACGATCAGCATGCCAGCTAAGTTGCAATACCGCCTCCCGGGCCTGCAGATCCCTCTGTGGCTGCTGCTGGTTCTGGTGGGCTTTTTCTTTGCCAACCTCAATGGGTATCTGCTGTTTGATCATGACGAGGGCGCCTTCAGCGAGGCGACCCGCGGCATGTTTGAGCGTGGCGACTTTATTACCACCTGGCTTAACGACCGGGTGCGTTTCGACAAACCCATCCTGATTTACTGGCTGCAGGCCGCATCTATCTCGGTATTCGGCACCGAAGTCTGGGCCTTCCGCCTGCCTTCAGCGCTGGCCGGTCTGGGCTGGACACTGGCCATATTCGCTTTTGTACGCCGCCATCTGGATGAAAAAACCGCCATCATCGCCGCGCTGATGGCCGCTGCCAGCCTGGGCATTAATATGATCGCCCACGTTGCCACCGCCGACGCCTTACTCAACGCCCTGCTGGCCACCACACTGCTGCTGATGTACAGCTACAGCCGTCAGCCCGCCAACAGCCTGCTGGTTGCAATCTACGCGTTAATGGCTCTGGGTGTACTGACCAAAGGGCCGGTGGCTGTGGCTATTCCCTTTATGGTGGCTGCTCTGTTCTACCTGAGTCAGGGCCTGCGGGCAGAGTTTCTGCGCGCGATATTCTTTATTCCCGGCTGGATTCTGTTCGTTGCCATCGCCGCGCCCTGGTACATCCTTGAGTATCAGGCACAGGGACAGGCCTTTATTGACGGCTTCTTCCTTAAGCACAATGTCAACCGCTTCAACAATGCGATGGAAGGTCACGACGGCGGCTTCCTGTTCTACCCGCTGGTACTGCCTTTTGTGCTGGCGCCATTCGGTGCCCTGTTGCTGCGTATTGTGCCGTCTGTACGCAATATCCTGCCGGGCAAAGACCCGCTGGATGCTTTCCTGTGGATCTGGTTTCTGGTGGTGCTGGTGTTATTCAGTCTGGCCAGTACCAAGCTGCCGCATTACATCCTGTACGGCTGCACACCACTGGTGATCCTGATGGCGCGCTACCACGCCTGGCTGCAGAACCGCTGGTTCGCCCTGCTGTTCCCGGCCCTGCTGTTTGCTGTCATGGTCGCGTTCCCACTGCTGATTCCGGTGGCCGAACAACGTCTGACCAACCCGATTGAGATCGCCGTCGCCCAGCGTGCCGGACATTACTTTAATCAGGACTTCGCCATTCTGGCCGCGCTGGCCGGCATCGTCAGTCTGACCCTGATCCTGTGGCGCCGCTATCCGTTATGGAGCCGCCTGGTCATGGTTGGTGGCGTACAAACTATCTTCGTCTGGTTCCTGTTTGTACCGGCTTTCAGCGAAGCGCAGCAGCGCCCGGTCTGGGAAGCGGCACAGTTTGCCAAGACGCTGAATGAGCCGGTCTATACCCAGTCCATCGATATGCCGAGCTTTAACGTCTACCTGAACAAAATCACTCACCGCCGCCCACTGGAAATTGGCGAGGTCGGCTTTGGCCGTGAAGATCGCTTAGCTAAAGACAGCGAATATTATGATGTGCTGTTCCAGTCGGGCCCGATTCAGATTGTGCGCCGCATCGCGGCACCAGCCTCTGAGTCTGAATCCGCACCAGCCCCTGCTGCGGAGCAGCCATGACACAGCAGCCGACTCTGGGCAGCACGCCATTACTGACACTGGCAGCACTGATGCTCAGCGCGGCGTTATGGCTGTGGCTGAGCAACGCGAACCAGGCCCTGTTTTTACAGTGGAATCACGCCGGCGGCATGCTGCCTGACTGGTTGTGGGCCAATCTGACGCTGGTTGCCGACACGCTGTTTGCCGTTGCTGTGCTGCTGATTGCTGCCTGCTACCGGCCACTGCTGCTTACCCAGTCACTGGTCTTACTGATTCTGGGCGCGGTTTTTGTGCATTTTTTCAAAAGCACACTGGACGTTGCCCGTCCGGCCGCAGTGCTCAGCCATGACAGCTTCACCATTATTGGTTCAGTGCTGAAAGGACACAGCTTCCCGTCCGGCCATTCTTTTACCGCATTAAGCTGTGCCGGCCTGTTATGGCTGAACAGCAAGCGTCTGAGTGTTGGTCTGTTGATTCTGCTCTTAGGGTTGTCGGCAGCGCTGAGCCGGGCGATGGTCGGCGCCCACTGGCCGCTGGATATTCTGGTAGGTGGTGCCTTCGGCCTGCTGTTCGCTAGCCTGAGCGTTACTCTGGTCAATCGTTTGCACTGGCTGCAGGCCCATGGCTGGAAATTATTCAGTGCCCTGTTGCTGACACTGGCTTCGGGCTACCTGGCCTTTCATGAAGATGGCTATCCGTTTACCGATCCGCTGGCGATCACTGCCAGTCTGGGCGCGGTCATCACCGCACTGGTCAAAATCTGGTTGCCGTTTGTGCGTTTACTGCGACAGCAGAACGCTGGCAGCTGAGTAACAGGGGCAGCTTAATGCCCCCTGTTTTATCGTATTCTGCTGAAATCAGGCACCAAACAGGTCGAAGGTAATACCGCCATCATCAGACTGATCAAGCCAGCCCTTGGGCTTGGAGAAGGTCTGCTCCATCTGTGCCGCCACGGCATCCGTGATTTTCCGCGTCGGTTTTTCCCCCAGCATCGCCAGCATCCGGTCTTCGTCCTGCCCCAGACAAGCAGCCATGGTCTCCACATCCAATGCATTCTCCAGCATCAGCTCCTGCGCCCGGCGCCAGCGCACATCTTGATCAGCCATCACTAATACAACCCTTTTTCTTTCGATTAAAGACTATTGGTTAACAATATTTTTCTTTATGCCTTTTTGACGACTGCTATATAGTGGTGGCCGCCAAAGGATTGAAATATTACCTCAATATTTCTGTCATAGGCTGTACAGGATTTCATTTCGTTAATAAGAATCAGAGTATCAGTTATGCGTCGAGTCGTGGTTACAGGTTTAGGAATCGTAGGTTGTCTGGGTAATAACAAAGATGAGGTACTGGCATCCCTGCGGGCACAGCGCTCTGGTATCAGCTATATGCCGGAATATGCCGAACTCGGCCTCCGCAGCCATGTTGCCGGTAAACCAAAGATCAACCTGGACGAAGTCATCGACCGCAAGCTGAAGCGTTTTATGGGTGACTCCGCCGCGTATTCTTATTTATCCATGCGTGAAGCCATCGAAGATTCAGGCCTGACCGCCGACATGGTCAGCAATCCCCGCACCGGCCTGGTTGCCGGCTCCGGTGGCGCCTCATCCAGCGATATCGTTGAGTCTGTCGATATCCTGCGTGAAAAAGGGGTCCGTAAAGTTGGTCCATATCGCGTGACCCGCACCATGGGCAGCACCGTGTCGGCCAACCTGGCCACCCCCTTCTCGATTAAAGGTGTGAATTACTCGATGACCTCAGCCTGTGCCACCAGTGCACACTGTATCGGCCATGCAATGGAACTGATTCAGTGGGGCAAGCAGGATATCGTGTTCGCCGGTGGCGGCGAAGAAGAGCACTGGTCTCTGAGTATGCAGTTTGATGCCATGGGTGCCCTGTCGAGCAAATACAACGATGCTGCAGAAACGGCATCCCGCCCATACGACGCCACCCGTGATGGTTTCGTTATCGCCGGCGGCGGCGGCATGCTGGTACTGGAAGAATACGAACACGCCGTAGCGCGTGGCGCGACGATTTACGCTGAGCTGATCGGCTATGCGGCCACTTCCGATGGTGCCGACATGGTTTCACCATCCGGTGAAGGTGCCGTGCGCTGCATGCAGGATGCGCTGGCCATGGCCGGCAATCCAACCATTGATTACCTGAACACCCACGGCACCAGCACGCCGGCGGGTGACATTACCGAACTGCGCGCTGTAGGCCAGGCCTTCGGCGACAAAGTACCGCCAATCAGCTCAACCAAATCCCTGACCGGCCACTCACTGGGTGCCGCCGGGGTACAGGAGGCTATTTACAGCCTGCTGATGCTGAAGCACGGTTTTATTACCGGTAGCGCCAACATCACCGAAAAAGACGAAGGCACTGCTGGCTTCCCCATCGTGACCGAAAACCGCGACGCCGCGCTTAAAACCGTGATGTCGAACAGCTTTGGCTTCGGTGGGACCAACGCGACCCTGATTTTTCAGTCCCTCTGAAAAAACGTGTACTGAGTCGCTTTTACTGGTTATTAGTGATATTCAAGAAAGACTTTTTAGGTTTTACTAATGCCCCCTGTTAATCCGCACACGGTCAGTTTTCTGGCTGTGGCGGCAGTTTTACAGAGGCATGATGGGCTGGTTCCGCGACATCCGATTCAGGCCGGCCCGATTGAATATCGGCACATTATGGAATGTAGTAACGATGACAGAGCAACAGGTTTCAACAGGAAACGCCGTATCCAAACATATCGACCAGCTGTTCCAGAAAGCAGAACAGCTGTCTGCCGATTTCTCCCTGTTTCCGGAATATGAAGACAACGCCGTTGATCAGAGTGTTAAAGGGCTGATCTCTCCGGAACGCTGCGAGGCCGAACTTGAACGTCTGCGCGGCCTGAATATCGACAGTTATATCGAACAGATTGTCACTCCGAGCGAAAGCAGCAGCCGCATGGGCAGCAAAGCCGTCGTGCAACATCTGGTGCTGCGGGTTATTACCGAGGTAGAAGACGGTCCGCTGTACTGCGCCGAAGCCGACATGGACTTTGGCGGCCATGTGCGCCGCATTGGCTTTATTTGCCAGAACCGCGAGCACGCCAATGGTGTCTGGGGCCCGCAGCATCACAACCGCGCTGCCCAGCAGGCCCGTGCCTTTGCCCGTCGCGCGATGCCGATTGTTACCTTTATCGATACTCCGGGAGCGGACGCCGGTGAAGTTGCCAACGCCGGTAACCAGGCGCACAGCATCTCTCACCTGATTACCGAAATGGCCAATAATGATGTGCCAACCCTCGGTATTATCTGGGGTGCCGGCTACTCCGGTGGTGCGATCCCGCTGGCCACCACCAATATTCTGCTGAGCGTCCGTGATGGTATTTTCAACACCATTCAGCCGCAGGGTCTGGCCTCGATTGCACGCAAATACAACCTGTCCTGGCAGGAATGTGCCAAATACGTGGGTGTATCCGGTTTTGAGTTACGTGAAGCCGGCATCATCGATGGCATCATCGATTACGCCCCGACCGACGCCGACGAAAAGCGTTTTAATCTGCATCAGGCCATCACCACCGGCATCGAATCCATCGAAGCCAGTGCCGCCGAATTTGCCCGTCACAGCCAATATCTGATGGATCATTATCAGCGCAGTGTTGAACGTTTCCTGCGCCCATCGGAAAAACTGGAAAAACTGCAGAAAGACTCCAACTTCTTCCTGGCACAGACACCAACCGAGCACATCAACCTGTTCGGTCTGACCTACCGCTATACCCGCTACCTCACCCTGCGCCGCCGTATTCACTCCACCTCGCTGGAAAATTATGGCCGCCTGGCAGAAAAAGAGGTGCCGGAAGGCCAGCTGCAGTCCCGTCTGCAGCGTGAATCCAAGCGCAAATTCCAGAACTGGCTGCAGGCTCCGGAAAAAATCGTCTACGACGACAACCTGCACAAGAGCTGGAAAAACTTCTGGAGCAAATACGAAGACCGTGACGAGAGCCGCAGCACCATCGCCCGTCTGTTCTTCGGTGAGCCCAAGAACAATTACTTAAAAGCCAAGCAGGAGCTGTGCTTCAACCTTGGCCTGTATCTGTTCAACCGCTGGAAATCCGATGCCTCGGTTAACTTCCAGGGACTGATGGATTACCTCGAAGACTATAAGCAGAGCCGTTTCCTGCTGCGCGCCAATGACATCCTTGATGCTGTTGCCGTGGCTGAGTTCGTAGAAAAGAATCCGCATCCGCTGGCGGCTTACATTCGCGAACAACTGCCGCACGAAACCCGTCAGGAACTGACTCAGGGCCTGGCCAAGGAAAAGTCCAAGGGCGCGCTGAAGCAGTCGCTGGCAACCGCTCTGAACAGCATTCTGAAAGACGATCTGATTCCGGATCATATCCGTGCGGATTTAAAACTCTCTACCCGTACTGAAGCACTGGCCAATTCCATTGCCAGCATCAAGGTTGAAGCCAACCGTCGCATCATTGAAGAAGCGCTGGCCCCTTACATTCAGTTCCGTCAGGAAAACATTCAGAACCCGGCACACCCGGATATCACCATTCTGGATGCCATCCTGCACGACGAACTGCGTTACGAGTTCAGCCAGGTGTGTCAGAACATGCTGGTGTTTGGTCAGCTGTACGACAACTTCATCAACAATCTGGTGGGTGTGGCGAAAGAAGCGAACGAAGACCGTTCGCTGTCCCGCGACTCGGTGAAAACCCTGCTGGAGAAATCTCTGGCCGAAGCCACCGAAGGCGACAGTTATACCGCACAGGAGCGCGAATCCTTTAACCACTGGCTGAGCTACTTTATCAAGAGCAATCAGCGTGGTGACTTCCTGAAGTCGGTTGAAGAATGGAAAAAGCTGGCCTTCCCGCGTCTGTCCGACACCCTGTTTGTGGTGATCACCTTTATTTTTGAAAAACTGCTGCCGGAATATCATGAAGCCGAGCAGGATGGTAAGACCTATAACGGCCGTATCAACCCGGTCTCTATCGGTCGCCGTAAGGATTTCTGGAACCGTCTGACCATGGCTTACCACGATCTGCTGATTCAGCAGGTTCTGGACGATACCAAACGTCAGAAGAAGACCTCGGCACAGGCCATCATTGACCGTTTCTTCAACGATTTTGAAGAGCTTAACGCCAGTCTGATGTCCGCCGATCCGGTGGCCTTCCCGGGCTTCCGCAGCTCAATCGAAGGTGCGCTGAAAAAAGATATCAAGCCATGCGGCGTCGTAACCGGCATCGGTACCATCAAAATCGGTGAACGTGAGCAACAGGTCGGTGCGCTGGTTTCCAACCTCGACTTCCAGGCCGGCGCCTTCGATATGGCCTCCGCTGAGAAGTTCTGTAAGCTGATGGTGGAATGTGCGCGTCTGCAATTGCCGATCGTGTGCTTTGTTTCCTCCGGCGGTATGCAGACCAAAGAAGGTGCAGCTGCCCTGTTCTCTATGGCCGTGGTTAACGACCGTATTACCCGTTTCGTACGCGACAACGATCTGCCGATCGTAATCTTCGGTTTCGGTGACTGTACCGGTGGTGCGCAGGCGAGTTTTGTGACTCACCCGCTGGCACAGACCTACTACTTCTCCGGCACCAATATGCCGTTTGCCGGCCAGATCGTAGTGCCAAGCTATCTGCCAAGTACCTGCACCCTGTCGAACTACCTGTCGGTATCGCCTAAGTCGATGGACGGTCTGGTCAGCCACCCGTTCTTTGACGATCTGGACGACCGTCTGCGTGCCATCGACCCGGATATGCCGGTTGCCCGCTTCAGCGTCGATGACGTTCTCGACCGCGTGCTGCAGGGCTATGTCACGGCAGAGCGCATGGCTCCGGATACCGGCGCCAATGCCAGCAAACTGAAGAAATACGGCAAGATCGACAAGGTGCTGATCCACGCCCGTGGCTGTACTGCGGTAAAACTGATCCGCAAGGCACAGGAAAACGATATCAAGGTCATCCTGATTGCGTCCGACCCGGATATGGAATCAGTTCCGGTGGATATGCTCGGACCTGAAGACCGTGTGGTCTGTATCGGCGGTAATACGCCGGACGAAAGCTATCTGAACGCCAAATCGGTACTGCGTATCGCCCACCACGAAAACGTGGATGCGCTGCACCCGGGTATCGGCTTCCTGTCGGAAAGCAGCCAGTTTGCCGCCCTCTGTGGTAACCACGACATTAACTTTGTCGGACCGCCGGTTTCCTCGATGGAAACCATGGGCAACAAATCCAACGCCATTAACACCGCGATGCGTGTGAATGTGCCGGTTGTACCGGGCTCCCACGGCATTCTGACCAGTTCCGCCAATGCCGCTGCGGTAGCCGATGAAATCGGTTATCCGGTGCTGCTGAAAGCGGTACACGGTGGTGGCGGTAAAGGCATTCAGGTGGTGCATTCGCCGGATAAAATCCACGCCCTGTTCCACCAGATTTCGACTGAGGCCAAAGCTGCTTTCGGTAACGGCGACGTGTATCTGGAAAAATACGTAACCTCCCTGCGTCATATCGAAGTACAGGTATTACGTGACAGCCATGGCAACACCAAGATTCTCGGTCTGCGTGACTGCTCAGTGCAGCGTAACAACCAGAAAATCTTCGAGGAATCCGGTTCCACCATGCTGCCGCGTGACCTGGAACAGGCGGCCTACGATTTTGCGGCCAAACTGGCGGATGCGGTGAAATACGTCGGTGCCGGTACGGTTGAATTTATTTTCGACCTGCACGCCAACACCATCTACTTCATGGAGATGAACACCCGTCTGCAGGTAGAGCATCCGGTGACGGAACTGGTGTCCGGTATTGATATCGTCAGCACCCAGTTCCGCATTGCCGAAGGCGACAGCATTGCTGACCTGAAGCCGGTATCCAAGGGTTATGCCATTGAAGTGCGCGTGAACGCTGAGAAAGCCGTGCGTAAGGGTGATGATGTTGAGTTCGTACCAACACCAGGCCTGATCCGCGACTGCGTGCTGCCGGAAGAAGACTACATCGAGCTGATTGCGATGGCCGCACCTGGCAAACAGGTATCGCCGTTCTACGACAGCATGGTGGTGCAGATTATCTGTTACGGTAAAGACCGCAACGACACCATCGCCAAGATGCGTGAATATCTGGAACGCGTACGCATTACCGGCGTGTGCACCAATATCCCGCTGCTCAAGCGCGTGCTGGACGACAAAGTCTTCCAGGACGGTGTCTACGACACCACCTATCTGCCGCAATTCCTTGACCGTATCGATGTCGATGCGCTGATCAAAGATATTGAAGACGCGGCCGATATGAGCGCCAACGCGGTGGATGCGGCGGCACTGAAGATCGAAGGTTCCGACGAGCTGAAAGTACTGTCGCCATCGACCAGTATTTTCTACGGATCGTCATCGCCAAGTGAACCGGCCTTTGTCAAAGAAGGCGATATCATCGGTGTTGATCAGACCCTGTGTCTGATGGAAGCCATGAAAATGTTCACTCCGCTGAGCCTGAAACAGTTCAACCGTTCCGGAACTGAACTCTATCCGGCTAACCAGAAGTTCAAGGTCACCCGTATCATGAACTCTGATGGCCAGCAGGTTAACCAGGGCGATTTACTGTTCGTGGTAAAACCGGTCAGCGACAGCGAAAACGCAGCCTGAGTGACTCTGGCTGAGCAATAAAAAAAGCGCCTGCGGGCGCTTTTTTTATTGGCAGAATTTCCCACACGGATTACTGGCGATCTGTTTGTTAGCGGCGTGTATAAAACAGAATTACACGGGTTTTACATAGCCGACGTTGTTCATAAAGGCCATCCCCTTCATGCTACGCGCATTATTCTTTCATCCGGTAAACACCGGAAGATTTTTATTCCCGTTATGTAAGGACCATGTTATGACACGTAATCATCTGCTGCCTGTGAAAGCCCTGCTGATCAGTGCCTCTGTTTTATTATTCGGTTGCGTCGCTACCGATCAGGAAGCAGAAAACCGTCTTTCCCACACGACCCTGCATCAGGGGCTGCAGACCATTGGCAGCGGCAGCGAAATTAAAACCATCCGTATACTGAATAATGCCGATGATTATCGTGAAGTGCTGGCAGACTACTCCGCGGAAAGCAGCAAAGATGTTGACTTTAACCAGTACCAGATTGTGCTGATCGACCTCGGTATCCGCCCGAATGGCGGTTACGGTATCCGTATCGATGACGTGCTGGAGCAGGCTGATCATGTAGTGGTTGAATTTACTCAGCTGACACCCGGAAAAGGTTGTAACTATGACGGCGCACAAACCAATCCATACCGCTTTGAAGCCATTAAAAGCCTGAAAGAAATCGTTATTCAGGAAGCTATTGCCGCCGCGACCTGCAGCCAATAACCTGTAGCATCATTCACCGGACAGATCAGGGGCCTCCCGTGCTGCGCAAAATACTGTACGTATTATTCATCCTTTTAATTCTGGCCTTAATCGCAGCACGCATTTTCGTGCCTGCGCAGGTAGAAAAAGGCATGAACAGCGTAAAAAGCCACAAACCCTGGCCTGTCTCTGCGGAAGCCCGTGCACTGCATCAGACGCTGTTGATTGGCGACTGGCATGCCGATTCCCTGTTGTGGGACAGAAACCTGCTGCAACGCAGCGATTACGGTCAGGTTGATTTTCCCCGGCTGCGCGAGGGTAATGTTGCCCTGCAGGTATTTACCGCGGTTACCAAAAGCCCCAGCGGTCAGAACTACCACGCCAACAGCAAGGACGCCGCCGATAATATTACCCCGCTCGCCATTGCCCAGACCTGGCCTGTTGCCAGCTGGAGCAGTTTGTATGAGCGTGCGCTGTATCAGGTAACGCGCCTGAAAAATTATGCCGACAAAGCACCGGAGCAACTGACATTAATCCGCACGGCGGCCGATATAAAAGCCGTTGTCAGCGCGCGCGAACAGGGGAAACCTCTGATCGGGGCATTAATGGGCATGGAAGGCGGACATCCGCTGGAAGGTAACATCGAAAATCTGGATAAACTCTACAATGCCGGTTATCGCCTGATCGGTCTGCAGCATTTTTTTGATAACGAACTGGGTGGTTCATTGCATGGCACATCCAATGCCGGGCTGACGCCGTTTGGCCGCAAGGTGGTGCTCCGGGCGGCTGAAAAAAACATGATTATCGACCTCGCACATTCCTCCCCCCAGGTGGTGAAAGACGTACTGGCCATCACAGCACAACCATTGGTTGTCAGCCACAGCGGTATTTTTTCGCACTGTCAGGTAAAACGGAATTTCCCTGACGCGCTGATGAAACAGATTGCGGCCACCGGTGGCGTGATCGGTATCGGTTACTGGAAAGATGTCACCTGCGACGACACCCCGGCCGGCATTGCCAGAACCATCCGCAGCGCCATCGACTTACTTGGTGAAGATCATGTGTCACTGGGCTCAGATTTTGACGGCGCTGTTGCCACACAATTCGATACCTCTGAGCTTGCAGCATTAACCCACGAGATGCTGCGTCAGGGATTCAGTAAGCAGGAAATCCACAAAGTCATGGGCGGTAATATGCTGCGGGTTCTGCTGCAGATTCTGCCCTGACCCGGCAGAACCCCGCTGTTCAGGATTTAATAAGCGCTCAATCTGGCTTTAATTAAATCCCAGTACCACTTCCGCTTTTTCCCCCTGCTGCGGTTTGCAGACAGTTACCCTTGGCGCCAGAGAATGATCATTGTCATCGGTTTTCTGCGCCAGCCAGGCCTTAACCACAGCACCGCGCTGACGTGCCAGTTGCGGCCACTGCTCTTCCTCAGCCGTAGCCTCAGTTTTGCTGACAAAAGGACACACCTGCAATTCCAGCCCGGTTTTACCGTGCATCAGTTGTGCGACTTTTTCCAGATGCGGAATCTGCTCATCATTCAGTTCTGTCTGCCCCTCAGCAAACGCCAGAGCATCCAGCCGGATCGCCATTAATTCTGACCCGGCATAGGAGGCGATGCTCAGTAACAAACCATAAGGCTGCAGGCTTTGCTTCAGATAATGCAGAGCGGCACTCTGCAGGGCCAGCTTACTTAATTGCGCGGTAATATCACCGGAGCCGAAATCCGGGCTGCTCATATCGCCGGAAACCGGTACGGTCAGACGGACATTGCCATTATCGTCACGCAATAAATCCAGCGCAGTATCCACCGGCATGGAAATCTGCTTGCTGACCCGCTTAATGGTTGCTTCATCTTCCGGCACAAAACTGGAATTACGCAATAATATCCGCGCTTCGCCACCCAGTTGGGCTTGCTGCATATCCATATCCACGTCCAGATTCAGCATACCTTTTTCCAGGTGATAGCCCATCGCCTGCGCCAGATAGCCATTAAATGCCACTATATCCAGCTGGCTGATGCGCAGCGTGACATTGCCCTGCGGATAAATCTCAGGGGCATGACTGTGATCCAGAGTCAGACTGGTATCCAGTGCAATACGGTTATAATCATCCAGTGACAATACCGCATGTATCTGTACCGGTTTTATTAACTCCGGCTGAGACGATGCTGCCAGTGTGGCGGATATTTCACTGATGTTCAGTTCCCGTATCTGCACCCTGCCCTGATACGCAGGTTTTACAGAAACATCGTGAATCTCTGCACCACTGCTATCACCGCTTTGCTGAATACCGGCAATAAATAATTGGAAATGATCCGGTTCAGCAATTTCCGGCTTTTTCCCTGATTCAGAAGCAGAAGCATCGCTATTTGTTGCCGAGCTATCCGGTGCATCTGCTGTATTGGTTGTTGCCTGCGGTGATTCAACAGCGGCATCGCCCAGCGCACTGCGGTCGAGACTGCCATCCGCCAGACGCTTTACCGCGACCTGCAAATCCGCATATTCGTGCAGGCCTGTTGCCAGCTGTGATGCTGATGCCGAAATATCGCTGACCTGATAATGTCCCAGACTCAACAAGGGGGCATCGCCCACTCCGAGCAGCAATTGCTCAAGACTCAGCTCTGCAATGCTTTGTGTATCAGCGCCAGCCTGCACGCCGCTCAGTTGCAAGCGTTTAACGGCCAGAGGTGGCGCACCGGCCGCTGTCAGCTGCAAATTATCAAGGCTGATATCTCCGATCCACTGCGGTGTGGTTAAGGCCTGCTGAATCTCTCCGGCCAGCGTCAGGGTAAAGGGTTGCTGCAGACTGACCGGTTGCGCGCCGCTTAATTCAAACTGCGTCAGTTCCAGTGTCAGGTTCAGTGGCAAAGCTTTTGCGGCGGTACTGTCAAAAGGGCCAGCCTGCAATGATGCAATCCGCAGCTGACCACGGCTCGCCGGGCCTTGTGTTGTCAGTGCATCCTGCTGCCAGTCAATGATCTCATCGTTAAGGGTTAAACGGCCAAGGCGCAGCCGCCAGGGTTGTTCTTTCTGAGTGCTTTCTTCTGCCTGAGTGATTTCTTCTGTCTGAACAGAAGCAGACTGAATATCCGCACTCGCAACATCCACAGCCTCGCTTTGCTGAGCTGCAGACTCTGTTTCAGCGGCTGCGCTGTTATCTGCCTGCAGCGGAATCATCAGACCACTGATTAACAGGCGCAACGCTTCATCATTGCGCAGTGCAGCACTCAAACGTAATCCGTCGAGGCTGATATCCCGGATATAAATTTCCTGACGAGCCAGTGCCCAGGGATCAAAACTCAATCGCAGCCGTTCAACACGGGTCGTTGCTTGCGGCGCATCCGTCTGCGGGTGGCGCAGTTCAACACCGGTTAATTCAAGTTCGGTGCGAAACGGCACCCAATGCCAGTCTGACACCGTTAACTGATAACCAGCGCCCTGACTTCCGTACCATTTCTGGCCAGCTTTGACAGCAAAAAAAGGCGCACTGTAAAGCAAGACCAGCAGTAGCAAAATCAGCACTACAAAGAAGGAAAATAAAAAACCGGCAATGCGTTTTTTAGTCAAAAAAGCCGTCTGAAGCGGAGGCATAAGGACACTCCCAATAAAAAAACAGAGCGTAGATAATACGCTCTGTTTCTTTATTTAAAAACCGGCGACAGGAATCAGCTGTTCAGATCACGGGCAAATTCATGCACGCCGGCTTCTTTCAGCAGTGAATCAACCAGTGGCGCCATAGCACGGTGTTTTAATGCACTGTTGACCAGTGCTTCCGGCAGGCTCTGGCCATTAGCCGCACTGTCCTGATCCAGCACACCACTGCCATTGGCGCTGCGTTCACCACCCATCTGATTCAGACCATCGATAGAGATAATTTTCATACCCTCAATGTTTTCCAGTGGTTTCACGCTTTCACGTACAATGCCCGGCAGCGCTGCATGCAGGCTCAGCACACGCTTCAGCGCAATCTGCGCATCGCTCAGGCTGTTCAGGGCT
The DNA here is from genome assembly GCF_025345565.1 of Thalassolituus hydrocarboniclasticus. Taxonomy (NCBI): domain Bacteria; kingdom Pseudomonadati; phylum Pseudomonadota; class Gammaproteobacteria; order Oceanospirillales; family Oceanospirillaceae; genus Thalassolituus; species Thalassolituus hydrocarboniclasticus. The sequence goes on along the minus strand of NZ_CP054475.1, from coordinate 1,783,923 downwards.
TCGTTCATCAGACGCTGACCTTCAGCATCCACCGCGTACTTCTCACGGTCGGCTTCCACTTTAATACGGATAGCATCGGCTTCAGCATTGGCCTGCAGACGCAGCGCTTCGGCTTTATCTTCGGCGGCCATTTTTTCCGCTTCGGCGGCGATTTTTACCCCGGTCGCCTGACGTTCCGCTTCTTTCTGCGCTTCAATCAGCTCGATGGCTTTGTCACGCTCAGCAATTTCCACCTGCTTGGCAGTCGTTACTTTTTCTTCTGCACGCACCGCTTCCGAACGGGCCTCGTTCGCCAGTTTATCGGCCAGCGACTGTTCTTTCGATTTTTCGGCAACCGCAATGGCACGTTCCTGTTCAGCAATTTCCAGTGATTTCTGTTTCTGGATCTGACGCTCTTCCAGCTGACGCTCGCGCTCAATTTCCTGCTCGCGCAGGCGGCGGTCTTTTTCAATTTCCAGCAACAATGTTGCCTGATCGGCGGCGATGCGCGACTGGTCAATTTCCCGCTGCGCTTCAATTTCGGCCTGTTTGGCACTACGTTCTTTATCCGCGCGCTCTTTGGCGATTTCAGCCTGCTGATCAGCTTCGCGGGTGGCAATTTCGCGTTCCTGCTCCATTTTGGCGTAGCGGGTTTCACGCTCAATCTGCAGACGCTGACGTTCTGCTTCGAGGTTTTTCTGTTCGATCAGTACACGGGTTTCCTGCTCAATTTCGTTCACTTCCTTACGGCGTGATTCAATCGAACGGGTCATACGCGCCAGACCTTCGGCATCGAACACGTTGTCCGGCGAGAAGAATTCACGTGGCGTCTGATCCAGACCGGTCAGGGAAACCGATTCCAGTTCCAGACCGTTTTTCAGCAGGTCTTCGCTCACGACCTGCTGTACTTTCTGTACAAACTGGCTGCGCTGTTCATGCAGTTCAGCCATTTCCATTTCTGCCGCCACCGAACGCAGGGCATCAACGAATTTACCTTCGATCATTTCTTTCAGCGCATCCGGGTCCAGCGTACGCGCACCCAGAGTTTGGGCCGCGTTGGCAATGGCATCCGCATCGGGTTTAACGCGCAGATAAAACTCGGCCAGTACGTCGACACGCATACGGTCTTTGGTAATCAGCGCCTGCTGTTCTTTACGTGATACCGCCAGACGCAGGGTGTTCATATTGACGGGAATAATTTCATGCAATACCGGCAGCACCATCGCCCCGCCGTTCATAATGACTTTCTGCCCGCCCATACCGGTACGGACAAAAGACCGTTCTTTCGATGCGCGGGTATATAAACGCGCAAAAATCATCCCAATGACCAGCAGGCCGACAAAAATAAATCCAGCAAAAAAGACTGCTGAGAAAAGGTTATCCATAAAAGCTCCCTGAGAGTTTTAAAAAGTAGTCCGTAATGTAATTTTTAATTGTTGCAGGTTTTGCTTATTGCAGGTGTTGGTTATCCGGGCGGATGCACAGATACACAGCACCTTTCTGTTGCACCAGCAAAACACTGTCGCCGGCGCGATAGATTTCATCACCATCCGGTTCAACCATCAGATAATGCGTTGTACCAAACTGATCGCGGAATCGCGCTTCCGCCGGACTGCCCTGACGGGCTTCACCCAGCGTAATGGTCGCTACCTGGCCGATAAAAGACGCGGAAGATACCGCTTCTGTTTCGTCTTTCAGTAATACTTTGCCCAGCAACCCGGTCAGCAGGCGCGTAAGAGGCAACGCAACCGCCAGCGCCGGCACCACGGCAACGATCGCCGGCAGCATAAAACCGAAGGCCGACATAAACAGTGATTGCAGCACCACACCGCTGAGTCCGAAAAACATCAGCAGCATCACCAGAATAATCAGCACCGGCACCTGACCAATACGCAGCCAGGCCAGAAAACGGCTGAGCCCCATATTCGGCACCTCGCCGTCAACGCTCAAGTCAACGTCGGGTAACAGGCCATCAATAAATTGTGATAAGCCCAGACCGATGACCACCAGCACACCTTCCAGCACGGCGATAATCAGCATTAATACCAGCGCGACGGCAAAAGGATAATTGCCGTCTGAAAACAGAAATTCCATTAATCGTTCGCCTGCGATTTAACCCGCGCCAGTCGTTCCTGAATGCGGTTCTGACGGGCCAGCTGATCGAGTTCGGCCAGCTTACGCTCATCACCACTGCTCACACCCGGTGCACCGGCTTTATTCAGAATGCGGTTAAAAGCATCGGTCGCCTGCTCCACCTGCGTGGCGGTCGAGGCCGTGCCGGCATGTTCAGCCTGCACCGCAGCGGCATTGGCAATTTCATAATGTTTCAGGGTTTCCTGCATTTCGCGTTTTTTCGCCTGCAGTGCCTGAATATAAGAATTCAGTTCATTAATTTCGGCGTCGCTGTCGGCGATGCTTTTTTCCACCACGGGAATCATGGCTTCGATATCCATCTGGCGCGCAATCGCCGCTTCGGCCAGATCATCGCGGCCCTGAGCAACAGCCACTTCAATCTGCGCCTGCAGTTCAGCATGACGGCTGTTATCCGCGTTTAAACTTTTGGTGCTCAGATAACGCGCCGCTTCAACTTTACCCAGCTGGGCACGGACATCGGCAATGGCGCTGTCGATTTCGCGGATCGCTTCTTCCATCACCATGGTCGGTGCGGCATTTTCCAGACTGTCGACCAGAGAGTTGGCGGATGCCGACACCAGCCGGCCGATACGTTTTAATAATCTTTCAGACATGGTGTTACTCCTTGCGGTTGGCGCAATTCAGGTGAGAAAAATCCGTCAGCAGCTGCTGTTGCAGTTGCTCAGCCAGATCATTATTCAGTAGTGTACCGCCGCTTTGTGCCAGTAATGGCGGCAGCAGACGGCGCAGCAGATCGCTGACAACGGGAAATAATTGCCGTTCGAGATCGGCAGCACAGGCTTTGCTGTCCTGCGACTGAATAATGGCAGCGCTTTCGGTAAGCAGATCAAATACCGCTTCATTCAGGATGCTGCGGTCAGATTCGGGGGATTTATAACGTGCGCGATACGGCGCCATGCTGTCACTGGCGGTAATAAACGAGCGGGCAAAACTTTCGGTGCCCACCGCTTCCCGCGCCATAGCAATCAGCTCGCGAACTTTATCGCTTTGAGTCAGCGCACCGTTCTGGCGGATGGCCATCAGATAGGCGTAATCGTCTTCCGATAAACGCACACTGATTGATTGTGACTTGCTGATCATGAGCTTCCCTGTTCATCTGCATACACAGTGAATACAAATGTATACAGCCTTGTTTACGTGGTCAATAAAAAATATTGAGCACGTAAACAAACACCTGCGTAAGCAAAAACCGGTGAAAACACTAAACCAGACCTCAGCGCTGAGACCAGAGTGCTTCGCGTAAACCACTGGCGCGCTGCACCCGGGTATTCAGCCCCTGTTGCCAGCAGGCTGTGCCGCCAAACAGGCTGAAGGTCTTTTTCGCGCGGGTAATGGCGGTGTAAATCAACTCGCGGGTAATAACGCTCTGCCACTGCTCCGGTAACAACAGACACAGATGATCAAATTCCGAGCCCTGGCTTTTATGCACGGTCATGGCAAAAGCGGTTTCATGGGCCGGCAAACGGCTGGGCAATAAATAACGCACGCCGCCGTCGGCATCCGGGAAGGCGACTTTTAACGTCTGCCTGCCCTGCTCATCCGTCAGCGGCAAAGCAATACCAATATCACCGTTATACAGGCCGAGATCGTAATCGTTACGGCTGATCATTACCGGACGGCCGGCGTACCAGCCGGAAGCCGAAGCACGGGTATCGATTAATCCCGCTGCCTGCAGTAAACGCTCAGTGCGCTGATTCACCTGTTCAACCCCATAAGGCCCCTGGCGTAAAGCGACGAGAATCTGAAAACGGTTAAAGGCGCTGAAAACATCGTTCGCAGCGGCTTTATCCGCAGCAAAAGCGCGCAACGCTTCGGCGTAATCACGGTAGCCATCCACCAGGGGTTGCTGCCATTGCGGCTGTTGCCAGAACGGCTGCTCGGCCAGCGGATTTACCGCCACAAAGCGTACATCGGCAAACTGGCGCAGCACCTGATCAGCGCGTGCAATGTCACTGTTATTGACCGCCGCCGCCAGCTGGCCAATGCCACTTTCCGCGGTAAAGCGATGGGATACCCGCAGTGACGCCACCGCATTCTGCATCGGGCTTACAGAACCTTCTGTGACGGCCGTTAAATCAAAACCGGTCAGTTGTTGCAGGCGCTGAGCAAAGGCGCTGTCCGGACCGTGCTGCACGCCGGCATCGCATAAATCCGCCAGCACACTGCCCGCTTCTACCGAAGCCAGCTGATCACGGTCGCCGAGCAGAATTAAGCGGGTATCCGCGGCCAATGCCTGAAACAGGTGATACATCATCGGCAGATCGACCATCGACGCTTCATCCACCACCACGCAATCGAAGGGTAAATGGCGATTGGCGTTATAACGGAAGCCGCGCGGCGACCAGCCCAGCAAACGATGCAGCGTATAGCTGTCGTCCGGAATCTGTTCGGCAAAAGGCAACGATTTTTCGCCGCTTTGCTGGGCCCGTAATTTGGCACCACGAATGGATTCCGTCATGCGCGCAGCGGCTTTACCTGTGGGCGCAGCCAGCGCAATCGACATCTGCGGGTTCTGGCTGAGCAGCGCACTGAGCAGACGCGTGACCGTGGTGGTTTTACCCGTACCCGGGCCACCGGTAATCACCGCAAAATTACGGATACAGGCACTGGCCGCAGCCACTTTCTGCCAATCAACCACTGCCTCTGAGCTAGCAGCCCCCGAGCCAGCAGCACCCGGATCGCCGAATAATTGCGTCAGCGTGCTGGTCAGTTCCGTATCCTTTAACGCCGGTTCCTGCGCCAGTCGCTGGTGAATCTGGGTTAATACACCGCGTTCGTAGAAAAAGTAGCGCGCCAGATAAAGATTATTGCCATGCAGCACCAGCGGCTGCTGGGCGTAATCGCGAAATTCGCCAACGGCTGTTTTCGGGTCAGCCTCTGCCACATACACCGTACGGCAAGCAGCCAGCTGTGAACTGGCCAGTAACGAATGCTCACTCCAGAACTCGCGCCATTCAGGCAAGGCACAGGATGTCAGCGGCAGACACACCTGCCCCTTGCCCAGAGCAACGCTGACCATCACCGACGCCATCGCCAGCAACTGCAGTGTGTGTGGTTCTGTCTCTGCCGACGCCTGTAATTCCCACTGCAGCATCTGCATAGCCACCTGACGGTCAATATCACGCAGGTTTTTCACTTCAATTTCGGGTAAATATTGCAACAGCAGCGGATTCATACACCGGCCTCCGCTTTGTTATCAGTTCTGTTTCGCGCACAGACAGAATCCGGCAACAGCACCTGCCGCCAGCGCTGCAATTCATCAGGGTCGACAGCGTGGTAATACACGCCCGGCACCTGAGTCAGCGCGGGCGCGGCAAATAAATCCTGCTGTGAGACAGCCGCATCATCGGCATTTAAACGCGGCGCATTGCTACCTAAATGCATACCGCGCAGCCAGAAGTAATACACGCCACCCAGATGCTTAGCCGGATCATAATGATTCAGACGCTGACGCAGCAGCTGGTCAAGGGCGACCGTATAGAGCCAGGCCTGTAAATCATACTGATGATCGGCCATCGCCACTTTTAATGCCGCCGGGGTGTAGTCATTAATGCTGAACCCCAGATGATTGGATTTATAGTCCGCCACGTAATAGCGGCCGTTATGGCAGAAAATAAGGTCAATAAAACCTTTTAAATAGCCGCTTAAGGTATCGAAATGAAAGCGCCCGCTTTTCGCCGGGTCGGTTAACAGACGATTAATATCCGCCGCCTTAAGCTGCTGCACCGGCAGGTAAAATTCCATTTCATCGAGGCGATTGGCCGCAGAAATATCCGCTAAGGCAAATTGCTCGCCCTGCTCATTCATCAACGAACTGTTCACCACCGCCTGCATCCAGCCAGCAAGGTTATTGATCTGCTTTTGTTTTTCCTCAGCGCCGGCTTCATCCTCACTGAGTGCTAAACCATAGTGGCTCAGTTCACGTTCGGTAATGCTGAGCAGCGCATCGGCATCCACAAAATCCCAGTGTTCAAAAATTGCGTGCAGACAGGTACCGGCGTTCGCGCCTTTAGCAAAGGTCAGTGCCGGTGCTGTTGCATCAAATTCGCGGTTTGGCATGTCATCCATAACGGAGGTTTCGATCAGCTCGGCCCCAATAAGCTCGGCAAGGGACTCATCACTGTCGTTCTGCCCGGATACTTCATCCATCACCAATACATCGTCGTGAGCAGAATGCCCGCTATGATCATCGGCGGTTAACTGGCTGTAACTGCTTACCCGCCAGCTGTCCCAGCTGTGCGGCCGGCACACAGCCGCCTTTGGCGGCTCCTGTATTACAGCCTGACGACGCAGCTCATCTATCGGCCAGACCGGCAAACCGGTAATTAAACATTCAGCTGAAGCTGATTGTTTTAAGCCGGCCCAGTCAGGATCATTTTCCAGTGCCAGCAAATAGCCCAGCGCGGTTTGCGCAATACGGGATTTTTTCTCTTTTTTGCTTTTGCCATCCACGGCATCGGCCAGCCAGATAAAACAGCCCTGCACCGCACGGGTTAAGGCCACGTACAGCAAACGCAAAGACTCCGCCAGAGAATCACGCTGCGCCAACGCTTTGGCTTCATCATCCGGCTCAAGATTCAGCACCATGCCGTCGCGTTCACTGAAATACTGGGTATCGCTTTTCGGATTCGGTAAATAACTGTCGTCCCACAGGAAGGGTAAAAACACCAGCGGATATTCCAGCCCCTTGGATTTATGGATGGTGACAATAGTAACCAGATTGGCGTCGCTCTCTAAACGCAACTGTGCTTCGTCGCCACTGCGGTTATCGGAGAAAATATGCTCACCAAACCAGCGCAATAATGCCTCGTGGCCGCGTAAACGGCGGGCAGCGCTCTGCAGTAATTCACCCAGATGCATCAGGTTGGTAATACGGCGCTCACCATCCTGATGGCGGCGTAAGCGTTGCGCGCGGCCGTCTTCTTCCAGCCACTGCATAATGGCCGCCATCACGCCACGGCGTTGCCACAGCTGATGATAACTGTGGTTTTGTTCCAGCGTGCGCTCCCACGCCAGCTCGTCATTTAACAGAGCATCCAGCTGCGCGGCAGTTAAGCCCTGGGTTTCCGTTGCCATCGCGGTACGCAGTGCACGCTCATCGGTTGGGTGAGCCACCGCCTGCAACCAGGCAAATAAATCCTGCGCTTCCAGACTGTCGTACACGCTGTCGCGGGTTAAAAACACACTGCCGATCTGACGCGCGGATAACGCCTCACGGATTAATCCGGCCTGCTTGCGGCTGCGCACCAGCACGGCAATATCGCGCGCCTGCACCGGCTCATCCCCCAGCGTCGCATCACCGTGCATTAAGGCATCAATTTTCTCAGCACACTGTTCTGCAGCGGTAAATTGCGCCCTGCTACGGGAATATTCACCGCCGTCATGCCACAGTTGCAGCGGGGTTTGTTCTTCACCGGCAATTTTTAATGGATGGCCGTCGGGTTTACCTGCCGCCGATACATTAACGAACTGAATATCCTGATCGAATACAAAGGGACTGTCGTGGCCGGCGAATAACTGGTTTACCCCGGCGACCAGTCGGGTATGACTGCGCCAGTTTTTTTCCAGAGTAAAACGGCGCTCTTCGGAAAGCTGCCGGCGGGCTTTGATGTAGGTAAAAATATCAGCGCCGCGGAAGCCGTAGATGGCCTGTTTAGGGTCGCCGATCATAATTAACCCATGCTGACCTGGCTGCGTCGCCAGCGCGTTATCATTCTCACTTAACGGCGGATAAATCCGGTTAAAAATTTCGTACTGCTGTGGGTCGGTATCCTGAAACTCGTCGATCATCGCCAGCGGATATAAACGGCGGATATGACTGGCCAGCAACTCGCCCTGATCGGCACGCAAGGCATTCACCAATAAACGCAATAAATCATCCGGGGTTAAAGCACCGGCTTTTTCCAGCAGCTCGAAATAACGTTCTTTAATGGCGTCCATCCACGCGGCTTCCAGCAGCAGTGCTAACTGCTTGGCCGCCTGCAGAAAATCTTCAGTGGCGTCAAAGGCTGCATGCTGCGGTAATTCACCACCGTCTTTCAGCTTTTCTGCCATCGCGGTTGGCGTCATACGGTAGAGATTTTTCGGCGCTGGCATATAAAAACGCCCGGCAAAATAACCGGCCGCTTCTTCCACCCAGTTCGGGGCAAAACGTTTGCTGTAGGATTTTTTATCCAGCCCGGAATCCGCAATTAACTGCACCACATCAGCTGCACTGATTTGCGACCAGGCGGCTTTGGCGCTCGTAAATGCGGCTTCGGCACTTTGCCACGCCCTGTTCAGACCATCAGCTGAAAGCGGCGGAATTACCGTCATATCCGGGCGGTTAATCCGTGCTTTCACTTTCGCCAGCACATCGTCCGGGCCGGCATAACGGCTGATTAAATAACGGCTCTGCTGTTCATTCAGGCTATAGGCCTGCTGACGCCAGATATCTTCACAGGCCTGTTGCAGGTAGCTGTCACTGTCGAGCACCAGCTCGGCGCTGAACACCACACCACTGTCGAAGGCAAACTGCTTAAGCATGCGCTGACAGAAACCGTGAATGGTATAAATCGCCGCTTCATCCATTAACGCCAGATTGCTTTGCAGCCAGGGTTTCAGTTGCTTACACAGGCTGTCGATATCGCTGTGCCGTGCCTCAGCCAGTTGCTGTAAATATTGCAGCTGCTGCGCTTCAATCGGCTGGCCGTTTTCCAGCGACAATAAATCTTCCAGCGTATCACGCAGACGCTGGCGGATACGGCCACGCAACTCTTCGGTAGCGGCACGGGTAAAGGTCACCACCAGAATCTGATCACAGCCCAGCCGTTCACTCTGTCCATCAGCATTGCTGCGCCCATGACCGAGAATCAGACGGTTATACAGGCCGGTAATGGTAAAGGTTTTACCGGTACCGGCACTGGCTTCAATCAGCGACTGACCGTACAGCGGAAAATCAGGAATGGATAAGGTTTTCATACGCCTTCTCCTCCACCGTAGCTGGCAGCGGAGTCTTTATGCAGTTCATCGGTTTTTATGTGTTTTTTCAGACTGGTCAGCAAGATGCCCTGCTCAGCAAGCCACTGATCGGGCGACTGGCTTTGCAACTGCGCGACAAAGTCCGGCAAACAGCGCTGTAAATAAGGTGATGCCAGTTCACCAAAATCCCGCTCGGCCAGTTTGTTGATTTCTTTTTGCATGGCATCGGCTTGCGCGTCGGCATCGTCGGCGTGTTTTTCGGCAAATAATTCCTGCGCCTGAATCAGACTCCACAGCGTATCGGGTAAATGCGCGATGGGTTTACACCAGCACTGCCAGTACCAGTCGACGGCCTGTTTAATTAAAGCCAGCGCAGTGTCCGGTGCGGGCAAGCCCAGCTGTATTTCCCGCAGCCAGGTATTACCCTTGTCTTTGCTTAAACCGAGCAGGCAGACATGACTGATACTCTGAGGAGAGAGAGCCGGCGCGGCCGCAGCCACCAGCAAGGCATCCAGCCAGGCCTGCAATAAATGTTTACCATAAATATCACCGACGCGGTGATACAGCAGATAACCGCAATCATCACCCTGATGGCGCACAAATGCCTGCTGCAGTTCGCCCTGCACGGTGCAGTTTTCCAACGGTACCGACAGTGCTTTTACCTCCATACGGAATTCGGATAATTCGACGATTTTCTGCGCCAGCGGGCGCGAATAATCAATCAGATCATCGCTCCAGACTTTACCCAGAGCATTTACCGGTAATTGCCCCAGCGCCTGCTGGCGACGGGTAAAAGCCAGTTCATCGCTTAATTCTTCAGCGTGGCCCTGCTGAATATCGGCCATGGCCAATTGCAGCCAGTCGTCTTTCAGCTGATATAAATCCAGACCATTTAAGGCAAAGGGTTCTTCGGTTTCGTGCTGTTGCCAGTACACATCGAACGAGGCTTTTAAGCGGCGGGTGACAAAATATTTAAGCGGGTCTGCCAGGGCCTGCTTCACGTCTTCCCAGGCAACCACGCTGGTATCGATATCGGCCGGAATAGCCAGCGGCTCACTGAAGAAATGATCATTTTCCGCTTCATGGCCAGTACCCTGCTCAGCGGCGACGTCGGCCCACACCTGCTGATAACTGCGCACATGACGCTTCAATAAATCATCAGCCGCAAAGGCCTGACGGTTATAGGGCTGCAGTGGCAGCTCCTCCAGCAGCCAGTGCAGCATCTGTTGACGGCTTTGCTGGTGCGGTAAATCAAGATCCTGCTCAAGGGCAAAACCATCGCATAAATAATCGCGCAGTTCCGCCACCAGCACCGACGGCTGCAATTCGGCATTTTCCCGCACATCGTGACCACGGTAACTGATGTACAGATAATCCTGCGCCGAACACACCGCCTCCAGAAACAGATAACGGTCATCTTCGCGGCGTGAACGGTCACCACGGCGGCTGCGCCCGGCAACCATTAAATCGAAGCCCACCGGCGTTACCCGGCGCGGATAATCCTCGTCGTTCATGCCCAGCAGACACACCGCTTTAAACGGGATGGAACGCATCGGCATCAGGGTACAGAAGTTCACCGGCCCGGCGAGAAAACGCTGCCAGCCGCCCTGCTGCCCTAATTGTTCGTTAAACCAGCTGCGCACCACCGGTGCGGATAATTCGCCGTTAAAGCCGGCCAGGGTTAATTCTTCCTGCCAGCGCTGAATAGCATCGCGGATACGCTGCAGCGAGTTCTGCTCAATACTGTCGGCCAGATACAGATCATCCAGCAGCCGCAGCAGCGACGCCGACCAGTCAGCAACATGACGCGGCCCGGCCGCAAACAGCCGCTGCCAGTGTTCCAGCACGTCGATAAAGGCCATTAAATGACCAAGCAATTCGCCTTCGTTGCCTTCGGTGGCCGCCACCGGAAAATCGCCCATAAAATCCTGACGGCTGTCCGGGGTCAGATAACCCAGCAATAACTGGCGCAAACCTTTACGCCAGCTGTTCTGCTCAAACGCCGGCAAGCCCAGCTGCTGACGCTGTTCGCTGTTTAAGCCCCAGCGAATCTGCGCCTGCGCCAGCCAGTCACGCAGTGCCGGCAGATCGTCTTCGCGGATATTAAAACGGCTGCGGATAGCGGATACATCCAGCCAGTCCTGCACTTCGGTAATCAGCAGGCGCGAGTCACCCAGCCCCAACAGGCTGAGGAAGCTGTCGATGAGCGGATCTTCCTGCGCCATCGACTGGTCGGCAATGGCCCAGGGAATACGGTACTCACCGCCCTGATCTGTGCGCGCGCGGCTGCTGGCAAATACGGCGTCGATATAGGGCGCGTACTGGTCGATATCCGGCACCATCACCACGATATCGCGCGGTTTAAGGTCCGGGTCGTTATCCAGCCAGTGCAGAATCTGATCGTACAGGCGCTGCACTTCACGCAATGGGCTGTGGGCGCTGATTAAACGCACGCTGCCGTCATCAGACGCGATGCTTTGTTTAAAGTGGCTGTGTAATTGTGCCTCTTTACTGAACGCGCCCTGCTGACGATCAGTGAGGGTGAGGATGTCCTGCTGCAGGTGCGCCAGCAGCGTTTGTGATTCAGGTTCAAGCTCCCGCTCTAAATAGGCATCCACATCCTGAATACGGCCTTCATACTGCTCGGCGGTTTCGTGTACCAGCGTGAGGAAATCGCGCCCTAAACGCCCCCAGGAAGCGAGTAACGGATTACCGCTGTCCAGCAGGGTTTCCACCTCTGGGTTATCACGCAGAATGCGCATCTTCTGCCGTTCGCTGACGATATCGCCCCAGAAGTTTTTGCACGGATTGAGCAAAAAGAAATGCACTTCAATCACCGGCGAAATCGCCTGCAACACCTGCCAGTAGCTGCCGGGCAACGCCGCAATACCAAACACAAACAACCGTTTGGGCAGATCGGCCAGACGTTCAGGATGGGCCTGCACCAGCTGTTCCAGCTCCTGCAGCAGGCGCGCGCGGTGATCCAGCGAATGACCAAGTCTGGCGCTGTCGGCCACTAACGCCCGCCACACCAGCGGCTGCCACGGATGGGCCGATACCTGTGTATCGGCGACTTCATCCTCACCCAGCTCCCAGCTCAGCAGCCAGTCCGGGCGATACACCAGATACTGGTCAAACACGTCGGCGATGGTTTGCGCCAGCTGATAACACTTAACGCCATCGGCATCGTTCTGCAGGTAATGGGCAATGGCCTCACAGCCCGGCTGTGTTGCCAGCATTGGCAACAGACGCACCAGCTTCCACGCCATGATCTGTTTATCGAAATGGGAGCGTTCCGGCAGCTCCGGTTTCAGACGGTTAAACACCTGCCAGACAAAGCTTGAGGGCAGCGGAAAATCCACCTGCGCGGCGATCCCCAGCGAATCAGCCAGCTGTAGTTTGAGCCAGTGCGACATGCCCTGACTCTGTACCAGAATGGCTTCCTGACCAAAGGGGCCGACGGGCGATTCCTGCATCTGATGGACAAGAATGCCCTTAAGAATTTCAAGATCGTTGGAATGATAGAGGCGGAACATGCTTTCCCTGCGGGCAAGTGGTTGGCAGGCCATAGAGTACCAGAGAAGATGGTCTTTGAGAGCGGATCACTTGCTGGCGATAAGCGGAATCTGGACAGGCCATAAAAAACGGAGCCTGACGCTCCGTTTTTATGTTTGCTGGTATTTTTTATCTGCGGATACGCTCAGAGCCCGAGCAGCGTCTCGCGCTCAACATAATCCACACCCTGACTGGCCGCCACTTCGGCACTGGTCAGCGCGCCCTGACACAGGTTCAGGCCCATACGCAAATACGGGTCATCACGCAGCGCCTGCTCAACCCCTTTAGCCGCCAGCGCCAGAACAAAGGGCAAGGTAGCGTTGTTCAGTGCCTGCGTGGCAGTGCGGGCTACCGCCCCCGGCATATTGGCAACGCAGTAGTGCACCACGCCGCTGTCGACATAGGTTGGATTGCTGTGGGTGGTTGGCCGTGCGCTTTCCACACAACCGCCCTGATCGATGGCGACATCGACGATCACCGCGCCGCGCTTCATGCTTTCTAAATGAGTACGCAGCACCAGTTTAGGCGCTGCAGCACCGGGAATTAATACCGCACCAATCACCAGATCGGCCCTGGGCAGACACTCATCCAATACGGTGCGGGTAGAAAAACGGGTCTGGATGCGGTTGCCGTACTGCTGATCCAGCTCGCGCAGCGCCTGCATCGAGGTATCGAGCACGGTGACCTGCGCGCCCATGCCCACGGCGATGGCCAGAGCATTTCGCCCTACGACCCCGGCGCCGATAATCACCACCTCGCCAGCCGGCACTCCCGGCGCTCCGGCCAGCAACACCCCGCGCCCGCCAGCCTCCATCTCCAGACTGCGGGCACCGGCTTGCACCGCTATGCGCCCGGCGATTTCTGACATCGGGGCCAATAATGGCAGCCGCCCGGCTTTATCGGTGACGGTTTCATAGGCGATGCCTGTGGCACCGGTTGCCATCAGCGCCTGGGTCAGTGCCGGGTCCGGCGCCAGATGCAGATAGGTAAACAGCGTATGTTCAGCACTGATCAGGCTGATTTCTTCCGGCTGCGGCTCTTTGACCTTAACGATCAGTTCGGCGTTATCAAACACCTCAGCCGCGGTATCAACGACCATTGCCCCACAGCTCAGATAATCGTCATCACTGAAGCCAATGGCCGCTCCTGCGTTCTGCTGCACCCAGACTTCATGACCGCGATGCACCAGCTCGCGCACGCTGTCCGGGGTCAGGCCAACCCGGTATTCATGGTTTTTAATCTCTTTCGGGACACCAATACGCATAAGCACCTCCGCAATATATAAAAATAGTGTAGCTCGGTCGGGGCTGCTGGGCGCAGTAATAAACACCGCACCAGACGACTGCGTATCAGACTACTGAATAGTCCACCAGATTATTTTAATAAATGGCCGGAATCCTGCGCGTTTACGCGCCGGTATCAAAATAACGATGCGCAATCTGTCACCTACCAGGAAGAATATACCCTGTAAAATCAATGAGTTAACGGATTGATCAACGAGATAGTGCGCTAAGTGTAAAACGATGGCGGAGTGATAGTGTGCGTGCGCGTTTATAGCCTGATAGCAATGTCATTAGCGGCGCTTTTCGCAGCGGTGACAGTGGGTTAGACTCGGACCTTGAACAAGGACACAGGTGTGTAAATGAGCATGCCTACTAAGAAACTGTTAGATGTCAAAATGACAGGAAACCTAGAAATTGAATTTTAATATCCTAGAAGAAAAGCTATTTGACTATGGATCAGGCGGATACTACCTGGTTGAATCTTTTTTACTGGAACTGCTACGGATAGAAGCAGTTAGTTCTGGAAGTGAGTTGATTACCGAAGAGCGAAACTCTAAATCTAGATTTGATGCCTATGCTCCAAATGGTCTGGCGGGAATTAATCAACCATTAGCTATCGAAATAGTTCATTCAATATCTCCAAATAAAGTCAATTCTATCGTCAATTGGCATAAAAAATTCATTAGATCCGAAAATGAAGCGCTTCTAATTATCTCAATGCGAGAAATTAAGAGCTCATCCTACTTTGAAAAGTTAAGCAGTAATTTCAAAGAAAAGGTATTTTTTTGGGGAAAGGATGAAATACAAGGCTTGATTAAAAAACATCAGGCTGAAGCCACAAAATTGGTTAATACCCTCTTCTCAATTCGATTTAAGCAAGCGATTTCCCGCTCATCCGACGATTGGAAAGAACAAAGAAACGAGGTGATTAAAGAGGTCGCTTATCATTATAGCAGTGGCAGATTTTCAATGATGCTTGGAGCTGGTGTGTCTAGTAGTGCTGGTCTTCCTGACTGGGATACACTATTAAATTCACTTTTTGTTTCTATGCTCACCGATGACGGTTTAGGTGAGAAGAAAACTGAAAATGATCAAATATCGAGTATTGTTAGAAGGTTGCGTGAAATAGATGGGCCTTCTGCGTTAATGCTCGCTCGTTATTTAAGAAAAGGGTTATCTTCAGGGTCTAGTGAAGAGCAAAGCAAATTCATCGAGTCCGTAACTAATCAGTTATATGCATTAAGAAACAAAAGATTCTCAATAAATTCACCTTTGATAAAGTCAATTGCGAGTTTATGCACCCCAAGCCGAACAGGCGCTAGGGTTAGATCTGTTCTCACTTATAACTTCGATGACTTGCTTGAGAGGGAGCTTCTTGAGCGTGGATTGTCTTTTAAGAGTATTTTTGAGGAAATTGACCTGGCCGGGCCAGAAGACTTGCCAATTTATCATGTTCACGGATTCTTACCAGAAGATAGAACTAATTATCCTAATATCGACCAGTCAACTTTGGCCTTCTCGGAAGAAGGTTATCACCAGATATATGGTGAGGCATATCATTGGTCGAACTTAATACAGCTAAATAGCTTAAAAGAAACAGCATGTTTGATGGTTGGTCTTTCGCTTACCGATCCGAACTTAAGAAGGCTGCTTGAAATATCCGCGAAATCACTGGATAAGCCAAAGCACTTCGCATTCCTTAAGAGGATAGATTACGAAGAATTCGCTAAAGAAGGTGGAAAGAGCGTAGTAAACGCGTCAGCTACTACGATAAGAACATTCCTCGAGAGGCACCACAGCCTAAATGAAGAGGTCATGCGGGAACTTGGCGTGAATATTATTTGGTATGAAAGTTATGACGAAATACCGAGGATTCTTAAAGATATAGGAAAAAACATCTAACAAAAACAGGCAGGAGGACGCTCGCAAGCTCACGCCTCTGCTGTAAGCGTTAGTGTCCGAGGAGAATTATCACCATGAAATGGATTGGACCACTGTTTACCAATGCTGGAGGCTGGTCCGCGTATGTCTCATATTCTGATGGTGAGTGGTATATCGACAAGGATAGCCCGATAAAAATAGGTGAAGGGAAATCCGGATTAATGCTTTTACCTATAATGAAAAAGGGCTACGGAGAAAGCTATGAGCGCCAGCTAGAATTACTGAAAGCTGGTTTACTCGAAAATGGTTTCGAGTCAGAGCTAGCGGAATCGTTCCCATTTCATGTGCCTGTAATATTCTCCTTCGAGCAAAGGATGTCGCGCTGGGCTGAAATGGCTGCAGAATGGGTTCCAGTCATAGAGTTATCCGAAGAGTCGGCTCAGTTACTATTCGATGCATCGCAAGATAAATTATTCAGCCAACGTACAAGGCAGTTGCTACAAAAAGCAGTAAACAGCTGGTCAAAGGAGCGAGGTTGATCCTGCCCCGCTTTAACGGACACCAAGTCAAACTGACCAGGTGTCCGATACCAATTTTCTCTCTTCCCTCTCCGCCCCCCTGCCCTGCACTTACCCGGTTTTTCCCACCCCAGTCCCTGAGCTTCGGATCACAAACACAGCGAGCACCAGCGCCCACACCAACAGGCCGCAGGTCAGCAGTAATCCGGCGCCAAAAGCAGCTGCCAGCCCGAATTGAATGGCATAGCCTGCCAACAGCACGAATACGGTCAGTATTCCGGCAAGCTGAATCTGGCGCCGGAACCGGGCCGCTGGCTGAGCAATTACCGCCAATACCAGCGCTGCCAGCAGTACGCTCCAGAAAGGTATTACCGATGGCCAGCGCGCTAACACGCCGCTGATGGCGGAGACGGTAATGGCCAGCGGTGCGCCCCACACCACTGCTACCCATAAGCGGTTGAGCAGATCTTCGTGTTTGCGCCGGTTCAGCCAGATATTAATGCCGCTGACGCAGACGACCGTAAGGGCCAGCCCCATTACAAAATAAAGCAGCTTGCTGCCCATACCGGCAAAATTGCCGAAATGCAGGCGATAAATGGAATACACAATCTGTTTGGCCAGATCACCGTCGGAATAGCCGGCACGGTTGAGGAAATTGCCCTGCATATCGAAGCGGTAATTTTCGGAATAAATCAGCCGCCCCGGTTGCTGCACATAATATTCCTGAAAGCGTTGTTCGCTGTCGGCTTCGTGGATGGTCATAAACAATAACTGACCATCGGGCACGTTGGCATTCAGATACTGCAGCGGCTGCTGAATATCCACCTGTAATGGCTGTGCTTCTACCACCGGGTCGCCACTGAAAAATTGCCGCGTTACCGCTTCCCGGTCGCCATCATGAAAGGCTTCAGCAGCAATCAGAATAATCAGCCCGGCCAGGCCAAAATACGCACCGGTAAAGGCCATCATCAGATGAAATGGCAAACCCCAGACGCTCAGACGGTTATGCAGATCGGTAAAATGAATGCGTTCAGAACCGGAACGCCAAGCAAAGGCATCTTTGATAATAGATGGATGCGCCAGTAAACCGCTGATGATCAGCGCCAGCAGAATAACCCCCATCGCACTCACCAGAATTATGCCGATATTTGTCGGCAGGTGCAGGTAATAGTGCAGGTCGCTGAGTTGGTGCGCCCAGTCGTCATAGGCCGGCACTCCGGCACTGCCATCGGCATTACGGTATTCGCCCTGCTGCTCGTTGGCGAATTTAATCCGCGGCATCGCGTCTGACGGAAAGACCAGATACATATGCGGCGTCAGATTATCGGGCGTGGTCAGATATTCATTAAATGCGCTTTCAACCGCGGCCGCATCAAACTCATGGAACTCCGCTGCCAGCGGTTGCTCCCAGCGTTCGATATGCGTATGAAACACCACCAGCGTACCGCTCAGAATAATAAGATACAGCACCGCTGCCATGCCAATGCCCAGCCAGCTGTGTGCGCTGAGACTGGATTTCACTAATTGTCTGGAATATTTCATAACACCATCAAACCAATAACCATAAGGATGACACCAGTGCCGCTACGGTGCTCAGTAACGATACTTTCCAGGGTTTGCGACTGCTCAGAAACCAGCACACCGAGGCGGCCCACAGCAGAGGAAATAACAACAATGCTGATGCCAGATTCAGATTGGCGGCAAAGGGAAATTGCATAACCAGTGCCACACTCACCAACAGCATGGCCACACCCAGGCCGGCAAATAACCAGAGAAAGCGCGCAATATTCCGCCCAATTCCCTGCCAGGATGGCGCAGGCATGGGCTGAACAGTCTTTGGCGCTGACGTTTTACGACGGCCTTTGCGGCGCTGAAAAACAATCATCAGCCAGGCAAAAAAAGCGGGAAATAACAGCGCAAACACAACGCCGTATTCGGCCCCGGCCAGCTGTATCCAGCCCAGCAGCGACAAAGCCAGCAGCAGCCAGCCATAAACAACCAGGCTGCGTCCGTATTTCCGTGCGGATTTCCACGAACAAAAAAGACAACCAACCCCGCATAACGCAGGGACAGCTGCCATCAGAAATAACATCATGATAAATATCCGTCCGGGCCTGCTGCCTGCTTAATACGCAGGCAGCTGGCCGCGATAATCAGAAGTTGTAAGTAACACGGGCATTAACGGTACGGCGCACGCCCGGGAAACAATCGCCACGGGCCAGACAGGAAGTGAGGTATTCCTCATCGCCCAGGTTGCGTACGTTCAGCGCCAGATCCAGCTGCTCGGTTGCTTCGTAGCCCAGCATCATGTCGACCAGGGTGTAATCCGGCGTAACGTATTTAACCGTTGCCGTTTCAGACACGCTTTCTCCGACATAACGCACACCGCCACCCATGCGGAATTTTCCGGCCGGTTTCCAGGCTACCCAGAGCGAAGCATTGCTATCCGGCTCAGCCGCATACTGGTAGCCGTTCTGATCTTCTGTATTCAGTGTGCTCAGCGCACCCTGAATATAAAAATCACCGACGTTGGCCTTACCTTCCAGTTCAACACCGTCAATTTTTGCTACGCCCTGCTGTTGTGAATTGGTGCCTGGTACGCCATTCGGGTTGGGCAGATTGGTAATTTCGATATCGAAATACGACAGCGTAAATAATCCGGGGAAACCGTTAGGTTCAAATTTCAGACCCGCTTCATATTGTGTTGCTTCGCGTGGTTCCAGCTGTTTACCGTTGGCATCAATACCGACCACGGTTTCGAAAGATTCGGAATAGCTGATGTAAGGTGCCAGGCCATTATCAAAGGCATACAACACACCGGCACTGGCCGATAACGCATCGTCTGATTGTTTGCGGCTGCCGGTGTCATTATCGACTTCGTCATAGCGCAGGCCGGCGGTAAAACGCCAGTTGTCATAACTGATCTGATCGGACACATACAAACCGATACTGTCGATTTTCTGCTCCGGATTATCGGTGTAGGTAAACATCGAATCATCCGGCGCACCGGTGTATTTCGGGTTTTTCAGATCCAGTACGTAATCAAAATTACCGGATGACGCACCACCATCGGCGGAACGTGCGGTGTCATTATCCGTGGTCACACTCTGCTTTTGTGCACCAACCAGAATCTGATGACGCAGCGCGCCGGTATCAAAATCGGCTAACAGGCGAACATCCAACGCATACAGCTGAAATTCGTTATCGGCTTTATAAAAAGTCCGCGCCACAGTGGTGTCGGTAAAGGCATTGGTACCGAGAATATCATTCAGATAGCGGCTGTTACCGGCACCGGTAAAGACCGGCCAGGCCTGATTATAATCAGCGCTGCCTTCACGCCATAAAGCGGTCGCTTCCAGTGCCAGATTGTTTGTCAGCTGCTGCTCAACCAGAGCGGTTAACTGATTGGAGCGGGTATCGTATTTATTCCAGCCCGGCTCACCGGTATACACATCCTGATCGAGGTAGGTACCGTCTTTTAACGGTTTTAAGGTTCCTTCCACCGGTACAAACTGCGCACCGGTATCGCTGTCGGTGTTCTGATGCATAGCGATTAAGGTGTAACGGCTGGTCGCTGACGGTACATAACTGACCGATGGCATCAGCACCAGCGTATTATCTTCAACATAATCCACCTGAGTGTCGCTGTCGCGCTTCATCGCCACCATACGGTACAGCCATTTGTCACTGCCCAGTTTACCGGTTGAGTCGACGGCCAGCTGCTTGCGGTTATTGTTGCCCAGCTCGGCAACAATTTCGGTCGCGGCGTCCGCCTTCGGCGTTTTCGACACATAGTTAACAATACCGCCGGGCGTGCCCTGCCCATAGAGTACCGACACCGGGCCTTTCAGCACTTCGACCTGTTCCAGCGTATACACTTCGGCACGGGTAGTGTTGTAGCTGCCGAATAATTCCTGAATAGAATCGCGGTAACGTGGCAGGCTCAGACCACGGGCGTGAATAGCATCCCCACGGGTGGCAAAACCATAAGTTTCGGCGGTCACACCGGCCATATAGGAGGTAGCCTGAGAAAGATTCAGCGCGCCTTTTTCTTCAAATTGTTCGCTGGTTTCTACCGAGACAGAGCGCGCAGTTTCAACAACAGGCACACTGGATTTGGTCGCGCCAAAGTTGGTCAGTTCCGCACGAACGACGGTTTTATCGAGGCGCACCTCACTCTGTTCCGGCGCATTATCAGTATCGGCGATCTGCGCTCCCGCCTCTTGGCCCACTGTGGTTTCTGCCAATGTCACAGAGGCCACATTCAATAGCGCAATACTCCACGCCAGGCGGTTTAATCGTTGTGTATTCATCAGTCCTCCCCAGAACCTGCAGACTTAAACCAATAGTTATTGATACTCATTATCATTACGAATTGCAACTGAGTCAAACCCCAAAATGACCAGAAATGTCCTTATCATCACCCTGAGCCGGATACTGAGGAGAAAAGCCGGACAATAGAGTCAGGTTGAAGTGGTCGCATTGACCGGATCTGCAGCGCAGAGTCACAGTAGCGCAGAGTCACAGTAGCGCAGAGTCACAGTAGCGCAGAGTCACAGTAGCGCAGAGTCACAGTAGCGCAGAGTCACAGTAGCGCAGAGTCACAGTAGCGCAGAGTCACAGTAGCGCAGAGTCAGTAGCGCCGGGGCTGCAGCCCTCAGGTACCGGGGATTAACCGGATCAGCGCAATAGTGTTACCCGCCACCGCGACTCAAAGCCTCTCGCTGACAAGCGTATACTTGCGCCAACAGCCTGATGCTGTACCAGCCCAAACAGCCGCTCCGGCCTCGTATCACTGTTTCTGTGGAAGTTTTTTATGTCTGATGTAATCAGTAATCTGCAATGGCGCTACGCCACCAAAAAATTCGACCCAAGCCGTACTGTTGAGCAGGAAAAGCTCGATACTATCCTCGAAGCGATTCGCCTGACCGCAACGTCCAGCGGGCTGCAACCCTATGAAGTACTGGTTGTGACCAACAAAGAAATACGTGAACAAATCAAACCCCATGCCTGGAATCAGGAACAGATTACCGATTGTTCTCACCTGCTGGTGTTTGCCGCCTGGGATAATTACACCGCAGAACGCATTAACCATATGTTCGATCTGACCAACGAAATCCGTGGTTTTAAAAACGAAGGCTGGGAAAATTACCGCGCAATGCTGCTGGGCATCTACCCGCAACGTGATGCTGAAGCCAACTACCAACATGCTGCCCGACAGGCTTATATCGGCCTGGGGTCGGCATTAATCGCCGCCGCCGAAGCACGGGTAGACAGCACACCGATGGAAGGCTTTGTCCCGGAAAAAGTAGACGAAATCCTGGGCCTGAAAGAAAAAGGCTTACGCTCGGTTATTCTGCTGCCATTAGGCTATCGCGCTGAAGAAGGCGACTGGCTGGTGAATCTGCAGAAGGTGCGCCGCAGTCACGATGGTTTTATTACTGAAGTAAAATAATCTTCGCAATATTCAGACACATAATAAAAAAGAAGGCCCGCTGGCCTTCTTTTTTTATTGTGACTATGAGAGAAACGGAAAAAACGGTATTTGATAATGCATTCGGCTATCCAACCGCTGCAATAAAAACGCCCGGATTATCTCCCAGCCGGTATTGAAAATGCAGCTGCGCTCCGGAGGATATTTTCTCAGCCGATTCCAGCATTCGCGGAAAGGTCAGGCCGGATTCATAAGCACCAATGCGGTATTGTTGATACACACAAATATCGGTAAACAACATTGGCTGGTAACGGTCATCAGGAAGATGATTAACCTCTACCGATAAACCAGGCAAATAACTGCCGCTGACATTCTTCCATGAGAAAACAGCCTCATTATTCAGAATAAACACAGAACCGGCATAAACACGCCCGTCCTGCGCACTCTGGCCAGCAACCGCCCTTCGCGTTGCAGAAAACTCAACCGCCGGATCAGCATAAACAAGATCAATACGGACTTCCTGAGGAATAACAAGTGCTGACGGTGACTGCGATAACAGGTGGCGGACAACCGCAACCTGAGGCTCGGTCTGCAGACACGCCTGCATCACCTCTGTCAGAATAATATCCGCAGAAAAATCCGGGTCTGCCAGATACCCGGTAGCGTCCACAACCTTCATATCGAAAACCGCATCCGCAAGATTCAGGGCAGTAATGATACGCTCTGCAGAAACGACCGATTCCGGATGAATATCGACAAGTGTAAAAGAAGCTTCTTCAGCGCTAAGAACCAGCATCAGAGGCACAGCCAGAATGGCATATGGCCCACAGCCCGCATATAAAATCCGTACCGGACCACCTGAACCCTGAGCATATTGATCAGCAATAGCCGCCCGTGTGCCACGCAGGAACATAATTGTCCGGACAGCATCATCAGCGCAGGTTGCCGCCATATCCGGTGCCAGTGCCAGGCCGTTTGCGGTTAACGTTCCTTTAGCAGCAGTGCCTGACAGGCCCTCAGGATGTTCGTATCCCAACGATTTGAGAGCAGCAGCTAACTCACTGACTTCTGCCCGCAATAAATACGGCGAAATGGAGTTATCGAGTATTTTTTCAACCAGCGATATAAGCCATGCGGTATCCGGAACCGGGGGGAGCTCAACCATAGGGTCATCCCGACAGAGTTTCAGGTCACCGTACCGCCTTTTGCCATTCAGCTCAAACCGATACGTGCAGGCTCCAGCCGCTCAAACCACGTCAGCGCAATCTGCCCCCGCAGCAGCAGGGGCAAACCAGTATTAACGTGGCTTACGCACAGGCCGTTTATTACGCACACCGGCTTTACTGTTTTTAGCAAAACCCGGACGCGGAGTATTACGCAATACCGCCTCCTCTTCTGCCGGAATCAGCGCTTTCGGGCCGCTGCCGATCAGGTCAGTGCGCCCCATATCCTTCAGAGCCTGTCGTAATAATGGCCAGTTTTTCGGATCGTGATAACGCAGGAAGGCTTTCTGCAGGCGACGCTGATTCAGATCGCGCGGGATATAAATCTTGTCCGATTTATAACTCATGCGGTGCAGTGGATCGCGTTCAGAATGGTACATGGCGGTTGCCAGCGACATCGGCGACGGATAGAAGGTCTGCACCTGATCTACACGCATTTTCTGGCGTTTCAGCCACAGCGCCAGATTCATCATGTCTTTATTTTCTGAACCCGGGTGGGCGGCAATAAAATACGGTACCAGATATTGTTCTTTGCCCGCCTCTTTTGAGAAACGGTCGAACATTTTCTTAAAGGCGTCGTAGGTGCCCATACCCGGCTTCATCATTTTATTCAGCACGTTTTCTTCGGTGTGCTCCGGAGCAATTTTCAGCAAGCCGCCCACATGGTGGGTAACCAGCTCACGTACGTATTCCGGATCACGCACGGCGAGGTCGTAGCGCAGGCCGGAAGCAATGGCGATGCGTTTAATGCCGGGAATTTTACGCGCCGCACGGTACAGCGCCGTTGTGTGTTCGTGGCTGGTTTCCAGATTTTTACAGATGCCCGGAAACACGCAGGACAAACGCCGGCAGCTTTTCAGAATGGTTTCACTCTTACAGTGCAGGCGATACATATTGGCGGTCGGGCCGCCCAAATCGGAAATGGTGCCGGTAAAGCCCGGTACTTTATCGCGGATTTCTTCCAGCTCGTGCAGGATAGATTCCTGTGAGCGGTTCTGGATAATCCGTCCTTCGTGTTCGGTAATCGAACAGAAGGTACAGCCGCCGAAACAACCGCGCATAATATTGACCGAAAAACGGATCATATCGTAAGCAGGAATTTTCGCATCGCCGTAACTCGGGTGTGGCACACGCTGATAGGCGAAGCCGAATACCGAATCCATTTCATCGGTTTCCAGCGGAATCGGCGGTGGGTTAATCCACACTTCCTGATGACCGTGTTTCTGAATTAATGGCCGCGCGTTATAGGGGTTGGCTTCCTGATGCAGAACCCGTGAAGCATGGGCATACAGGGCACTGTCGTTGCGGACTTTTTCAAAGGATGGCAAACGGATACAGGTTTTATCCGGATCAAGACCGGCCTTACGCTGCAGAGGCATCGGCACGATTTTTACCGGCATCACATCATCGGCGCCTTCGGCTGAATCACCGCTAGTGCCATTCGTGCTGCAGCTCATATTTTCCGTATCTTTCATTTCATACGGATTTGGAATCTGGTCAATATGCCCCGGCCAGTCAATGCGGGTGGAATCGACTTCGCTCCAGCCTGCCGGGGTGGCATCACGCACCACCGCCGTACCGCGCAGGTCCTGCAGATCGTCCAGGGTTTTACCTTCCGCCAGCGCATGGGTCAGTTCCACCAGCGCACGCTCGGCGTTACCGTACAGCAGAATATCGGCACCGGAATCGATTAATACCGAGCGGCGGATCTGGTTGCTCCAGTAATCGTACTGGGCGATACGGCGCAGGCTGGCCTCAATGCCGCCAATCACGATAGGTACGTCTTTATACACCTGACGGCATTTCTGCGAATACACAATCACCGCGCGGTCCGGGCGCTTGCCCGGCTCGCCGTGCGGGGTATAGGCGTCATCGCTGCGGACTTTCAGGTCGGCGGTGTATTTGTTGATCAGCGAATCCATATTACCGGCGGTAACACCGAAATACAGATTAGGCTTACCCAGTTTTTTAAACTCTTCCGGGTTGTTCCAGTCCGGCTGGGCAATAATGCCGACACGGAAGCCCTGAGCCTCAAGCAGTCGGCCCAATACCGCCATGCCGAAGCTCGGATGATCAACGTAGGCATCACCGGTTACCAGGATCACATCACAGCTGTCCCAGCCCAGCACATCCATCTCTTCACGGGACATGGGCAGGAAAGGAGCTGTGCCGAAACATTCGGCCCAGTAGGGGTAGTAAGAAAACAGGTGTTGCGCTGGCTGAGTCATAAGTCCGGACCGGGAAAAAACGGCCGCTATTGTCCCAAATTACACGGGCAGACAAAAGGTGAAAGGTAAAATATTCCCTGCCTTTCGCGATCATTTCACGCTTCTATTCCCTTTGTTTTTATATGGACTATTCCGTGATTCACAGGCTGTTTTTTACCTTTCCGCCATTTTATCCGCACCATCGTCTTGTCTTTTTGCGCGTACTGGCCGAGTATCGGGAGCTGCGCAAATAGCGCTCAAAATAAGAAAAACGTACGAGCCAACCTATGCCACCCTTTGATCCTCTGTTGTTTTTTGCGGCTTTCGGAGCCGGATTGAGCCTGATACTGGCGGCGATTATTGCCCGGGATTTTTTTCATACCCTGACTGCCCGGTTGTTTATCCTGCTGCTGGTTGCCGCCAATATGCATCTGTTTCACCCCTGGCTGCCTCAGGCCTGGCACGGCTACTCCTATGTTGTGCAAAGTGCCACACCGGCCCTGTTCTGGATGTGCTGCCGCCTGACCTTTGTCGCCCCCGATGAACCGCGCCGTCTTCTCTGGGGACTGGCCTTTTACAGTTTCTTAGGTCCGCTACTGTATTTACTGGCCGGCACCCCGGATAGCCTGCACCTGTTGCTGAAAGGTATTCCGCAGTGGCTGGAGTACCTGCTGATTCTGGCCGGCCTGTGGGAAGTCATCAGCAACTGGAATAACGACCTGGTCGAAGCCCGCCGCCGCCTGCGTGGCGGCGTGATGCTGGCAACGGGTCTGGCCGTTGGCTGGGGTATTTTTTCGTTCAATATGAATATCGGCGACAGCACCTCACGCTACCTGGCCCTCGACGTTTCCATCCTGATTCTCGCCTGGCTGCTGATGCAGGGACGTTCTGAGTTGTGGCGTTTACTGCCACAGCCTGCGCCAGCCGACAACAATACAGACGAGGCGCCAGCAGGCACCACTCTGGCCCTCAGCCAGCAAAGTTGCGAAGAACTGCAGATGCTGCAGGAATTGATGAATCAGGGTTTTTACCGGCGTGAAAACCTGACGCTGGCCATTCTCGCTCAGGAACTTGGCATTCCGGAATACCGTTTGCGCGCCACCATCAACAAGGCGCTGAATTACAACAACTTTAACGAGTACATTAACGAGCTGCGTATCGGCGAAGCCGCCGATCGCCTGCTGAATGAAGCCGAAACCCCGATTACCAATATCGCGCTCGACGTTGGCTACCGCACCATGAGTTCGTTTAACCGTGCCTTCCGTAAGATCCACAACAGCACACCGTCCGATTACCGCGAACACCGCGGCCAGCCACCACACAACTGATTCTGTGCCGGAGGATTCTCCGGCCATACGGTATTTTTCTATCCTGCTTCAGCACTGAAGTTCCCGAAGTGGTTCCTATTAGCGGGTAATTAAAAAGCCCCCTCTTGCGATACTCACTCCAGGCGCCAAACGGATGCTGCCAAAGGGACGCCCTTTCTTTCATCAGGTACCTGCAAGAGGCCCGAAAAAACACCCGAATACGTACCAAAACACTCCCCGAAAGACTGTGCACATCCTGCGTTTTAACTTTTGCACAGCCTCTTTTCTGCAGCCTGCGGAAGCCCTGCAAGCCCCATAAACACTGACTTTTCAAAAAATGCACAACCACCTCCAGAGTTTGCAGCACGATTTGCTTTTACCCCTTCCAAACCTTCCGCTTTGATAAATGCGGCCTGGACGCTACCGACATAATGCTCAGGAAAGGAATCCGGGCGAATAACAACAAAGATAAAAGGTATTCATCATGCAGAAAGCACACACCTCCCGCGCTCACAAGCCGCTGGTGCTGGCGATGGCCATTGCCGCCATCGGCCTGACCGCCTGCGGCGGCAGCGATAATAAAAGCAGCAGTGACACAGGTCTGAAAAAAGTTTTTAACTGTACCGACAGTAACGTTCAGGGGGCACGGGTGATCTGTATCGGCTCGGCTAACGACCTGAGCGATCAGGCCGTTCAGGATGAGCTGATTGATGCTCTGACTGAAGCACAAACCGGGGATACCTTTGTACTTCCTCAGGGCCGCTACGCTTTTAATGCCACCATCAGCTACTCAGGCCAAACCGACGGTCTTAAAGTAACCGACCTCACCTTCCGCGGTGCGGGTATGGACAAAACCATTATCGACGCCAGTGGTGTAAGCGGCGACGGCTTCCTGATTCAGTATACCGACAATCTGATTTTTGAAGATTTTGCCATCTACGAGTCAAACAACAACGCCCTCAAAGTGATTCAGTCTGACGGGGTGATTATGCGCCGTATGGCAACGGTGTGGGAAACCGATTACCAGTCAACCAATGGCGCCTATGGCCTGTATCCGGTACAGACCAGCAACGTGCTGATTGAAGACTGTTACGTGAAAGGCTCTGCCGATGCCGGTATCTATGTGGGTCAGTCTGACAAGATCGTTGTGCGTAATAACATCGCCGAGAAAAACGTTGCCGGTATCGAAATTGAAAACAGTACCGAGGCGGACGTATACGGCAATACCGCCCGCGGTAATACCGGCGGCATTCTGATTTTCGACCTGCCAATCGGCAGTGGTAAATACGGCTCCGGCGTGCGCGTATTCGATAATCTGGTCGATGCGAATAATGCACCAAACTTCGCTAACGTCGGTACCTTTGCCGGTGGTGTTCATATTGTGCCACCGGGTACGGGTGTGATCGTGCTGTCGACTTCCGACGTCGAGATTTACAACAACACCATCAAAGACCACCAGACAACCTCTGTTGCTATTACCTCTTACCTGCTTGCTGACGAAACCGTGGCCGCCGCACCTAACCTGAATGTTGGTACAGAAGTAACCAGCTATGAGGACATTCACCCACATTCGAAAGCCATCATGGATGGCTGGTCGCCATTAGTGCGCAATATCAATATCCATAACAACAGCATCAGCCTCGCCGCCGGGCTGAATAACCCACAGGGTGACCTGATTGAGGATCTGATCAACGGTTACAATGCCTTCCATAATATGCAGCCGGATATTGCCAGCGGCAAAACCACCGTACCGCACATTCTTTATGATGGTGTTGGTGAACTGCTGGCCAATACGCCAAATCCGGATGGTGAAGGTGAAAGCATTCTGTACGCGATCGCCGGCGGCATTAATCAGGTAGCGGCTGCAGTAAAAGCCAACATTCCTGGTGCTCCTGATTACACCCCGATTGATCTGGACAAGTTTGCCCCTTACGCAACCGATGGTGGCGTCTGCCAATCCGATAATGGTATCGACGGCCAGAATCTGTTCGCGGCTTCTGTCTATGAGACCAGCGCAACCGCCGGCACCTTTGTCGACGGCTCACCGCTTACCAAACTGGAACAGCTCAGCGGTAATCTCAGCCTTGCGGGAGCCATTATGGCCGACCCGAGTGGCGTAATGGATTGCGCATCAGGTTACGAAGGCTCACCGGCCACCGTTACCTTTAATGCTCAAACCTTTGGTTGCACCGCTGACGACAGCGAAAAACCGTCCTGCGCTCTGTAATCTCCACGGGGGCCATAGGCCCCCGGCTTCTCCAAGTCTGTATTGCGGATTAAATTTATGAAATATATCAATTCTCTGGCAGTAATTTCAGCCGCTGTATTACTGACGGCCTGTGGCGGCGAAAGCAGCAATAGCGACAATACCGATTCGTCTGCCTGTATCTCATCGGAAAAATCGGTTAACTGGGAAAAAGTCCTGCAGGCTGATGCCAATACTCTAGCCGAATACCAATTATTCGATAACCCCTGTGACCCCAGCCAGAATGCCAGCGAACGCGGCCTGCCTTATACCTTGTCAGCACCGTTATTTACCGACTATGCATCCAAATACCGTTTTGTATTTATCCCCGAAGGACAAACAGCCACCTACTCAGAAAAAGAAGTGTTTGAATTTCCAGAGGGTACGGTGATTACCAAAACCTTTACCATGCCAGCCGACACCTCTGATCGCGGCATAGCAAAAGAAAGAATGATTGAAACCCGCCTGCTGATTAAAAAGGCCAACGGTTGGGTTGCCCGCGCCTATGTCTGGAATGAAGCAGGAACCGAAGCCGTACGTGATAAGAACGGCGAGCTGGTAGCCATTAATAACCTGCAGCATGGCGAAGATACCCTGTCGTTTAATTATGCTGTTCCCGATCAGAACGCCTGCGTCAGCTGTCATCAGTTTAATCCCAACGGCAATCACGATGCCGTTAACGGCGTTGACCCAACTCCTGCATACTTCAGCCCAATCGGCCCAAAAGCCCGCTATCTCAATACGGATTATGACTTTGGCCAGGGCCCGAAAAATCAGCTCAACAAATGGGTAGAGGAAAATATGCTGTCCGGACTGCCGGACGAAAACAGCAGCATTCAGAAAGCGGCAGATTTCAGTGACTATAAATCTCTCGGTGAATACAGTGGTACACCAGAACTGCTGACTGCAACGGCTAAATCCTGGATCGATATTAACTGTGCTCATTGCCACCGCACCGAAGGTCAGGCCAGCAATACCGGCTTCCGTGCTGACTACAATGTCCTATGGCAGGGTAACGAGCAGTATCATGGTGCCTGCGCAAAACCGGTTTCCGGCTCACAATCCGGTTCGACATTGATTATTGTCCCCGGTGATTCATCTAACTCGCTGGTGTACAACCGCCTGCATACCGCAGAACCAGGTAAGGCGATGCCACCACTGGGCCGCGCGGTTATTCATACCGAAGGCACGGCACTGATTAAAGCCTGGATTGACAGTCTGGACCCGGCACTGTGCGATTAATGAATATTGACGGGCGCCTCGGCGCCCTTTTTTTACTGCTGTTACTGAGTGGCTGCGGTGCAGAAAACACCGCTGATAACGCTACGGACCTGTTTAACGCTGATCCGCTTTGCCAGCATGACACCAACAGTGTTAACTGGCAGGCGCTGCAACAGACGCGCTGTCCGCTATTATCGCAATACGGTCTGTTTAAAGGATTACCCTCCGATAATAAAAGCAGTAATGGCGGTATGTATTATAAATTGGGCAGTGAATTATTTACCGATCATGCCCGCAAATACCGCTATATCTTTCTGCCGCAAGGCACTCAGCTCGGTTACCAACAACAGGATGTGCTCGATTTTCCAACCGGCAGTGTCATTGTCAAAGTCTTTGCTATGCCCACAGAAAGCACCACTAGCAGCGCAGAAGACATTATGGAGGTCCGCCTGCTGGTCAAACGCAGTAATGGCTGGGTATTTATTCCTTATGTCTGGGATAACAGTATTAATGATGCACGTCTGGCGACCGCCGGCAGCCGGACACCTGTAAGCTTCAGCCATAACGGTGAACAGCTGACCCTGACCTATGAATCACCGTCACAGCTCACGTGTCAGATCTGCCACCAGATCGGCGATGATGAACAACTCCGCTTTGGCCCGATAGGCCCGAAAATCCGCCACCTGAACCAGCCCATCGAAGTCAACGGTCAGATCGTTAATCAACTGCAATACTGGCAATCGCTGGGCATTATTACCTTACCGGCCGGTGAACATCCGTATGCTCCCAACTGGCGCGATACATCGGCACCGCTGCAACAACGTGCCAAGGCCTATCTGGATATTAACTGCGCGCACTGCCACAACGATAACGGCTCGGCAGCCCTGTCCGGCCTGCGGCTGGAATACTGGCGCAATCTCGGATATTCCCACGGGATCTGTAACTCGGCCCATGGCTGGCGTGGTGGTGGTTTTGATATCTGGCCCGGCCGTGGTGATGACTCCAGCCTGCCATTGCGCATGGAGTTAAACGGTGCAGCCGACCGCATGCCGCCGATAGGACGCAGTGTCGCCGACGACGAAGCGGTGGCTTTAATACGTGCCTGGATTGATACCCTGCCCGCTCAGGACTGTGCCAGCGGCTGAAACGGCCACTGGCAGCTTTGCACCAGAACAGAGCGATTTTATATCGCTCTGCCGCTTTACAGCGCAAGCAGTCTGCCTAAACCCTGCTCTCTGACCGGCTCAGAGGCTTTTCCCTGTCCACGATACCGATAACACAACGTTAATCTGATCAACGACTGCACATCCGTTAACTGCTCCTTTTTATTAAACAATATTTAACAGCTGGTACTCATTTTGCACCGCTCATGGGCAGTCTCTCTGTTTATTGGTTTATAAGGATTCATTTCCGTGCAGGATCTTCACAGCGTTGCCTACTTTCTGAACCTCGGTCAGCAACAGGAAATACAGGAACTTGAACAGTTTGCCCGTACCGGCCAACTGGTGATTGCCATCAGCAATCTGTTGCATCAGCTGCAGTACGAACGCGGATTATCCAACCGTTTTCTCGGCAGTGCCGGCCTGCGCTGCCAGCAAGAACTGCAACAACAGTGGCACAGCAGTAATGAGCAGCTGGCGCTGTTTCATAAGGCTCTGGCCAACTTACTGCCAGAGCACGGGCAGCATGCTTTTCCCGCGCGCTGGTTTCGCCGTCTGGGTTATGCCCTGCACAGTCTCGAACGGTTGCCACAACTGCGTCAGGATGTAGAGCAGCTGAAATTCAATACCACCGTTGCCATCAAAGCCTATTCCGAAATGATCCAGAGCTTACTGGCCGTGGTGTTCGAGGCCGCAGGCAACGCGGCCGATGAAATCACCGCGCGCATTCTCGTCGCCATGTTTAATTTAATGCAGGGCAAAGAGCTGGCCGGACAGGAGCGCGCCTGTGGTGCTGCCGGATTTTCCGCTCATGAATTTGACCCCGGCCTGCGCCAGCGCCTGACACAATTAATTGACCGCCAGGATCGCTGTTTTCATATCTTTACCGACTACGCCAGTGACGAAGCTTTGAGCGCCTGGGAACAGGTTCAGCGCGGTGAATTCCAGCTCGAATTTGAACGCCTGCGGCGTCTGGCCCTGACTGCCGGTCCGCAGTCACTGGCAGCCGCTGATTATGATGTGCGCTGGTTTATCTGCTGTTCTGAACGGCTGGATGCCATCAAATATGTCGAAGAAGTGTTGGAAACTCAACTCCTCTCCCACAGCCAGCAACGCATTCTTGCGGTACGCGAAGCGGCATTAAGTCCCGACCAACAAGGCCATGACCTGCAACGCGGAGCGTTCGACGATGTTCCTTCGTTTGCTCTGTACGTCAGCCATTCACAGTCCGCCGGGCATGAGTCAGACCACACCCTCAGCGGCCCTGATGACGATATGGTACATAACGTCAGTAAGCCGGTGGTCGAATTAATCGAAGCTCAGGGCCAACGCTTAAAAAGCCTGAATGATGAACTCGATGCCGCCCGTACAGAACTGCATGAGCGCAAACTGATTGACCGCGCCAAACGTGAACTGATTCAGCGCCGCCAGATGAGCGAACAGGAAGCCTATGCGTTATTACGCAGTATGGCGATGAATCAGAACCGTCGTCTGGTCGATGTTGCTGCCGGTTTATTAAGCATGACCGAGCTTCTTTAAATCAGGTTGTGCACTGCACCAAGTCGCAGCACCAGCGCATAACCTGCTCTTCAGCAGAGCAAAAAAAAATCCTTGCCGTAAAAACGCAGGGATTTTTTTATTCCCGACAACCGCTTTTAAAAGCCTTACGGTTGATTGCAATCCAAATAAAAACAGGAAGTTAGCGGATTTAAATGCGTAAAAAACGCCATAGACGGACATTGTCCGAAAACTCTGGCACGCTTCTGGCAATACTTATTCTGAATTTCTTATTCAGTGCATACCCAATGGCGGGTAACCGTACTGACACATTTTAACAGCAAAGGCGCTTACAACGGGCAACCGTTGTGGCGCCTTTTTTTTGTTGCCAAGAAAGGGGAAGACCATGCAAGGACTGAACACTCTGCGCCGCACTCTGATAAAAAGTGCATTGATTCTGACCACAGGTCTGGCCTGTGGTTTATCGGCATTATCGATACCACTCAGTCATGCTGATGATTATCCGGAAAAAGAAGAGCTTAAATTCGGTTTTATTAAATTAACCGATATGGCACCGCTCGCTATTGCCTATGAAAAGGGTTTCTTTGAGGACGAAGGCTTGTATGTCACCCTCGAAGCACAGGCAAACTGGAAAGTATTACTCGACCGCGTGATTGATGGCCAGCTGGATGGCGCTCATATGCTGGCGGGCCAGCCATTGGGCGCAACCATCGGATTTGGCACCAAAGCCGATATCATTACCGCCTTCAGTATGGATTTAAACGGCAATGCCATTACTGTTTCCAATGATGTCTGGCAGCAAATGAAACCCTTTATCCCCAAAGATTCTGAAGGGAAACCCGTACACCCGATTAAAGCCGATTACCTGAAACCCGTTATAGAAAAATACAAAGCCCAGGGTAAGCCATTTAATATGGGCATGGTTTTTCCGGTATCCACCCACAACTACGAATTACGCTACTGGCTGGCGGCTGGCGGTATTAACCCGGGTTATTACGCTCCGGCAAAAGGCGATACCTCCGGTCAGCTGAATGCTGATGCCCTGCTTTCGGTTACACCGCCACCACAAATGCCGGCAACGATGGAAGCCGGTACGATTTATGGTTATTGCGTAGGCGAACCCTGGAACCAGCAGGCCGTCTTTAAAGGCATTGGTGTTCCGGTGATTACCGACTACGAAATCTGGAAAAACAATCCGGAAAAAGTATTTGGCGTCAGCAAAACCTGGGCAGAAAAATATCCGAACACTCACAAGCGTGTGGTCAAAGCACTGATCCGTGCTGCCGCCTGGCTTGATGAAAATAATAATGCCAACCGCGAGGAGGCGGTAAAAATTCTGGCCAAACCACAGTATGTCGGTGCCGATTACAAAGTGATTGCTAACTCCATGACCGGTACTTTCGAGTATGAAAAAGGCGATAAGCGCTCTGTACCGGATTTCAATGTCTTTTTCCGCTACAACGCCACCTACCCTTATTACTCCGATGCCATCTGGTATCTGACACAGATGCGCCGCTGGGGCCAGATTGCCGAAGCTAAACCGGATGACTGGTACAAAGACATCGCGAAAAAAGTGTATCGCCCTGACATTTACGCAGAAGCAGCCAAAGCACTGATTGCTGAAGGTAAAGCCGATGCCAAAGACTTTCCTGACTTCAGCAATGAAAGCGGCTTCCGTGCCCCACAAACGGAATTTATCGACAACATCACCTATGACGGTCAGCAACCGAATGCTTACCTGCAGAAGTTTGCTATCGGCCTGAAAGGCGAGCAAAAGCTGTAACACAGGGAATAAGCCGGCTGTTAAAACAGCCGGAAAACCATCACACATTCATCGACATTGTGCAGTCAACTGAATCCGTCAAGGAGATCCTATGAGCATTGCCCTGACCCAAACATTAAGCAAAATAAGCTGGCTGGAACCGATGATTAAAGCCGCTCAGGGAGAAAACCGAAGCCAGAACCTGAGCATTATTGCCAAAGCCATCGGCATTCCTCTGGCAGGGATTCTGGTGTTTTTAATGATCTGGCATGCGGCCGCATCAAGCATTAACACCTCTCTGGGAAAATTCCCCGGACCTGCCGATGTCCTGATCCAGAGTAAAACCCTGATCAGCGAACATATTACCGAACGTGAAAAAGCCGCAGCGTTCTACCAGCGCCAGGATGAACGTAATGCCCGGCGTCTGGCACAGGACCCGGATTATATCGTCAAAATCCGCGACTACACCGGTAAGCCAACCTACGTCGATCAGATTGGTACCAGCCTGATTACAGTTCTGAGCGGTTTTCTGATTGCCTCACTGATCGCCATTCCGCTGGGTATAGTTATTGGTTTAAGTGCCAACCTGTACTCAGCATTTAACCCGGTGATTCAGATTTTCAAACCGGTATCACCTCTGGCCTGGCTGCCACTGGTCACTATGGTGGTCAGCGCTGTCTATGTCAGCGATGACCCGGTTGTAGCAAAGTCTTTTGTCACTTCCATGATTACCGTCATGCTCTGCTGCCTGTGGCCAACCGTTATTAATACCGCCGTGGGCGTCGCCTCTATTTCTCAGGATTTAAAAAATGTCAGTCAGGTGCTGCGTTTAAGCTGGCTGACTCATGTACGGAAAATTGTGTTACCTGCCGCTATTCCGATGATGTTTACCGGTCTTCGTCTGTCGCTGAGTATCGCCTGGATGGTGCTGATTGCGGCGGAAATGCTGGCACAAAACCCCGGACTCGGAAAATTCGTCTGGGACGAATTCCAGAACGGCAGCTCAAATTCCCTCGGCCGTATTATGGTCGCGGTTATTACCATCGGCTTAATTGGTTTTGCCCTTGACCGCATTATGTTGCTGCTGCAACGGAGTGTTTCCTGGGATAAGTCCGCCACCTTACGCTGAGAATCGGAGAAAATTATGAACCCACTACTCGAACTGACTCAGGTAGGTATTGAATTCAGCACCGCAAAAGGCAGTTTCCGCGCGTTGCAGAGTGTCGATCTTAAGATTAATAAAGGTGAGTATATTTCACTGATCGGCCACTCCGGCTGCGGCAAATCCACCGTGCTGAATATTGTTGCCGGTCTGCTGCAGGCAACCGAAGGCGGCGTAGTTCTGAATGGTAAAGAAGTGAACGAGCCAGGTCCTGAACGTGCGGTGGTTTTTCAGAACCACTCCCTGCTGCCCTGGCTCAGTGCTTATGAAAATGTCGAGCTGGCAGTAAAACAGGTATTCCGTGGCAAAAAATCCAAAGCCGAAATGAAAGCCTGGATTGAGCACAATCTGGAGCTGGTGCATATGACCCATGCCATGCATAAACGTCCGGATGAAATTTCCGGTGGCATGAAGCAACGCGTGGGCATCGCCCGGGCACTGGCGATGGAGCCTCAGGTGTTATTAATGGATGAGCCTTTTGGTGCACTCGACGCCCTGACGCGTGCGCACCTTCAGGATTCATTAATGGACATCCAGAAAGAGCTGAATAACACCGTCATTATGATTACCCATGATGTCGATGAAGCGGTCTTACTGTCTGACCGCATCGTTATGATGACCAACGGCCCCGCCGCTACCATCGGTGAAATTCTGGACATCGATCTGGAGCGGCCACGTAACCGCCTGCAGTTAGCTGATGACCCACGCTACAACCATTACCGCCATCAGGTGCTGAGTTTCCTTTATGAAAAACAGCGTAAGACTGATGACAGCCTGCCTGCCACGCAACCCCATGGTCAGGTCTCAGGTTCCCAAATAATAAAAGAAAATAATGAAACCCGCGCGATAAACACCCCGGCCGGGCATTCCCATGCTCATACACCGGATCAGGATAAAGCTAACCAGTTAAAAACTGCCTGATTTTAATCAAATACCGGAGAAAGAATGATGCAAACAAAAAAAACGTTGTCAGCTACTGCCCTGAGTTTAGCCATCAGCCAGCTTGTCTTCAGTCAGAGTGTACTGGCAGAAGAGACGGCTGTTGATATGCTGAAAAAAGGTGACGCCATTATTGATCTTCGCCTGCGCTATGAAAGCGTTGATGATGACGATGCTGCCGATAAAGACTCTGCCACGGCACTCACTCTGCGTTCACGCCTGGGGTACGAAACAGCCGATTTCAACGGCTTTAAAGTGCTGTACGAAATTGAAGATGTACGCGCAGTTATCGACGACTATGCTCCGGAAAATACCGATTATGATACCGTTGCCGATCCGGAGAACACCGAGATCAACCGTGCCCAGATCAGCTACAGCAAAGATGGCTTCAGCCTTGTAGCCGGTCGTCAGCGTATTATTCTCGATAATGCCCGCTTCGTCGGTAATGTCGGCTGGCGTCAGAATGAACAAACGTTTGATGCGCTAAAAGCAGGCTATAAAACCGGCGATCTTAACCTTCAATACGCTTACATCGATCAGGTGAACGGTATTCTGCGTAAATTTGATGCCGACGTTACCAGCCATTTACTTAATGCCACCTACTCCGGACTCAAAGCCGGAAACCTGACCGGTTACGCCTATTTATTAAAGGATGACGACAGTGACGCCAAGCTGGATACCTATGGTGTGCGCTTTGCCGGAAAAACGGCCGTCAATGATATTAACCTGATTTACAGTGCTGAATTTGCCACCCAATCCAGCGATGATTTTGATGCCGGTTATTATGCCCTGGAAGGCGGCGTGGTGTTATCCGGCATTACTCTCGCACTGGGCAATGAAACCCTTGGCAGTGATGACGGCGCCTATGGATTCCAGACCCCGTTAGCCACCAAACATGCGTTTAATGGCTGGGCAGACAAATTCCTGGTAACTCCGGCCGATGGTCTGAGTGATACCTATATTAAAGCCACGGGTGCCGTCGCCGGTGTCAAATTGCTGGCCATGTACCATGACTACAGCACTGACGAAGGCAGTGATGATAAAGGCAGTGAGGTTAATTTTCTCGCCGCTAAAAGCTTTGCTGAGCATTACAGCGCTGGTGTGAAATACGCCGCCTACAGCGCCGGTGATACCGGCACCGACAGCGACAAAGCCTGGCTGTGGCTGGAAGCAAAATTCTGATTAAGCATCAGCCTTAATACTCAGTCTTAAAGCAATATGGCGGTGCCCTGTGGTACCGCCATCTGTCAGCGAAGGAGACAGAACATGGCGACAAACATTCTGGTGATTATTGGCAATGGTCTGGCAGCCAACCGGGTACTGGAGCAACTGGGCGAGAACCATCCGTTCAGCGCTATTCAGGTTCTGAGCGATGAACCTGTGGCCCATTACAATCGCATTATGCTCTCACCACTGCTGGCCGGCGAAACAACGTTAAATGCCATTACTCCGCATGATAAAGACTGGTATCAGAGCCGGCGTATTGCTGTTTATCTGAATCAGAATGTTGAACGCATTGATACGCTAACCCAGCAGGTTATCTGTTCCGGTGGTGACCATTTTGCTTATGATGCGCTGATACTAGCCACCGGCTCCCGTTCTTTTGTGCCTGATATTCCCGGTGCAGATGCAAGCAATGTTGTTGGTTTCCGCAGTCTGCGTGATGTTGACACCATGTTTGCACGCTTGCCGGATATACAACACGCTACCGTGATTGGCGCCGGGTTATTAGGGGTAGAAGCCGCCACGGGACTTCGCAGCCACGGCATTCAGGTAACCCTGCTGCACCGTAATCCTGTTTTGATGAACCGCCAGCTGGATGCCACAGCGTCGGCATTACTGGAAAAAGAACTGCTTAACCGTGGCATTGATGTATGCACCGGCTGCACCCCGCTTAACTTGTGCAGCAGCAATGCGCCAAAGCTGCACATCAATACTATTCAGTTTGAACAGGCGGACAGTAATAGTCAGCAACAGCTGAATACCGATCTGGTGGTATTTGCCACCGGTATTATTGCCAATAAAGAACTGGCAGAAAGTGCCGGCATCCGTTGTAGTCAGGGGATTCAGGTAGATGCATTGATGCGTACCAGTCATCCGCATATTTATGCATTAGGCGAATGCTGCGAATTTAATGGCAATACCTATGGTCTGGTCGCTCCTATCTGGGAACAGGCCAGCATCCTTGCACGCCAACTGCACCAGCAATATCAAACCGGTCAGCAGCAGAGATTAAGCACTGCCGATCCTCTGTTGTCGTATGAGGAGCGCGAGCATTTAACCAAATTAAAAGTATCCGGTGTCGATATTCACAGCATCGGTCAGTTTGAAGCAGACAGCAGCACAGAAGTTCTGCAACTACTGGATGAGCATGCGGGTATTTATAAGAAAATACTGTTGCGCGATGAGCGTATCGTCGGGGCCCTGTGTGTCGGCGATGTCGCCGACAGCCACTGGTATTATGAATTAATGCAACAGGGTGACAGCGTTACCGCTCTGCGGCCAACATTATTATTCGGCCAGGCGTATTGTTGATACGGTGCTGAAAGATTATCAGTGACCGCTACTGGCAGAAAAAACATTCATCACCACGACCCCGGCAACAATCAGCACCATACCGATAATAGCCGCCGGATCGAGTTTCTGATCGAATAAAAACCAGCCAATCAGGGTAACCAGAACAATGCCCATGCCCGACCAGATAGCATAAGCAACGCCGACCGGAATGGTTTTTAATGTCAGGGCCAAACCATAAAAGGCAATGCCATAACCAACCACCACCACCAGCGAAGGAATTAAACGGGTAAAACCTTCGCTGACTTTTAACGCCGAGGTTGCGATCACTTCGGCGATAATCGCAATCGCCAGAATCCACCAGGTATTCATACTAGGCTCCCACACTGCCACTGTATTTTTGCTGCTGTCTTTTCACCAGCTGCGCCAGCATCTTTATTGACTCCTCCACATCCACGCTCCAGGTAATGGCTGTATTAATACGGATATAATTAGAAAAATGCTCCGTATTGGAAAATACATCGCCGGGAATAATAATCACCGAACGCTGTGCTGCTTCATAATGCAGATCCATTGCGCTGACGCCTTCGGGTAAACAGACCCAGAGAATAAATCCTCCGGCAGGCTCACTCACCCGAGTTTCGGCAGGAAAATACTGACGAATGGCATGAATAAAACGCTGCATACTGTTCGCGGCACGCACCCGGAACTGACGCAGATGGCGGTCGTAGTGGCCGTTCTGCAGATACGACAGCATCGCGTATTGTGACAGGCTCGCCGCCGAAAAGGTGGTAAATGTCTGCCGTTCTGTTACCTGCCGGTACCAGCGGCCGGGGATGCACCAGCCCACACGCAAGCCGGCCGAAACCGTTTTGGAAAACGACGAGCAGTACAGCACCATACCTTCACGGTCGTAGGTCTTGAGTACCGAAGCCGGTGACTGAGTCTGTCCACGTGCAACCGGGTATCCCGTTTCACCATAAACATCATCTTCAATCACCGGCACCTGATACTGGCTGGCCAGTGCCACCAGTTTTTTCTGTTGCTCTACTGGCATACTGCAACCGGTCGGATTGGAATAACGGCTGCTGACCTGAATCACTTTTACCGGCCACTGCTGTAATGCCAGCTGCAGTGCCTCGACACTCATGCCCTGCTGTGGGTCGGTGGGTATTTCAATAATCTTCAGCCCCAGCATATCGGCGGTCTGCAAAAAGCCGTAATAACAGGGCGATTCAACCGCGACCAGATCACCGGGGTTCGTAACAGCCCGTAAACACAGGGCCAGCGCTTCGGCACAGCCATGGGTAATAACGATATCATCCGCCTGACAACGCACATTCACATCGCGCATACGTACCGCAACCTGATTACGCAGCTCTTCCAGACCGGGTGAAAATAAATAATCAAATACTTCGGCAGAATGAAAACGACTGACTTTCTGAATATGGGTCTGCAGCACCCGCTGCGGTAACCAGTCCGGACGCGGAATCGCAGCACCGAGATTGATCATGGCCGGACGATTGATTTTGGTCAGCATGCCATTAATAAATTCAGCCTTGGTAACAGCACTGGGTTTATCACCTGCCGATAACGGTGGTGTCTGCTGCTCGGCCGGAGAGACATGACCACGGACAAAATAACCCGATTGTGGCCGGGCCGAAATCCAGCCCTGATCCTCAAGCCAGGCATAGGCCTGAGTAACCGTCGAAATACTCACGCCATACTGCCCTGCCAGTTTACGCACACTGGGCACTTTGCTGCCGGCGGCAAACACACCGGCGCGGATATCCTCCGCCACCCGGCCAGCCAGTTGCTGATAAAGGGGTTGTTCTGTCTGGCGCTGTAACACGGTGAACTCCTGAGCACTGACGGCTGCATAGAATCGGCGGCGTGGAATAGGCTCCATGGCCAATTACTCACTGACAAAGCGCATTCTAAAGAAACAACTGTACCGCCAACCGATACAGTTTGGCCAATTCATTCCAGTACA
The DNA here is from genome assembly GCF_025345565.1 of Thalassolituus hydrocarboniclasticus. Classification (NCBI taxonomy): domain Bacteria; kingdom Pseudomonadati; phylum Pseudomonadota; class Gammaproteobacteria; order Oceanospirillales; family Oceanospirillaceae; genus Thalassolituus; species Thalassolituus hydrocarboniclasticus. The sequence goes on along the minus strand of NZ_CP054475.1, from coordinate 1,742,908 downwards.
GTTGCCAATAGCAGCGCTACTGTACCGCTGCTTCTCTCCCGGCCTGCGTCTGCTGCCGTAACCCACAGCACGGCATGATGATTCATCAGTTATCCATCGATTCAGCACAAAGGCCATGTATGCAAAATCCATCTCTGACCATTCCTTCTCCTCCTGACAGCAGGACAAATTTACCCGCTAACAGCAAACCCGGAAAATTCGCGATCCCCGTATTCAGTGCCGTACATCAGGCCTTGTTTGCGGTGATGTTGTTTGCCCTCACTATTCCGATGACTCAGGTCGCACTGAACAGCTTTTCAGCCGAGTTTATTGCCGCCAGCCGCGCCGTCATCGCCGGCCTGACGGCCTGGGTTGTCATCGTTATTAATGGCTGGCAACGTCCGCCGCTGCAGGCGTTGCCCTGGTTGCTGCTGGCCGGTGTTGGTGTGGTACTGGGCTTTCCGTATTTACTGAGCCTCAGCCTTACCCGGATACCCGCGGCGGATATGGGCGTGGTACTGGCCGGCCTGCCGCTGGTGACCTCGTTACTGGCCACCCTGCTGCAGGGCGAACGTCATCCGCCACGCTTCTGGTTTTTTTCCGTTGTCGGTTGCAGCCTGCTCGCCGGTTATGTGATCACCACCATCGGCAGTCTGCCTGCTTTTGAGCCACAACATGTGCTGACTCTGATCGCCACCCTGCTGTTTGGCGGTCTGGGTTACAGCGCCGGAGCCAAAGCCGCCGCAATGATTGGTGGCTGGCAAACCATTTGCTGGATGGTGGTTTTATATTTGCCAGCGGCGGCGCTGGTATGGGGTAGTTTGTGGGCTGAGGAAGTGCAAAAGATGCAGCCGCAGAACCTGGCCATCAGCCTGTCTGCCCTGCTTTATCTGGGGCTGATCAGCCAGCTATGGGGCTTTCGTTTCTGGTATCGCAGTCTGGCGACGGCGGGGGTTGCCAAAATCAGTCAGCTGCAATTGCTGCAGCCGTTTTTTACCCTGGCATTTATCAGCCTGATGCTGCGTGACAGCATTACTGTCGCTCAACTGTTCTTTTGCGCGCTGATAGTGTTGATGGTGATGTGTGCGATGAAAAGTGCAAAGCGCTGATCTGCGATCAGGGCCTGTTGACAGGCCCTGAATCAGCCGGAAAAAATCAGCGTCTGTACAATAATCACAAGCAGTAAAAGCCCACTGAGTATTTGCCAGAAACGCAGTGGGTTACGCTCCAGTAACGGCTTTTGCCGGTATTGCCGCTGCAGCGAAGCATTCGGCTGATGCAGGTCGGTCCAGAATTCAGAATAAGCCTGATAACGCTCTGCCGGATTGGGTTCACAGGCTTTCTGAATACAGAGATCCAGCCACAGCGGCAAGTCCGGACGATGCTGCAACAGCGACGTGTAACGCCATTGCGAAAACGATCTCGCTCCGCGCCGGTGTACCTGCTCCATCGCAAAAGGCTGCGCACCGCTGAACAGCTCATAGACCATAACGCCCAGCGAAAATAAGTCACTCTGATGGCTGGCATTGTACAGGCCTGTCGTACCAAGAACAGTTTCGGGTGCAATATAGTTAACCGATCCCTGCGGACATTCTTCTTTAACAGCGCTGTTAATTTCTGCCAGGCCGCGCACCTGAACGGTGCCAAAATCAATTAATTTAATACCACCATCGCGGTCAACCAGCACATTTTCAGGCTTTAAATCACGGTGCACCATGCCCAATCGCTGAAATGCCCGCAGGGCATGAATTAATTGTCCTGTGAGCTTACGCACATCGGCAGCAGACGGAGCCGGGTGGTCATGCAACCACTGGCGCAGGCTGTCGCCATCCAGCTTTTCACAAATATGATAAAGAAAGCGGCTGTTATCCAGTGGCGGGTAAATCTTCATAATATTCGGATGATCGACCCGGCTGCCAACCCATTGCTCGCGCACAAAACCCTCAAGATAAACCAGATCATCCTGAAAATTCAGCGACGGTGCTTTTAATACATAATCTTTGTTATCGCGTAGGTTACGCACCCGATAAACATGGCTGCGCGTACCGGCATACAGAATTTCCTGTATCTGAAAATGATCAATTTTATCGCCGGTTTTCATTACCGGCGGAATCACCCGCTCACACAAAGTGCGGTGCGCCTCTTCCAGATTGGTCTGCGGTAATTGTTCAACCACCAGCAGACAGCAGGTTGCATTGTCGTCGCCGCCCTGAGCCAAAGCCTGTTGCACCAGCTGTTTGCTGCATTGTTCCAGCTGATACTGATTGATTCCGTGGCTGCCGGTTGCAGCCTGCAACGCATTATTCAGAGTCTGCTGTAATTGCTGGGCGGTTAAAAAACCATGCACACCATCGCTGGTGAGCATAAATACATCTCCCTGTTGCAGGGGCTGAGTCTGATAATCGACTTCCAGATGGGTATCCATGCCCAGCGCCCGGCTAAGATACTGACACCCACCCTGCTGATGATTATGATCGCGGGTCAGCAACTCAAGCATACCGTCCCGCAAACGATAAATCCGGCTGTCGCCGACATGCAGTAAATGCGCAGTATTGGATTTTAAAATCAGCCCACTGAAGGTCGTCACCAGACTGTTATGGCGGGCACTGGCCTGCTGACCGTGATGATACAGCCAGGCATTCAGTGACGATAAAACTCTTCCTGCTGCAGTTTTTACATCCCAGCTGTCGGGCGTGCTGTAATAATCCTGCAGAAAATGCGTCACACTGGTGGTGCTTGCCTGCTGCGCATGCTCGCTGCAGCTGACACCGTCGGCGACACACAGGGCCACCCCTTTATAATGCTCCTGGGTGGTGAGACAAGCGGCAAAGGCATCCTGATTTTCGTCTTTCGGGCCTGCAGAAGAGTAGCCGCCCAGCGTGACCATCAGGCGTTTGGCAGAAGGCCGACGGATAATGTCACCTTCAGTGGCAAGACCATATTCCTTGTTTAATGCTCTGTCAGTCTGCATAGATGTCTCGGAGTCAGGCATCAGAGCCCAACGGTCTGCAATAAAAAACCTGTGTAAAACGACATACCGATAATGAATCACAAAGCATGAGAGGGTTGCCCTGTAGCCATTAATATCAGCCCCGTTTTACACAGTGCGCAACAGCGCAATAGGCGATATATCCAAACACGGCACAACTGATGAAGGAAGGTAAGCACCTGCTGTCACCGTATGTCTGGTTCGCCCGATCGTTATACTTATAACTCAGCGCGCCGTTGCAGCAGAGTTCACATCAATCATTTCAACCGTACCATCATCGCGCACCTCAGCAATATGGCCTGCTGGTTCTTCCATGGCCAACAGAGCAATAAAGCCCACGACAGCCGTCGCCGCGATCACCATAAAGAAAGTTGAATAATCCACGAATGACAACACCGTTAAATAGGTCACGGCACCAACATTACCGTAGGCTCCGGTCATACCGGCAATCTGCCCGGTCAGACGGCGTTTGATTAATGGCACGACAGCAAACACAGCACCTTCGCCGGACTGAACAAAGAACGAACAGGCCATTGCCGCAACAACGGCAAGCCACAAAGGCCAGCTGCTGTCGACCATGGCCATCGCACAGTAACCAATGGCCAGACCCAGGGTCAGAATCAGCAGGGTTGGCTTACGGCCGAATTTATCCGACAACCAACCGCCCCCCGGACGTGACATCAGGTTCATAAAGGCATAAGCCGAAGCCACCATGCCGGCCATAACCGGTGTCAGTTCAAATGTTTCGGCAAAAAACAGCGGTAGCATGGAAATAACCGCCAGTTCAGAACCGAAGGTGGCAAAATACAGAATATTCAGCACCGCCACCTGACGGAATTTATAACGATGAATTTCAGCAACCGGTTCTTTGAAAACCGTTTTATTAACATTCCAGACATGGCTGACATCGTACAGATACAACAGCACCAGGCCGATATAAATCCCCACTGCCATGATATCGGTCAGCATGCTGACACCCGCCGGAGACAGCTTCCATGCCAATAATGCCAGCGCCGCATACATAGGCACCTTCATCACCAGCAGAAAGAAAAAATCGCCTTTACTGGTGACTTCCAGCGCACCAACATGCTTTGGCTTAAAGTAGGTAGAGCCTTTCGGTGTATCCGAAACATTACGATAATAAATAACGCTGAACAGCAGGCTAAGCACACCGGTCAGAGCAATGGCATAACGCCAGCCATCGTCGCCGCCAAATAACAGCGCAATAACCGGCAAGGTGAATGCCGCCGCCGCAGAGCCGAAGTTACCCCAACCACCGTAAATACCTTCGGCCGTTCCCAGCTCGTTAGCCGGAAACCATTCACTGACCATACGGATACCAATCACAAAACCGGCACCGATAAATCCCAGCAGAAAACGGGCAATCGCGGCCTGGGTAAAATCATCAGCCAGGGCAAACATAAAACAGGGAACAGAACACAGGGCCAGCAGCAGAGAATACACAATACGCGGACCAAAACGATCCGTCAGCATGCCAATAATAACCCGTGCCGGAATGGTCAGCGCGACGTTAAGAATCAGCAGTGTTTTAACTTCCGCAGCGCTCAGCCCCAGACTGGCGGCAATCGCCTGCAGCATGGGCGCATGGTTAAACCACACAACAAAGGTAATAAAAAATGCGATCCAGCTAAGATGAAGTACTTTCATCTTACCGCTGAAATTAAACAGATTAAATTTTTCGACCGTCATCAGATAATTCATCCGGTAATTAATATCACTGCCCGGTTTCCGGGCAGCGTTTCAACAATTGAAGCTAGGGCCTGTCGACACTAATTAAACAGACCTGTTATCGGCTAAAAATTTCTCAGGCAAGACGCTGAGAGTGTGGGATGTTCAGCACATCCCTGTGCTTCACCCCTTAGGGGTTGGCACGCCAATCTGTTCCAGACAGATTGGTAACGGGTTAAGCGAGCGAACAGCAACGCAGAATGAGGGATTTTTAGCCATAACCCTTCGGGCTGAGGCCAGTTTTCCCCATTAACATCGTCGTTTGTCATTCATTTAACCCGTTAATATCACTCCTCTCTCCTTGTTCTGAGAAAAACTGGCTCTCAGCAGGCCGGATTTACTTAGTGTCGACAGGCCCTATGCAGCCTCAGCCCAGAAGAACCTGCTGCTGCTCCACTCTTACCCGGTAGGTTTTCAGCAACAAATCACTGTCTTCCAGACACTCGCCGGTCGCCAGATCGTAATGCTGTTTATATAAGGGTGATGCCACCACCAGCCGCTCACCAATGGAACCGACAATACCGCGTGACAACACATTGGCCTCACCCAGCGGATCGTAATTACTGATGGCAAACACCTGATCGCTGTCACCGATCCGGAACAGTGCGACCTGCTCGCCCTGATACAGCGCGCACACACCGGTATCCGGAGCGATATCGTCCAGCAGACACACGGTATTCCATTCCACCTGGCTCTGTTCCTGAGCGTTGTTCAGCGTATTTAATAAAGTCATGTTCGGCTCCTAATAATCAGTTCTGCACACTGCTGAGGTTAACCAGTTCAATCCGCTCGGTTGCGGTTGCCGGACGGCGCTGACCACGTTCACGCACATACAGCAGGTTGCTGTCATCTTCATCGGCATTAATAAAATGCTGGAAGCGTTTGAGTTTTTGCGGATTTTCCAGTGTTGTTTTCCATTCGCACTGGTAAGTACTCACGACGCGGGTCATGGCATCTTCCAGTTCGCTGCAGATACCCAGTTTGTCGTCGACCACGACCTCACGCAGGTAATCCAGTCCGCCCTCAAGGTTTTCCATCCATACCGACGTGCGCTGCAGACGGTCGGCGGTGCGTACATAAAACATCAGTACACGGTCAATGGTTTTAATCAGGGTTTCATCGTCCAGTTCGGTGGCAAATAAATCGGCATGACGCGGACGCATACCGCCATTACCACAGACATATAAGTTCCAGCCTTTTTCGGTGGCAATAACACCGATGTCTTTGCTCTGTGCCTCCGCACATTCGCGGGTACAGCCGGATACGGCGAACTTAATTTTGTGTGGTGCACGCAGGCCTTTGTAGCGGTTCTCCAGTGCAATCGCCATCGACACACTGTCGAGCACACCGTAGCGACACCAGGTACTGCCAACACAGGATTTCACCGTGCGCAGCGATTTACCGTAGGCATGGCCGGTTTCAAATCCGGCAGCAACCAGACGCTCCCAGATCTGCGGCAATTCGTGTAATTGCGCGCCGAATAAATCGATACGCTGTCCACCGGTAATTTTGGTATATAGGTCGTATTCTTTGGCAATTTCACCCAGTACGATCAGTTTATCCGGCGTAATTTCACCACCGGCAATACGCGGCACAATGGAGTAAGTACCGTCTTTCTGCATATTACCGAGGAAGATATCATTGGTATCCTGCAGACCGATATGCTCGTCTTTCAGAATGTATTCGTTATGGAAGGAGGCCAGTACAGAACCGACCGTTGGCTTACAGATTTCACAGCCATGGCCTTTACCATGCCCCTGCAATACCTGAGCAAAGGTGGTGTAGCCTTTAACACGGATAATATCCGCCAGCTCAGCACGGGTATAAGCAAAGTGTTCGCACAGATTATTATTAACCTCAACACCAAGAGCCACCAGCTCAGAATCCATCACCTGCTTCACCAGTGCAGAACAACCACCACAGCCGGTTGAGGCTTTGGTCGCGTCTTTAATATCCCCCATGGTGCAACAACCGCCCTGCACCGCTGCCGCCAGATCACCTTTGGTAACATCAAAACAGGAACAGATCTGAGCCGTTTCCGGTAAGGCAGCAACGCCCAGTCCGACGGAAGCTTCACCATCCACCGCTGGCAGAATCAGTGCCGCCGGGTTACCGGGAATATCCATATCGTTCAGCATTAACTGCAACAGCGTACCGTAAGCCTCAGCCTCACCCACCAGCACCGCACCCAACAATTTTTTACCATCGGCAGAAACAATCAGGCGTTTATAGACTTCGGCAATATCGTCATTAAATACATAACTCTGACTGCCGGCAGTATGTCCGTGTGCATCACCAATAGAGGCAACATCAACGCCCAGCAATTTAAGTTTGGTGCTCATATCGGCACCTTTAAAGGCCAGTGCCGGTTCTTCGTGGGTAATTAACGAACTGACAATATGTGCGGCACTGACTTTGGCCATCTGATAGCCGGGAGCAACCAGACCGAAAATTTTGTTATCCCACAGTGCGCATTCACCAATGGCATAAATATCGTCATCGGATGTCTGACAGTAATCGTTAATAACAATACCGCCACGTTCACCCAGATCCAGTCCGAACTGACGCGCCAGTTCATCCTGCGGACGGATACCGGCAGAGAACAGAATCATATCGGTTTCCAGAAAACTGCCATCGGCAAAATTCATGCGATAGCGGCATTCCTGCCCGGCAACAATTTCTTTGGTATTTTTTTCGGTATGAACAGTAACGCCCAGATCTTCGATTTTACGGCGCAGTAATTTACCGCCGCCTTCGTCCAGCTGTACGGCCATTAAACGCGGCGCAAATTCCACGACATGGGTTTCCAGCCCGGCCTGTTTTAACGCGTTTGCGGCTTCCAGACCTAACAGCCCGCCCCCCACAACAACACCGGTTTTACTCACGGCGGCCGAGGCAGAAATCGCTTCAAGATCTTCAATAGTACGGTAAACCAGACAGTGATCCTGGTCTTTGCCCGGAATTGGCGGAACAAAAGGGTAAGAACCGGTTGCCAGTACCAGCTTGTCGTAACCTTCTTTACGGCCACTGGCGGTGGTGATGGTTTTTTCATGACTGTTAATGGCCACGACTTTATCGTTCAGGGTAAATACCACGCCCTGACGTTCATAATCATCTGTTGTGGTCAGTGCCAGATCAGCGGCGGTATAGCCGGAAAAGTATTTGCTCAGCTGTACCCGGTCATAAGCCAGACGCGGTTCTTCTGAGAAGGTAACGAGTTCAAATTCGGAGGAATGTTCGGAGGTGGCAAGAGTGTTGATAAAGTTGTGTCCAACCATGCCGTTGCCAACGACGATAATACGCTTTTTGCTCATGGGATGGCCTCGCTATCGGGTCATAATCTGATTTCTCCTGTATTTGCATCGTTGCTCTATTTTCACACCACGCCGTTGCAGTGCAAAAACATCACAAGGGGTTTAGCAACATGAATGCCAAAGAATAAATTTGCCCTGTTTTCAGCAATCAACAGCCTGTTTATGGCGCCGGATCGGGTTTTATGCAGGGAAAGTGCACCAGAAAATATCGGATAAACCGTAACCTGCCCTTATTAAGGGCAATAATGATCCCGGGCGAAGATTTACGGTAAGGGTTGCACAAAAAGATCCGCCGCCGCGCCGTTCAGACACCAGACAACGGCACCAATGAAAGACAAGCCGGAATAAAAAAGTGCAAAAGAGGTAAAGCCATAGACTGGGTATGAGACAAGCTTAGAAACAATGACATGATTGGCAGGCAAGAGTAATAAAAGGGGCTGCGCTGAGATTGGATTCCTGCGATGCTCAGGCCGTTAAACGCTCACTCTGTGAAGCGGATTCGCGCACTCGCCACACCGGATTCAGAGAATTCCGCGTGTGGCTTTTTTTATCCGTGTCCGGATACCGGATGATCCACACAGACAACCCGATCACGACCCGCAGCTTTGGCTTCATACAAGGCAACGTCTGCCTGCTCCAGCAGGGCATCTTCCATAACCCCGGGTAAGCAACGTACCAGACCTCCGGAAAAGCTATAGGAGAAATCACTGAACGGTTTCTCGCGCAATTCTTCGGCCAGACGTTCAAAAGTTCGCCGGGCAACCGCCAGCGTCGTTTCCGGCAGCACCACTATAAATTCTTCTCCTCCGATACGGCCAATAATGTCGCCGTCACGCAGACTGTCTTTTAACTGCAAAGAAAAATGTTTGATAACCCGGTCACCGACAGCATGACCATAGGTATCGTTTATACGTTTAAAACGGTCCAGATCGAGCAGCGCAACGCACAGTTTATTGCCATAACGCTGACAGCGAAGCACTTCTTCCTGCAGGCGGCGCATGGATTCACGCCGGTTCAGCAGCGCGGTCAGCGAATCACGGGTCACCAGATTTCGTACCATACGGCCGCGACGGATACGCGATTCTACGGCAAACAACAGATCAACCGGCTGCACCGGTTTGCTTAAAAAAACATCGGCGCCGGTACACATGGCCTGCACCTGAACTTTGGGGCTGATTTCATTCGACAGAAAAACAATAGGCACGCTGATCAGATTATCCTGCTGGCGTATAACCCCGGCGATTTCCTGCCCATTAATGCCCGGCATATAGAGGTCAAGCAGGATCAGATCGGGGATATGGTTCTGCAGATAAGGCATAAGCTCGGTCATGGGCTTGGTAATCACATGGGTATGAAAACCCGCCTCCTGCAGAGTAGAAGAAAGAAACTCCGCCACAGAAGGCTGATCGTCAACAATCAGTACCTGATAAGGGTCGCGTTCATAGCGCTCCGTCAGAGCATTAATTTCCGCCAGAACCTGATCATCGTTAACCGGCGTGGTAATAAACGCCTGCGCCCCCATGCGTATTGCGACCATGCGCTCTTCCAGGCCGCTGGCTGTGCTGATGGCCAGCACCGGCAGATGCAGATTCTGCTGTGCAAGCTGCAGCACACGTTGCTGCTGTTTGTTATTGAGAGAATCAAGATTAACAATCAGGGCGCAGGTGTTATTACCTTCGTGATGCAGCAGATGCGATATGGATTCCACCTCTTTCAGCCGGTAACCCGCCGCACAGATTTTTTCCGCCAGTGATGGCGGTACAGTACCGGTACCGAACGTCAGAATGGTGATCGGCATACCCGGCTGATAGTGCTGAATACGGCGATTCAGCAAAGGGATTTCGGCGAGCAGTCGCTTTATTCCGGGGTTATTTATTTCGTCAGTCATCGCATACCGGGCCTTTCTGTACAAATTGATCCGGCACACCTGGAGCCGATCTTCAGAGTGTAGCAACGATTCTGCCTGCTTATAGCGCAAACTCAGGCAGTGCCTGCTAAATCACAGGCACCTTCGCACCAATTTGAGTCATAAAGACCAATCCGCGCTCCGCTAAAACGCATTTTTATTCTTTGCCAAATCAATACCGGCCGACGAAATACTGTGCCGCCCTGCACGGATGATCCATTCTGCGCCTTTGCCGTTCTTTTTCAGGGCAGCTCTGCAGGATTGGCATTTATCTTGAATTGCTTCAGATAACGAAGTGGCCGCTACCTGGCTGTTTCCGGCATCAACGCAGATGCCAACCGTCATACACAGCGCTTACAAGGCCTGTCGCGACGAAACGTATGTTGTGCAGAATGAGCATTGGCGCTCACAGGTAAAAACCTGTGGGCGCTTTTTTTTGGGATTTTTCAGAGTGGATTGCCAATGAGCGCCATTGAGCAGACAGCAACGCCGTTAACCGCCACACAGCAAACGCAGACCACCTGCCCTTACTGCGGTGTCGGCTGCGGCGTTGATATCAGCCAGCAGAATGGACAGCTGTTACCGGTCGCCGGAGACAGCCGTCATCCGTCTAACTTCGGCCGCTTGTGCGTAAAAGGTTCAGCGCTGCATGAAACCATCAGCCATAACGGCCGCCTGATGTATCCGCTCATGAACGGCCAGCGCAGCAGCTGGAGCCAGGCCATCAACCTGATTGCCGATAAAATTCAGCAGGTAATCCACACCCATGGCCCGGATGCCGTGGCCTTTTATGGCTCAGGCCAGCTGCTGACCGAAGATTATTACGTTGCCAATAAGCTGATGAAGGGCTTTATCGGCAGCGCCAATATGGATACCAACTCCCGTCTGTGCATGGCTTCCGCCGTGGCGTCCTATAAGCGTGCGTTTGGCTCCGACACCGTCCCCGGCTGCTACGAAGATTTAGAGCAGGCAGACCTGCTGGTGCTGACCGGCTCCAATGCGGCATGGGCCCACCCCGTGTTGTATCAGCGCATGGTGGCCGCGAAAAAAGCCAACCCGGATATGAAAGTGGTGGTGATTGATCCGCGCCGCACCGCCACCTGTGATCTCGCCGATCTGCATCTGGCTATCCGCCCCGGCAGTGATGCTTTTCTGTTTACCGCCCTGCTGGCGTATCTCGGTGAAACCAATAACCTCGACCACCATTTTATCGCCCTGCATACCGAAGGCTTTGGCAGCGCGCTGGAGACCGCACGGCAACAATGCCGCAGCCTGAAAGAGGTTGCTGAGCAACTGGATATAGAAGCCTCAGATCTGGCGCAGTTCTTTCACTGGTTTGCCGATACCCCACGCACCGTTACTTTTTATTCTCAGGGTATTAACCAGAGCGCGACCGGCACCGATAAAGGCAATGCCATCATCAATGTGCATTTAGCCACCGGCCGTATTGGTAAACCCGGCGCCACGCCCTTTTCCATTACCGGTCAGCCCAATGCCATGGGCGGCCGTGAAGTGGGCGGACTGGCGAATCAGCTGGCTGCGCATATGGATTTTTCCGCTGCCGAGCGCGATCGGGTACGGCGCTTCTGGCAGGCATCCAATCTGGCCGAACGTCCGGGCCTGAAAGCCGTTGACCTGTTTCAGGCCGTTAAACGCGGCGAGATCAAATTTCTGTGGATTATGTCCACCAACCCGCTGGTCAGCATGCCCGACGCCGACGATGTAAAAGAAGCTCTCAAACACTGCGAACTGGTGGTGGTTTCCGATTGCATGGCCGATACCGATACTGCTGCCGCTGCCCATGTATTGCTGCCAGCGGCCAGCTGGGGCGAGAAAAACGGCACCGTCACCAACTCCGAACGCCGCATTTCACGTCAGCGCGGTTTTCTGCCACCACCGGGCGAAGCCATGCCCGACTGGTGGATTGTCACCCAGGTGGCCCATGCCCTGGGTCATGCAGATGCATTTAACTACAGCCATCCGGCCGATATTTTTGACGAACATGCGAGACTCTCGGCATTTGAAAATAACGGCAGCCGTGATTTTGATTTAAGCGGATTAAGCGGTATGAGCCGCGCGCAGTACGACGCCATGGCACCGGTACAGTGGCCGGTGAATGCGCAATATCCGCAGGGGCGTCAACGCTTTTTTGATGACCGTCGCTTCTATACCGATAACGGTAAAGCACGCTTTATTGCCGTTGCTCCCGAACTGCCACTGCCACGCACTGGCGGCGATCTGATTATGAATACCGGCCGTGTACGCGATCACTGGCACACCATGACCCGCACCGGTAAAGCACCGAGGCTGGCACAGCATATCAGCGAACCATACGCCGATATTCACCCGCAGGATGCCGCCCTGCGCGGGATTGAAGACGGCTCACTGGTACGGATATTCAACCCCCGTGGCAGCCTGCTGCTGCGTGCCCATATCAGTGATAACCAGCGCACCGGCGAAATATTTGTACCTATGCACTGGACCAGCCGTTACGCCAGTGCCGCACGTATGGGCACCCTGACCGACAACAGCGTGGACGCCATCTCCGGTCAGCCGGAACTGAAATACAGTGCGGTTAATGCCGAGCCTTTCCGCCCCGGGTGGCAGGGCTTTGTGTTAAGCCGCCGTGATATCGGCACACCGGATTGCGCTTACTGGGCCTGCGGTGTGTTTGGCGACGACATCCATCATCCTGGCATGGTCTACGAAGTAGCTGGTCAGGGCGATGCCGGTGAGTTTGTCGATGCTCTGCGTCAGCGGCTGCCGGACCAAGCGTTAAAAGGCCAGTGGTTAACGCTGAGCGACCCCGCTCAGCAACATTACCGCCATGTTCTGATTGTTAATAACCAGCTTGAAGCCGTCATTTTTGTTCATAAAGATCTGCAGTTCAGTAACCGTCAGTGGCTGACCGAATGCTTTGCCCAGAGCGAACTGAGCAGCCAGCAGCGCCGTGCTCTGCTTGCTGGCCAACCGGCTGATGCCCCGAATCATGGTGCCATTGTGTGCTCCTGCTTCCAGATCGGTGAAAAACAGATTATTCAGGCCATTAATAACGGTTGCGATAGTAGCGACGCACTGGGCAAGGCTCTGCGTTGCGGCACCAATTGCGGCTCCTGCATTCCCGAATTAAAAACCCTGCTGGCCAGCCACAGCGCCGGTAGCGATACACAACCTGCAGCCCTGTTCAGCGACGCGGCCTGCACTGCAGTGGAATTATAATGATGACAATACAGGCAAAAAATCCGGTAAAACGTGCGTCCTCTTTGCATGCATCCAAACTGACCAATCCACCAGGCAGCAAAGAGCAGAAAGGTTCAGGAAAAGTCTGGCTGGTCGGCGCCGGTCCGGGCGATCCGGAATTGCTGACCTTAAAAGCCATGCGGGTCATCGCCGAGGCCGACGTGGTGCTGTACGACAGCCTGATTTCTGACGATATTCTCGCCCTGCTGCCGCGCCAGTGTGCGCGTATTCATACCGGAAAACGCTGTGGCGCGCATAAAATGACGCAGCAGGATATTAATAAAGCCTTACTATCGGCAGCCGGAAAATACCAGCGCGTGGTGCGTTTAAAAGGCGGTGACCCTTTTATTTTTGGTCGCGGCGGCGAAGAAATGGAATACCTGCAACAGCGCGGCGTGGAAGTGGATATTGTCCCCGGCATTACCGCCGCCGGAGGCTGTGCCGCGGCAGCCGGTATTCCCCTCACCCACCGCGATTACGGCAATGCGCTGGTACTGCATTCCGGCCACAGCAAATTTAACGAATTTTCTCCGTGCCAGAATCCAACCCGGGTATTTTATATGGGCCTGCGCCAGGCCGGGCCGATTACCGCCCAACTGCTGCAGGAAGGCCTGCACGAATCCACCCCGGTGGCTTTAATCACCAACGGTACGTTAGCCAACCAACAGGTTTTTAAAGGCGTACTGATGGATCTTGCGTATCTGGCCGAACGTTATCTGAAAAGCGAGAGCGATGGTCCGGGGCTGATTATTGTCGGGGAAGTGGCAGCGATGGCACGCAGCAATAAAGAACTGCAGGCTGAGTTGAATGCACAGGCGGTAGCCTGAGGTATAAAAACCCTTTACTACCGCTGCCGTCCCACAGTTTGGAGTGACATTGTGACACTCCAATCTGTAGGACAGCAGCCCTGCTCTGCAGGGCTTTGTCTGGCATTAATCAATATAAGCGTAATGACGGGTGCTTAATTAAGCCCAGCAGCTGCCGCCCGCGCTGCATGCAGCTTTTTATAACTGGCTATCAAACGCAGGTGTTTATCCAGCCCTTCAAGCTGCATATTGGTTGGTGTTAAGCCGTAAAAACGCACACTGCCTTCAATGGAGCCGACCACAGCATCCATACGCTCGTTACCGTACATACGGCGGAAATTGCCGATGTAGTCTTCAGGTTCCAGTTCGTCATCAAGCACCACTTCCAGCATCACGTTCAGCGCCTGATAAAACAGCCCGCGCTCAACCGTATTGTCGTTAAACTGCAGGAAGGTTTCGGTCAGCTCTTTCGCTTCTTCCAGACGATCCAGAGCCAGATAAATCAGCAGTTTCAGTTCCAGAATGGTGAGCTGACCCCAGACGGTGTTGTCATCAAATTCAACGCCGATCAGGGTGATAATATCGGTATAGTTATCCAGACCGCTTTCTTCCAGTCGCTCCACCAGATCTTCCAGTTGCTCATCATCAAGGCTGTGCAGGTTAAGAATATCTTCACGGAAATACAGCGCTTTATTGGTGTTATCCCAGATCAGGTCTTCCACCGGATACACCTCGGAATACCCTGGCACCAGAATCCGACAGGCATTAACGCCTAAATCGTTATACACCGCCATGTAGCTTTCCAGCCCGAGTTTTTCCAGAATGGCGAACAGGTTGGCCGCCTCTTCTTCATTGGATTTTTCGTTATTGGCAGAAAAATCCCACTCAACAAAATCGACATCGGCTTTGGCACTGAAAAAGCGCCAGGACACCAACCCGGTTGAATCAATAAAGTGTTCAACGAAATTATTCGGCTCCTGCACGGCCTGACTTTCAAAGGTTGGCTGCGGCAGATCATTTAAGCCTTCAAAACTGCGGCCCTGTAATAATTCAGTCAGGCTGCGCTCCAGCGCTACTTCAAAACTCGGGTGGGCGCCAAAAGAAGCAAATACACCGCCGGTACGCGGGTTCATCAGGGTAACGCACATGACCGGGAAGCGCCCGCCAAGGGAGGCATCTTTTACCAGCACCGGAAAGCCCTGCTCTTCCAATCCCTGAATACCGGCAACAATACCCGGATATTTCGCCAGCACGTCTTCTGGTACATCCGGCAGCGCGATTTCATTTTCCAGAATTTCGCGTTTTACCGCGCGTTCAAAAATTTCGGACAGGCACTGTACCTGTGCTTCCGCCAGAGTATTACCGGCACTCATGCCGTTACTGAGAAACAGGTTTTCGATCAGATTCGAGGGGAAATAGACCGTTTCGCCGTCAGACTGACGCACATAGGGCAGCGAGCAGATACCGCGTTCAACATTGCCCGAATTAGTATCGTACAGGTGTGAGCCACACAGTTCGCCATCCGGGTTATAAATATCCAGACAGTATTCATCGAGAATTTCCTGCGGCAGTTCATCGTTCGGGCCGGGTTTAAACCAGCGCTCCTGTGGGTAATGAACAAAATCGGCATTGGCAATTTCTTCGCCAAAAAACTGATCGTTATAAAAGAAATTGCAGTTCAGGCGTTCAAGAAATTCGCCCAGCGCCGAGGCCAGCGCACTTTCTTTGCTCGAACCTTTACCATTGGTAAAACACATCTGCGAATCGGCATCACGGATATGCAGCGACCAGACATTCGGCACGATATTACGCCAGGAAGCGATCTCGATTTTCATGCCCAGATCGGCCAGCTTGCCCGACATATTGGCAATGGTCTGTTCCAGCGGTAAATCCTTGCCCGGAATATAGGTCGCCGCGTTGTCAGCCGGCAGTGTCATCAACAGCGCCTGTGCGTCTTCGTCGAGGTTGTCGACCACCTCAATGACAAACTCCGGGCCGGTTTGTACAACCTTTTTAACCGTACAGCGGTCAATGGAACGCAGAATACCCTGACGGTCTTTCTCGGAGATATCTTCCGGCAGCTCGACCTGAATCTTGAAGATCTGGTTATAACGGTTTTCCGGATCGACGATATTGTTCTGCGACAGACGGATATTCTCAGTCGGGATATCACGGGTCTGGCAGTACAGCTTCACGAAATAGGCCGCACACAAGGCTGAAGAGGCCAGAAAGTAGTCAAACGGCCCTGGTGCGGAACCGTCTCCCTTGTAGCGGATCGGCTGATCAGCCACCACGGTAAAGTCGTCGAACTTGGCTTCCAGACGGAGGTTGTCGAGAAAATTGACCTTGATTTGCATGCGGGAATACCAGAATAAGCGGGTTGCAGCCGGGCGTTCAGCCTGCCCGGATCAGAATGAGCGCTATTATCCAGTTTTTACGCGCGGAGTCTTGCCCGGAGTTTGCGTTGCCCCTCACAATCCGCTGGCCCACATTATTATGTAACCTGTTCATAACCCCATTAGCGGACGTTATACTGGCGGGCCAAGTCATCACCGAGCCGGAATATGGACGTTACACCCGAGATCAGGACATCACTGGAAGATACCCTGCAACGCTGGAGCAACACGCTGCTGAGCCGTAACAATACCCCATCAACATTCAGCAACAGCGCTGGCTGGCGGCAGCATTTCTTTGTCTTTGACGCCATTGATACCCAGCATGCGGTGATTACCTTCGATGAGCATGAGCAGGCTTTTATTGCCAGTTACTGTTTTAATCAGGAACATTTTATATCCGCTGCTTTTCCCACCGAGGCAGAAGCACTCGCCAGCAAGAGTTTTTCCCTGCGTAACAGCAATCTGCATCAGCATCAGGCGATTTACCTTGGCAAACAATGGCAGGTACTGAACAGAACCTGCGACAGCAGCACCTTCCCTGATGATGCCCCGAGTGCCTGTGACCGCTTTGTGCAGCGCGCTGGCAATAAAGTATGTGTCAACGATTACGACTGTCGTGAGACCAACAATATTGCTCTTTCTCTGGGCAATAAAACCTATGTGCAACCGTCTGATTGCAGCATCACCACCGAATCACTGCCTGCGCGCTCGTCACCCGCTATCAAAGGCGATATGGCCTTTATCATCTGTGACCTGCCCGATGACGATGGCAAAAATGTTGAAATACAATTCCGCCTGACTTTCGATTTTAAAACCAAAGGCAAAGCCTATCGGGCGCACAGCGTTGTCCGCTTTTACGAAACGGAAAATATCGGCTGGTATGAAATTCCGGCAAAAGACCAGCTTAAAGCACAGATACATCTCTTGCTGAAGAGCGCCATCCTGCACAACAAAACAGAACTCGAAAGAAAGTTTGGCGGCGCCTTCAGAGAGGGACCAGCCTTTCCCACGGACGACGAGAAGATTGGATTGTTAGCGGAGGATATGTGGAGCCGGATTATGATTGACTATATCTGACGGTTTATTTTGCTATTCAGGTCCTGTGCTCACCGGGCAAGAAGGTGACCGATGAGTACAGGCCTGTCTTTATCATGCGCTGAAATTCACCCCGTACTTCGCAGTGCTTTTTCAATTAAGTCCGCCTCCCGCTGTTTGCCCATCGCCCTGAGCTCACGGACAAAAACAGGCCATGGAGGAAAGTTAGCCATAAAAGGATTCGCGTCTGCGCCGGTGTACAGCCCACCGCCCGGACCAGCATAGAGGCCACCGCCCGGGCCAGTGTATAAACCACCGCCAGGCCCCATATATAAACCGCCTCCCGGGCCAGCATAAGCACCTCCGCCAGGCCCGGTATACAATCCACCGCCGGGGCCTTTATATGCCCCGCCACCCGGTCCGCGGTACAGGCCGCCGCCTGGACCGACAGAAGCACCGCCTCCTGGGCCACGATACATGCCTCCGCCGGGGCCGGAATACGCACCACCACCGGCGCCGGTATAAAGATTACGAACCCACATAGCCGGTTCACTCATAGCAATGTCCTTATCTTATGTTTCCGTCCGTTAAACGACTGTCAGCTCCATATGCAACAGCGGGTAAGGTTTGCCCTGTCCGTCCTGCGGCGAGCGTCCGATAACCGAAAAACCCAGATGCTGATAAAACCCCAGCGCCTGCTCATTCTGTTCGTTCACATCCACTCTGGTAGCCTGCTGACAACTGATGGCATAACAGGTAAGCAGCTTCCCCACGCCCAGCCCCCTGGACTCTGGCGCAATAAACAGCATTTCAATATTGCCCTCACTGACGCCGATAAATCCCAGAATCTGAGCATCAGTATCTTTTGCCACCGTTAATTCAACTGCAGCAAAATACTGCTCCAGAATCAGTGGTTTTAACTCAACCAGATCCTGCTCGGCTAAAAAATCATGAGTTGCCCGCACCGATGCTTCCCATAGTTCTATCAGCTGCGGATAGTCCGCCTGTGTTGCCCGTTCTGTATACACAATGATTTACCACTCAATCCGGATTGTTGTTCCGACGCTGACAAGATTCATAAACTCATCCATTTCTGCATCGGTAAGTGCAATACAGCCGTTTGTCCAGTTGAAATACTGCACAAGCGGTGCGAGCCATCCCAGTCCGTTACGCTGACCGTGCACCATGATAAAACCACCCGGAGCGATACCATTTTTCTCGGCTTCAGCAACATCTGCGGCGTTCGGATAGCTAATGTGCATAGCCCGATAATAAGCAGAATCTTCCTTTTTATAATCGAGTGTGTAATCACCCTCAGGGGTTCTTTCATCACCTTCCTGCTGCTTATGACCTTGCGGGTTTGCTCCCAGAGCCACACGGTATTCTTTAACGATTTTACCGCCCGACAGCAGGTACATTTTTCTTTCCGACTTATCGACCGTTACCAGATCAACGGTTTGCAAATCAGTCGCTAGCAAATCAGCACTTGCATCAACAGATGGCGTTGCAAGCAGACAACAGAAAAGACCACCACCCGCACTTTTAAAGAAAAATCTAAGTGAGAATTTTATGACTGAAAACGCCCGTAAAATTATCTGTCGCACCATAAACGCCCCAATCCTGTTATTACATCCACGCTCAGATAAACCGTTCAGACAGCTATCAGCGCAATCAATCCGCAACGTATATCCCAGTAATCTTGGCAGCCAGTCTGTATTGAGCTGAGTACTTAGTCAATAAACCACAAACCAACAACGCACGGCTAAGCCCCCTTAATTCATCAGCAACCGCTATCCGCAGAATTATTCCGCTGCCAATCCTGATAACTCTGCCCTAGGATATTCATCAAGTGATGAAAACAGGCAATCAGCATGGAACAGTCCCCTTCAGAGAACACCCACAGCAAAGGTCCGGATGCAGCACCCAACGCTGCAACAGCCGATGCTAAAAAAACACGCCGTGGCCGCCCATTGGGCGATTCCGATGCCCGTGAGGCTTTACTGGAAACCGCCCGTGAACTCTTTGCCAATCGTCCCTACCGCACCGTGACCCTGCGCGAAGTCGCCCGTTATGCCGGAGTCGATGCCGCACTGGTGCGTTACTACTTTGGCGGCAAGGCCGGCCTGTTTGAGGCGATGATGCGCGAAACCCTGGCACCGGTGCTGGATGCTCTGCGTAAGGCCGGAGCTGACACGACGACAGCAGGCCAGCTCCCTGCAGCACAACAACAGGCCGAGCACCTGATGCAGACCTATTACCGGATTATGGCGCGCCATCCGCATCTGCCGCGGCTGGTGTTCCGCATTCTGAACGAAGGCGATGATCTTGAGCCTTTTGCCATTCTCAGCCGCGTCTTCGCCGATGTTGTCCAGGCGTCCGACAGCTGGCTGAAACAGGCCCTGCTGCTGCCCGGTCAGTTTGATCAGAATGTTAATCCACAGTTTGCCCGGCTGTCGTTTATCAGCCTGATGGTATTCCCGCTGGTCGCGCCCCCTTTAATTTTGCGCCGCCTGGGCATCAGCATTAATCCCGACACTCTGGCAGCACTGGCCGGTCATAACAGCCGCCTGTTCAGCCAGGGCGTATTCACACCGCCAGAATCCGCTGCCGATCAGAACACCAGCGGGGAGAACCTGAAATGAAAACGCTATGGCTTACCCCCTTTTACCTGTTGCTGTGCGCCTGCGGCAGCGACGATTCATCCGTTGCTCTGGGCACGCTGGAACGCGACCGTATCAGCCTGAGCGCCCCGGTCAGCGAAGTCATCCGCACCCTGAACGTGACTGAAGGTCAGAGCGTTCAGCCCGGCGATATCCTGCTGACCCTCGACAGCACACTGGCTGAAAGCCGTCTGCAGCAGCGTCAGGCCGAACTCGACAGTGCCCGCGCCACGCTGGATGAATTGCTGGCCGGTGCCCGCCGCGAAGAACGCGCCGCCGCAGCAGCAGCAGCTGAAGCAGCGCGCGCCAGTCTGACCGAAGCCAGCCAGCGTCTGAACCGTAACCGTACCCTGTTTAAACAGCAGATGATTGGTCAGGCCGAGCTGGATAACGCCGTCGCCCAGCACGATGCCGCTGCTGCCCGACTCGATCAGGCCGAAGAACAACTGCGTCAGCTAACCAACGGTACGCGGCCGGAAAAAATCCGTCAGGCCCAGGCCGCACTCAGAGCCGCCGAAGCCCGTCTGGCCGCTGAACAGAAGAATCTGGATGACTTAACCCTGCGTGCACCGCTGGCAGCACGCATTGATCTGATTGCTGCCGAAGCCGGCTCTCGGGTGAATGCCGGTACGCCCCTGCTGACCTTACTGGCCGATGCCGAACCCTATGTGCGGGTGTATGTACCGCAAAGCAAGATCGCCGCGCTGAGTGTTGGCACAGAGGTCGAGGTACGGGTCGAAGGCCTGCCGCAAACACTGCATGGCCGGGTGCGGAATGTCCGTGCGCAGCCCGCCTATACCCCGTATTTCGCCCTGAATGAACGCGACCGCGCACGACTGATGCATCTGACGGAAATCGTACTGAGCGATATGCCCGCCGGGCTCGCCAGCGGTCTGGCGGTTGAGGTTTTACTGCCAGACGACGCTTCAGCACAGGGAAGCAAACCATGAGCGATCTGGCGATTAACGTACAGAAAATGACCCGCTGCTTTGGTAACAATATCGCGGTCGATCATCTCGACCTGCAGATTCCGCGCGGGACTATTTACGGTTTTTTAGGCCCCAACGGCTGCGGTAAATCCACCTCGATCCGCATGCTGACCGGCCTGCTGACCCCCACTTCCGGCGAGCTGGAAGTACTGGGCCAGCGCCTGCCGGAAGAAGCCGAAGCCCTGCGCCTGCGCATTGGCTATATGACGCAGAAATTCTCGCTGTACGACAACCTCAGCATCCGCGAGAACCTCAGTTTTGTTGCGCAGATTTACGGCTTTAACAGCCGTCAGAGCCGTGAGCGGGTCAACGAATTACTCGCCCTGTATGCACTGGATAAGCGCCAGACGCAGCTGGCCGGCTCACTCAGTGGCGGTCAGAAACAACGGCTGGCACTGGCAGCTGCCACCCTGCATCACCCGGATCTGCTGTTTCTGGATGAACCAACCTCGGCGGTCGATCCGGAAAACCGCCGTGAATTCTGGGAGCGGCTGTTCGACCTGTGTAACGCCGGCACCACCATTCTGGTCTCCACCCACTATATGGATGAGGCCGAACGCTGCCATGCACTGGCCATTCTGGAAAACGGTGTTAAACGCGCCGACGGATCACCGGCTGAATTAATGGCCACCATGGGCGCGCATGTGCTGGAAGTGGAAGGCAACGATCTGCGTACCCTGAAAAGCCAGCTGGTGCAATGCCCGCAGGTGCTGTCAGCCGCGCAGCTGGGCACCCGCCTGCGGGTACTGGTACGCGATCAGACCGAACAACCACAACAGTGGCTGCAGGCTCAGGTCAATGGCCGCCGTATCGAAGCGGTACGCCCCAGTCTGGAAGATGTGTTTGTTGCCTGCACCGGTCAGCACTCGGCGCCCCCCGCATCCGTCATCAGTCCGGCTGCTGAGCAGGGAGAACGCCATGTCTGAGCTGCGTATACAACACAATCCGCTGCTGGCCACCTGGCGCCGTGTAGCCGCCATAGTGGTTAAAGAAATCCGCCAGCTGGCACGCGACCGCATGACCTTTGGCATGATTGTGATGATTCCACTGGTACAGCTGCTGCTGTTTGGCTACGCCATCAACACCGATGTGCGCCATATACCGGCCGGACTGGTCGACCTGAGTCAGTCGTCTTACAGCCGCGAACTCATTGCCATTACCGAGGCCAGTCAGACCGTCGACTTTGTACGGGTCTACGCCTCAGCCCAGGAAGCAGAACAAGCCATTGTCCGCGGTGATGTTAAAGCCGTGCTTTACCTGCCCGCCAATCTCGGTCAGCGCCTGAGTGTGCATCCGGCCTTTAACCGCGACAGCGGCCGCAGTAACAGCCAAACCCTGCAGCCTGTTGGCCAGTGGCTGGTTGATGGCGGTGATACCGTGATTGCCGCCAGCATCCGCAGTCTGCGTCAGCTGCCGCTGGATACTCTGGCCGGGCGGGCATTAAAAGATAACGTCCCCACCTTTGAAGTGGTGCAGTTTTTTAATCCACAGCAGCGCAGCGTAGTCAATATTGTGCCTGGTCTGCTGGCCATTATTCTGACCATGACCATGATTATGTTTACCTCCGCCGCTATCGTGCGCGAACGCGAACAGGGCAATATGGAATTTCTGATTGCCACACCGGTAAAACCGATGGAATTAATGATCGGTAAAATCGTGCCTTATGTACTGGTTGGTTTAATTCAGGTCGGCATTATCTTAGGCATCGGACACCTGCTTTTTTCGGTGCCGGTACGGGGTGGTTTACTGACCTTACTGGTGGCTGCACTGCTGTTTATTTTCGCCAGTCTGACTCTGGGACTGGTTATTTCAACCATTGCCAAAACCCAGCTGCAGGCGATGCAGATGACGGTATTTATTTTAATGCCATCGATTTTATTATCGGGCTTTATGTTCCCCTACGAGGCCATGCCGCAGCCGGCACAGGTAATTTCTGAAGCGCTGCCGGCCACGCATTTTATGCGCATGGTACGGGGAA
Organism: Thalassolituus hydrocarboniclasticus; assembly: GCF_025345565.1. Classification (NCBI taxonomy): domain Bacteria; kingdom Pseudomonadati; phylum Pseudomonadota; class Gammaproteobacteria; order Oceanospirillales; family Oceanospirillaceae; genus Thalassolituus; species Thalassolituus hydrocarboniclasticus. The sequence goes on along the minus strand of NZ_CP054475.1, from coordinate 1,719,867 downwards.
TTGTCTTACGCGATGCCTTGCTCTGGGATTTACAGCGCGATGCCCTGTGGCTCGCAGCCTTCACTCTGGGAGGTTTGGTATTCGCGGCATTACGCTTTAAAAAGCGGCTCGACTGATGGCGGTGACTTTCAGTCACCGGTTGGTGTAATACGGAACTGCTGGATCGAATCCAGTGTTTCCAGTGTGGTGAATAAGCGGCCAACACTGCTGCGGTCTGAGGTACGCAACACCATACCGTGGCGCCGCATCTGTTCTTCACCATCCAGCCGGTAGCTGAAATTGGCAATGCTGAAGCCATGTTCTTTCAACAGCGCACGCAATGTTGCTTCCGTCATATCCGATGTACGCGCGACCTTAACATCAAAATGGTAATAGGCCTGACTGGGCATAAAGGCTTCCAGCCAGCGAAATAATGACAGCGTACCCAGCGTAAGAACGATGGAGATAAGCATCGGTACATAAAAACCGATACCGGCAAGAATACCGATGGTCGCGGTAATCCAGATAGACGCCGCCGTGGTTAAACCACGTACCGAAATGCCGTCTTTCATAATCACACCGGCACCTAAAAAACCAATGCCGGTCATAATGCCCTGCGCCATACGGGTCGGATCAAGACGGATTAAATCAACCGATGTGCGCAGCCAATGCGCTTCATAAACGGTGACCAGCATCAGCATACAGGACGCCAGACTGACCAGACCATGAGTACGGAAGCCCGCCGGCCGGCCACTGTAAGAACGTTCGTAACCAATCAGAACTCCCGCCGCCAGCGCCGTCAGTAAGCGCACCAGCATTTCGGTTTCATCACTGCTGAGTATCAAAGGTCTGCTCCTTTACCCGTCTGAAAAATACAACCTGTTATAAAAACTGGTTCATATCAGCCGGTTCGTCAAACCGCTGAGCACTGATAAGCGCGGTTGCTGACAGAAAAAGAAGACAGATAAAACGGGGATTATGGTGGTGCCTGAGCGCCATTTTTGAGCGCTACTTATGGGCACCACTTATGAGCACTGCGAATAAACGCCAGATTAAGGACAGACTTTCTGAATAACCGCCTCAGCAAGGGGCGCAATAATATATTCCTGCGCCTCACCAGCGCTGATATCCATACTTTCAAACACCAGCCCCGGCCCGCTGACGCTCACCGTTGCGGCGTGACAGTCGACCGTCACAGGAACCGACAATTCGCCGGATTTACCGCTGCGCTGCAGTGTCAGCCGTTCCGGCCGGGCGATATCGCCGTGCAGATACCATTCATCAAAATACGGGCCGCCGACTTCGTCCAGATACACAAATATAGTATCGTCAGCGCTGCTTTTTTTCTGAGCAAAACCAAACGGAGTAAGAGCCATCAGCAATGCGGCGGCCACGGATCTGCAGACGATCATCAGAGCATAATTCCTTTTAAATTGAATACAAAAATACAGCATAACCCGCTTCAGCGCTGGTTATCCGGATGACAGGGACAGTCGGTCATATGGTCGTTCACCAACCCCATACTTTGCATAAAGGCATAACAGATGGTCGGGCCAACAAAGGTAAAACCGGCTTTTTTCAGCGCTTTACTCATGGCTTTAGCGGCAGCCGTCTCGGCCGGAACCTCTTTCATACTGGCAAAACGGTTAATCACAGGTTTGCCGCCAACAAAACTCCAGAGCAATTCAACAAAATCGATACCCTGTTTTTCCAGCGCCAGCAAGGCCAGAGCATTTTTGCGGATGCCATACAGTTTTAAGCGGTTACGGATCAGTCCGGTATCGGTCAGTAATGTCTCAATCTGTTCATCCGTCATGCGGGCGATTTTTTGCGGATTAAAGCCGTAAAAACATTGGCGGTAATGGTCGCGCTTACGCAATACGGTAATCCAGCTTAAACCCGCCTGCTGACCTTCAAGGCAGAGTTTTTCAAACAGTTTCTGCCGGTCGTAATTAGGGATGCCCCATTCCTTGTTGTGATATTCAAGATAATCATCCCCTTTCGCCCAGGCGCAGGGAGTGAGTGCTTTTACAGCAGAAGACGATGTATCAGACATATTTTTGCAGCACCAGCAGACGGTTATTGGCGGGCATGGCGATATCTTTCAGCAGACGCAGTTTTTCTTTACGCGCCGCCAGCACGATTTGTTCAAAGTCTTTAATGCCCGAGTCCGGATCACGCTCACGCAGCCACTGATCCAGAAGGCGGTTACCGTCACTGGTGAACTGACCGCCGTAATTAAACGGGCCGTAAAAAAATGCCAGACCGGTATGCTTCAGCACCCGGCCGATACCCGCCATCATGGCACGTACTTTAGGCCAGCCGATAAAATGCACCACGTTGGCGCTGAATACCGCATCCACCTGTTTAACCGGCCACAGGTCCTGCGCCACATCCAGCACCAGAGGCGGCAGAAAATTACTGTTCTGCGCGCGTTCGCGCCAGGCATTGATACCGGCAATACGGTCAGCAAGCTCAGACGGTTGCCATTTAATACCCGGCAAACGGCGGCTGATAAAGGCAGCATGCTGACCGGTACCGCTGCCAATTTCCAACACAACAGAGTGCGGTGGCAGCTCCCGTTCCAGCATATCGGCAATGGGTTGTTGATTACGCAGGCAGGCTTCAGATACCGGTGCTTCAGCAGAAGCTGTAACCTGCTTTGCCTGCATATTGTGCGCCGCACTGTGCAAATCGTCGGCCTCCGCCATGACATCACCTTTTACACGGACGAATGGACCGCGAGTATGTCATAGCTGAGTGACTGCACAAGAGCCCTGCGGTGAATTTTATATGTCAGCCCGGCAACGAACAGACAGCTACCGGGGTAGCACATTACAAAAGCCGGCCAAATGGTAAATTGCCGCCGGAGCGCGCAAGCGATAAAATCGCGGCAATCTCCTCCTATTCACTCATGTGGAATCCAGACAAAGCTTATGCGCGCCACCGAATTTCTGATTGCAACCGAAAAAGAAACCCCGGCCGATGCCGTTGTCGTCAGCCATCAGCTGATGATGCGCTCCGGCATGATCCGCAAACTGGCCGCCGGCCTGTACACCTGGATGCCGCTTGGTCTGCGCACCCTGCGCAAGGTCGAAGCCATTGTGCGTGAAGAAATGAACCGCGCCGGCGCTCAGGAAGTGCTGATGCCCGCGGTACAGCCTGCCGAGCTGTGGGAAGAAACCGGGCGCTGGTTCCAGTACGGCGGCGAACTGCTGCGCGTAAAAGACCGCCACAACCGTGACTTCTGTATCGGCCCGACCCACGAAGAAGTGATCACCGATCTGGCCCGTAACCAGCTGTCGAGCTACAAGCAGCTGCCGGTTAACCTGTACCAGATTCAGACCAAATTCCGCGACGAAACCCGTCCGCGTTTTGGTGTGATGCGCGCGCGTGAATTCATCATGAAGGATGCTTATTCCTTCCATGCCGACGAAGCCAGTCTGCAGATTACCTACGACAAAATGCACGAAGCCTACTCGCGCATCTTTACCCGTCTGGGTCTGGATTTCCGTCCGGTTCTGGCCGATACCGGCTCAATCGGCGGTGCGTCTTCACACGAATTCCACGTACTGGCTTCTTCCGGTGAAGACGATATTGCCTTCTCCAATGAGAGCGATTACGCCGCCAACGTCGAACTGGCCGAAGCCGTAGCACCGGCGGGTGAGCGTCCGGCGGCCACGGCTGCGCTGACCAGCGTTACCACGCCGGCGATGACCAGCATCGAAGACGTTGCCAGCTTCCTCAAAGCCAGCCCGGCTCAGGTGCTGAAAGCCATCGTTGTACGTGGTGAACACACCGAAGAAAACGCGCTGGGCGAACCGGCTCCTGTGGTGCTGTTCCTGCGTGGCGACCACGAGCTGAACGAAATCAAAGCCGAGAAGATTGCCGGTGTCGCAGCACCACTGCAGTTTGCTTCTGAAGCTGAAATCGCAGCCATTGGCGGCGTCAGTGGTTTTGTCGGCCCGCAGGGCATCCAGGCCAAGTGCTATGTTGACCGTTCTGCGGCGCACATGGCCGACTTTATCTGTGGCGCCAATGCCGCTGACACCCACCTGACCGGCTTTAACTGGGAACGTGACTGCGAGCTGCCGGAAGTCCGTGATCTGCGTAACGTGGTTGCCGGCGACCCAAGCCCATGCGGCAAAGGCACACTGGAAATCAAACGCGGTATCGAAGTGGGCCATATTTTCCAGCTCGGTACCAAGTACTCCGAAGCCATGAAAGCCAAAGTGCTGGATGAGAACGGTAAAGACCGTACGCTGGTGATGGGTTGTTACGGCATCGGTGTCAGCCGTGTTGTTGCTTCAGCGATCGAACAGAACCACGACGACAAAGGCATTATCTGGCCGGATGCGATTGCACCGTTCAACATCGGTATTGTGCCTATGGCTTACCAGAAATCCGAAGCCGTCACCAAGACCACCGATGAGCTGTACGCTCAGCTGACTGCTGCGGGCTTCGACGTGTATCTGGACGACCGCGACAAGAAAACCAGCCCTGGGGTTAAATTCGCCGATATGGAACTGATGGGCCTGCCACATCGTATCGTGATCAGCGACCGTGGTCTGGAAGCCGGTAATGTGGAATACAAAGCGCGCCGCCATGGCGAAGCTCAGGATATCCCACTGGCCGACATCCTTGATTTTCTTAAGCAGCAGATTGGTTAAATGCTGACCTCTGTGCAGACTCCGAACCGGGACTTCACAGCTGAAACCAGTGGACGCCTTGTGCGTTCGCTGGTTTTTTTCGCTCTGCTGGCTCTGATGTTGATCAGCCTGCCCTCCTATAGTGCTACGCAGAGCTCTGCACAAAGTATTGATCCGGAACTGCGCAACGCATTAAAAGATGCGGTTAACAGCAGCGAATCCTTTGAAGATAAATACGATGCTCAGGTCTGGCTGGTCGATATGTCGGCACGCCTTAAACGCTATATCAAAAATGATAAACAACGGCTGGAATTACTCAGCCTGATTCATAAAGAAGCCAGCCGGGCAGGTTTATCACCGGAACTGGTATTATCGGTGATTCAGGTCGAAAGCGCCTTTGACCGTTTTGCCCTGTCTTACGTCGGCGCCCAGGGGTATATGCAGGTGATGCCCTTCTGGAAAAAAGAAATCGGCCGCACCGACGACAACCTGATGCACCCTGCCACCAACCTGCGTTACGGCTGTACCATCCTCAAACATTATCTCGATAAAGAAAAAGGCGACTGGATTCGTGCATTAGCACGCTACAACGGCAGCCTTGGCCGCACCAAATACCCGGAAAAAGTTATGCTGACCTGGGAACGGCACTGGTTTGTGAATTATTGAGCCACCAATAAGCTGACTCACCAATAAGTTATGCTACAGCCATTACAGGCAACCACTCAGGACGATGCTGGCCCGGAACGACGGCCCAGCGCAAAGCGTGAATCGCACCCCGGAAAACGCCAGAGTTTATAAGCGGCCCAATAATAACTTCCGGGAAAAATGCAGAAAAACGATAACCGTATAAAGGCCGAAGCCGGTGGACGAATAGCGAACGTCCCAGACAAGAAATACAACGCCGAATACAAAAGAAGCAATCGCGCGGCAACGGAATCGGAAACGCCGGTTACGGAACTCCCGCTGAAATCCGTTCGTATATTTTATCTTTTTTCACACTCTGATCATCACTGACAAACCTCCCGGTTATCAGGTCAGCAAACCAAACCCCAGTGCCAGCGGAATCAAGCCGATCACATTGAGTGCTTTCCGCCGCAGGGCAATAAAACCCGCAATAACAAAAACAGCATCGGCGCCACTCAGCAGACTTGAGCTGGCCACCGGTGTGACCAGTGTCGCCAGCAATAAGCCTGTAACCGCCGCATTCACTCCCGTTAAGGCGTGCTTTAAACCGGGTTTAACCAACCACTGCGACCATAACGGCTGCAGCGCAACTAACAGAATAAAACCCGGTAAAAATACACCCAGCGTTGCCAGTAAAGCACCGTTCACCCGGGCATCTGGCAATAATTCAGCACCTAAAAACGTGGCGAAGGTAAACATTGGCCCCGGCACCAGCTGTGCAGCGCCATAGCCGGTCAACAGGGTTTCGGCAGTCAGCAGCCCGGCAAACTGCTGCTGTACCAGAGGCAACACCACATGGCCGCCACCAAACACCAGACTGCCGGTCTGATAAAAGGCGGCGAAAATGCCCATTGCGTCTGCCGTCTCGTTCAGGCTGAACAGATGACTGAGTAAATACAGACCCGCCCAGAGCAGCAGTCCGATAATCAGCACCAGACGTTTGCCCGGATATGACTGAAACGGCTGCACCTGTTGCTCTGCCTGCCCGGCAGAATCTGCCAGTCTGCTGCCCTGCCAGCGCGCATATATCCAGCCGCCGAACGCTGCCAGACTCAGCAACAGCCACACCGGCAGCGGCGTCAGCCAGAGCGCAACGGCGGTAAGAAGCATCAATACCCGGCTGAAGGCGGTGCTGCAGAAGGTCTTCGCCATGCTCAGTGTGGCATCGGCCACAATCATCACGGCCAGCAATTTCAGGCCGTGAATCAGCGCCGGAAACCAGTGATAAGTCAGCAGGGTATGAAGACCGCCGGCCAGCGCCAGCATCAGTAAGAAAGACGGCAAGGTAAAGGCAATAAACGCGCTGATACCACCTGCCACTCCGGCCCGTTGCATGCCAATTGCAAAGCCGACCTGACTGGAAGCCGGCCCGGGCAGAAACTGCGCCAGCGCCACCAGCTGCGCATAATGCTCTGCACTCAGCCACTGCAGGCGCTGGACAAAGACACGCTGAAAATACCCGAGATGCGCTGCGGGCCCGCCAAAACTGATGCAACCCAGCCAGAAAAACCGGCGGAATACGTTCCATAATTGAATATGAAACGTTTCTGGCCTCTCTGTACGGAGGCCCGGGGAGGCCGTTACGGATTTTTTCGCTGGTGTTGTCATTGCTGTCTGCACTGAGAATATCGAAGCGCCGGATTATGTCAGAAGAAGAGGCGCTGAATGTCTGAATCCGCGCATTTCGCTACTTACCCGACCAAAGTCTAGGATCTCATGGAATATTGGTCATACCAATATATTCATCTTATTTCCGAAGCCTGAGCCCAGTAAAAATAAGGGCTGCAGCCATTTCTCCCTTCATGACACAAATTAGCAGGCCATCAGCATACTGGTAAAACTACTTACGCGCTGTTGCCAGAACTACTTACAAAACCGCAGTCCTGCGGATAGTCATCAACAGCCATGACTTGCACACTCGAAAAGTCAGGGTGTGCTGTGCCTTTTTACAGGTGCGCACAATCAATCTGAAACACTAAAAAGGATAATAACCATGATCCGCCTATCCCGCTTTAAACAGGTACTGGTAGCCGCTGCCTGCAGTCTGGCTATCTTTGGTACTGCTCAGGCAGACGAGAAAGTATACCGTCTGAAACTGGCCGAAAGCTGGCCGACGAACTTCCCCGTTTTTGGTGATGCACCGCGTAATATGGCTGCCATGGCTGAGAAAATGTCGAATGGCCGTTTGCAGATCACCATCGACTCCGCCAACAAGCACAAGTCAGCCTTTGGCGTGTTCGATATGGTGCGTGCCGGTCAGTACGATATGGGCCACTCAGCGTCTTATTACTGGAAAGGCAAAGTACCGAATACGCTGTATTTCACCACCATGCCATTCGGTATGACAGCACCTGAACAATATGCCTGGTTCTACTACGGCGGCGGCATGGAGCTGATGGAAAAAGTGTACGGTGAGTTCAATATCCTGAGCTTCCCGGGCGGTAACACCGGTAACCAGATGGGTGGTTGGTTCCAGAAAGAAATCAACAGTCTGGAAGACCTGAAAGGCCTGAAAATGCGTATTCCGGGCTTTGCCGGTGAGGTTCTGGCCAAACTGGGCGCCAGCCCGACCAATATCCCGCCAGGCGAGCTGTACACTGCCCTTGAGCGCCGCACCATCGATGCACTGGAATGGGTTGGCCCGTCTCTGGATCTGCGCATGGGCTTCCACAAGATCGCCCCTTACTACTATACCGGCTGGCATGAGCCTGCGACCGAACTGCAATTCATGATCAACAAGCGTTCATGGGACCGCCTGCCTGCGGATCTGCAGGAAATCCTGCGCGTCGCTATGCGTACCGCAGCCTACGATATGTATATCCAGTCGTACCACGAATCCGCCGAGAACATGGCCGTACTGGATAAAGACTATCCTAAAGTTCAGATCCGTACTTTCCCGGCTGACGTCATGAAAGCACTGGCTGAAGCCAACAGCGAATTGCTGGCAGAAAGCGCGGCAAAAGATCCGCTGGCTAAAGAAATTCTCGACTCGCAGGCGACTTATCTGAAAAAAGCCCGCCGCTGGACTGACATCTCTGATAAAGCGTACCTGAACAGCGCCGACTGATCAGGCCCCAATAACAACGACAGACGCCCCGCCGGACTTACCCAGTCCGGCGGGGGCAAACGGGAGTGCATTATGCTGATTAAGGCAGAACGGGCCATTAATCGCTTTTCCGATTTTCTCGGCACAGTCGCCGCTGTGCTTTTTATTCTGATGCTGATGAACGTGTTTATTGACGTTGTCATGCGTTACGCCCTGAACGAAGTTTCCATCGCGATGCAGGAAATGGAATGGCATCTGTTTGCCGCCATGTTCATGCTGGGTGTTCCTTACACGCTGCGGGCCGGTGGTCATGTGCGCGTGGATCTGGTGTATGAAAATTTATCCATCCGCCGCAAAGCCATTATTGATATTGCCGGCGGCCTGCTGTTACTGATCCCGTTTTGCCTGCTGGTCGGCTGGTACGGTATCGATTTTGCGCATGAAGCCTGGAACCTGGGCGAAACCTCCGGCGATCCCGGTGGCCTGAGCAATCGCTGGATTATTAAAGCCGTTATTCCATTTGCATTTTTTGCCACGGCTATATCCGGTATTGCAATGATTCTGAACAGCGTAATTGCCCTGAAAGATGAGCATGAAACCAAAATCGACCGGGGGCTTTTATGATCGGTATTATTATGTTTTTCGTCGCACTGCTGATGCTGATTTTCGGCTTCCCGGTGGCGTTTACCTTTGGCGGTGTCGCCCTTATTTTTGGTGTGTTTGCTGAAGGCCCGGACATTTTTGCTTTTATGCCTTTCCGCGTGCAGAGCATTATGGAAAACGTCACCCTGATGGCAGTGCCACTGTTTATCTTTATGGGTATCGTTCTGCAGCGTACCAAGCTGGCAGAACAGCTGCTGGAGGCCATGGGTAAACTCTTTGGTGGTGTGCGTGGTGGCCTGGCTATTTCCACGGTTCTTGTCGGTGCTTTATTAGCCGCCTCTACCGGCGTTGTTGGCGCATCGGTTGTTGCGATGGGATTAATCTCCCTGCCGGTTATGCTGAAATACAATTACGATAAATCCCTTGCCTGCGGCACTATCTGTGCCTCCGGAACACTGGGGCAGATTATTCCGCCATCCATTATTCTGATTATTCTCGGTGATGTATTAGGCATTCCCGTTGGCGACTTATTCCAGGCAGCATTAGCGCCCGGTCTGGTGCTGATTGGCTGCTACGTGGTGTATATCCTGATCTACACCTGGATTAAACCAGAAGCTGCACCTGCCCTGCCGATGGACGACGATTTAACCCATCGTCATGAGCAATATATCCGCGCATTAAAAGCGATTATTCCTCCTCTGGCTCTTATTCTGGTCGTGTTGGGTTCTATTTTCGCCGGTATTGCCACACCGACAGAATCGTCTGCACTGGGTGGTGTTGGCGCCCTGCTTCTGGCGGCTGTTTATGGCCAGTTTAACTGGAAAATGGTGTATGAAGCGTCGCAGGAAACGGTAAAAATTACGGCTATGGTATTTGCTATTCTGCTTGGTGCAACGGCGTTCTCCATGGCATTCAGTTATACCGGTGGCGATTATATTGTTGAGGAACTGCTGTCTGATATGCCTGGTGGCGCGATGGGCTTCCTGATTCTGTCGATGGTGGCCATTATGATTCTTGGCTTCTTTATCGACTTCGTGGAAATCAGCTTTATCATCGTACCGATTCTGGCACCGGTTGCTAATGCACTGGGCATTGCTCCGGTCTGGTTCGCCATTCTGATTGCCATGAACCTGCAGACATCTTTCCTGACACCGCCTTTTGGTTTCAGCCTGTTCTATTTAAAAGGGGTCGCACCCGCCGGTGTCCGCACTATGGATATTTATCGCGGCGTTATTCCTTTTATTTTAATGCAGGTCGGCGTGGTGATCTCCATCCTGCTGTTCCCTGAATGGTATGGCCTGCTCGACTAATACAAACCAGGCTTCTGCAACCGGACACGGTTGCAGAAGCCTGCTTATCAGCCCCGTTCAGCTAACAATAATAATGATAAGAAATACCATGATCAGCGAATCAACCCCCATGGTACAGAGCCATATCTGTACGCTATCTATCCGGGCTCACAGGCTCTAAGATGAGTAACATCTTAATTCCGCCACGGCCACCGGGTATGAATCTGACGTTAAAAGCCAAGATCCTGCTGCTTACCGTATTGCCACTGGTTGCACTCACCCTGACTATTACCTGGATAACCCAGCGTCAGGCACAGCAACTGGCACAGCAACAGGTGGCCATATTCGAAGAAAATGTACTGGCCAGTAAACGCAAAGCACTGGTCGATTATGTCAGCCTGGCCATGACATCGATTAATCCGGTTCTGGAAGAACTGGAATATGGCCTCGACCAGTCACGGGCAGAGTATGAAATCAAACGCATCCTGCAAGGGCTCACCTACGGCAACGATGGCTACTTTTTTGTTTACGACCAGAAGGGCACCAACCTTGTGCACCCGGCACAGCCGGATCTGGTCGGCCAACCCATGATCGATTTTCAGGACGATAACGGCCAGTATGTTATCCGCGATCTGCTGGCACTGGCGGGTAAAGGTGGTGGGTTTTACCGTTATATCTGGAATAAACCATCACTGTCCGGTCAGGAAAACAAGCTCAGTTACGTCGTCAATATTCCCTACCTTAACTGGATGATGGGCACCGGCCTGTACGTCGATGACATCGCCGCTGAAACCCGCTCACTGCAGAATAAAGTAAATACCAATGTACGCCGCACCTTTCTCGCAGCGTCCGTGTTGCTGGCCGTTACCCTAGCGCTGGTCGTTATCATCGTTATTATTATTAATATTCATGCCACCCAGCTGGCCGATCAGCGCCTGCAGGATCTGGCACACCGTTCGGTCGCCTTTCAGGTTATGCAGCGCCGGACCTTTGCCCGAGAGTTGCATGATGGCATTAATCAGATGCTGGTATCCGCCAAATTGCGCTTAAACCTGGCGGATAAAAAATGGCCCCATGAAGATGCCCGTGAACATCTGCATAAAGCCACCGACATGCTTAATATGTCGATTCAGGAAGTACGCCGGGTATCACACAATCTGCGTCCGGTGATGCTTGATGATCTGGGCCTTGAAGCGGCATTGCACAGTCTGCTCGACAATATCAGCGAGTCGGGAAAAATACGGGTAAAACGGCGTATCCGCCTGCCGGAAACCCGCCTGCCCGATGCCATTGAAATGACATTGTATCGTCTGGTACAGGAAGCCATTACCAATGTACAAAAACATGCCGAAGCGACTCAGGTCAGCCTGAATATCAGCCATAACCTGCAGAGCGTTCTGATTGAAATGGAAGACAACGGCTGCGGGTTTTCTCTCGAAGAAGATCAGAGCGGTATCGGCCTGATGAACATGCGTGAACGGGTCGAACTTGTAGGCGGAAAGTTTAGTGTCCGCAGCCGGCGCACACAGGGTACACTCATTCGCGCGGAATTTTTCCTTAATCCGGACGAGGCCAATCAATTATGAACAGCAAACCCATTCGCCTGATTATTGCCGATGACCACCCGATGGTGCGTGAAGGGCTTAAAGTCAGCCTCGAAAGCGAAGGCCTGAGCGTGGTCGCCGATGTCAGTAATGGTGAAGAAGCGCTGGCAGCTGCGGCAGAGCACCATCCGGACGTTGTCTTGCTGGATATATCCATGCCGGTCATGAACGGTCTCGAAGCCTGTATCGCCTTTCAGGAACAGATGCCGGACATCCGCTTGCTGATCATTACCATGCACGATGACCGCGAATACATTATGAAAGTGATTCAGGCCGGAGCCGCCGGTTACGTGTTAAAAGACGTGGCGCCGGAAGAGCTGATTCTTGCCGTGCAGACCGTACATCAGGGTGGTACTTACTTCAGCTCCAGCGTTGCCAAAACCCTGTTCAGCGAATTTGGCCGCCCCCGCCCCGCTGCCAGCGAAGATGTATTAAGCCCACGCGAAGAAGACGTACTGGCCCGCCTGGCCGAAGGACTGGGTAATAAAGAAATCGCCCGCGAACTGGATATTTCTGTCCGTACGGTGGAAGCGCACCGGCTGAAGATCAAACAAAAGCTGGGCATCGGTAATTCTGCCGGGTTAATCCGCTACGCGCTGGATCATGGGATTATCCGCCGCTGAACCGCGGCCGTTTTATGCTTATTGCAGACGAATTATCGCTGGTTGCCGCATCTCTGTTTTAAGCCAGTTTTCCCAGTGTGTTTTCAGCGCCTGGGAACCACCAATATAGTGTTCATCCAGTAAGTAAAACGCGCGCATATTCACCCCACGTTTATAATCCTGCAATAAACGCGTAATCAGACTACGGCCATAAGTGGTCGACAGCAGCATATACACCAGCTGCCCCGCCATCTGCTGATTGACCCCACGCCGGTGATTGGAATTACGCCAGTCGTCGCTGCGTACTTCGATAAATTTCAGCACGTCCATCGCCTTGTTTTTCCGGGCCAGAAAACTGCGGCGGTTACTGTCATGACTGCTGATTAAAAAGCCTTCCGGGCTATAGCTGAGTGTTTCCATTTGCTCGGCCATGCCTTCATTCAGCCAGTCCGGTAGTATCTGCGCCAGAGAATGCAGAATCGCATGACTGGCTTCGTGGCGGATGGTTCTGTAAGTGCTTTCAATTCCGCCCAGAGCATCATCGTGAATAAACACCGCAATTTCATGGGTTTTTGACAGATATACCCCCAGGGAATTGGCGGCCGAGTATCCGGAGATACGCTTCACAAAGGCCATATATTCACGCTGATCAGCCAGCAGATGAATTTTCACCGGCACCTGGCGGTAAAAATCAAAATAAATCACCTGATCGTAAAAGCGGTAAACCTCATTCACTTCACGCTGAATACGCGCCAGATCCAGCTGCTGGGCGGCTGAAGCCAGACTGCCCTCCTGAATAACGCGGATATCCAATGGCTGCCAGCCATTATTACCCTGCGTTTTCAGCTCCAGCACTTCGGCCTGTTTATGGGGCTTATCAGAAAAGTGTACCTGGCCGCGTTCATCAACCCAGCGGTACACGGCTGCCTGAGCAACGGAAGCGCTCAGCAGCCAGAAGATAACGAGCTTAATCGCGGCTGCGACTGCGTTCCGCCGGCACATAGAGCTGCTCCAGCAGGTAAGTTTTAAAGTCATCAGCAAAGGGCTGCTTCGCCGCTGCGACTTTCATGCACAGCAACCAGGCGTCGCGCTCCGCCGGACCGATAGGAAATGCCTGATGAAATTTAGGAATCGCAATCGGGCCGTATTTTTCGCTGAATAAACGCGGACCACCGAGCCAGCCACACAAAAAGCGCGTCAGTTTATCCGCCGAGGTTGATAAATCGGCCGGATGCATCGCGCGGATATGCGCCGCTTCCGGCAGGGTATCCATCGCCGTATAAAAATCATCAACCAGGGCTTTGATACCATCAAAGCCACCGGCTGCCTGAAAAGAGGCATCGCCCTGCCCATAAGGACGTTTTTCTTCTACCGAGTCATTCATCAGGCAAACTCCTCCATAAAGTCGAGCGCTGCCTGATGGCGGATGGTACGACGATGATTCGCCCACAACTCTTTGACTTTTTCCTGATTGCACTGCTGACGGTCAATCAGTACCCGGGTCTGCAGTTCACCTTTTTTCTGACCACCGGTCAGCGGTACTTTGGAGAACACAAACTGGTTGGAAATCAGATCCATAAACGGACCGGATTTACTGGTTGGCATAATAAACAACAGCTGCAGCCCCAGACTTTCAGTGAGGTAATTAATCACCTCTTTCGAGCGGGTTTCATCCATTTTCGAGAAGGCTTCATCCACCAGCACCACGCGCAGATGGGTATCCCCTTCGTTAAAGCGGAAGGCCGAGGTAATAGCCGCCGAGCGGATAATATAAGCCGGAGTTTCCAGCTGACCGCCGGAGCCGGTACCGTACTGGCTCAGTGCAATCGGCTCTTTATTGGCCGGTTGCTTGTAAATTTCGTAGGCACGGTAATTACGATAATCGGAAATCCGCTCCAGCTCACGCATGGCTTTCTGCTCATCATCGTCGAGCAGCATGGTCATCAGGTGATCACGCACACGCTTGGAGTTTTTCGACAGATCAGCGGTAAAGAGTGTCGCACCGTCGCCAAGGCTCGGATTTTTGATAATTTCTTCGAAGAACTGCCAGTATTCTTTGTACTCCGGCACCCACTGCCAATCGAACCAGTAGGTTTCCCGGTCAGCACCAAACTGATGGTGTGCCAGTTCTTTATTCAGGTCTTCAAGGATGCGCTTACCATCATTAATTGCCTGATAAATGGAGTGACACAGGTTGGTTACGAAAGCGTTATTAAAGCTTTCGCGCAGCTGCACCAGTTTGTCCTGTTTCTCCACCAGAATATTATTTTTCAGGCGGTTATAAACACGTTCGACTTCGCGCTCCAGACCACAAACGGTTTTAAAGAAGGCAATACTGTGTTCCTGACGATAATCCGGGGTATAGACAATGGCATCCATGGTCTGACAACGCAGATTATGTTCGGCAATATTGCGCTCGATTTCATAAGCCGTGGAATTAAGCTCCTGACTGATGCTTTTACGGTGATTTTCAATCGCTTCAGCCGGACTTTCCTGTGCTTCGGTATCTGCTGCTGCCAGCCGGGCTTCGGTATCGAACTCCGGCCAGACGCTGACAATATGGCGCAGGGCTTCTTCTTTGCTGTCCGCCACTTCCGATGTCTGTTCCTGCTGATCACTCAGATTTTTGCACTGCTTTTCGCTGTCATTCAGCTGTTGCTGTAAACGTCCCAGCTCACCATCAAGTTCTTTAATCTGGGCATCCAGATCATCGGCTTTTTCTTTCAGCGCATCGAACTGACTTTCAAGCTGCGAGAAGTCAGACAGATCCACATTGCTTAATGCCTGTTCGGCCTGCTGCATCTGATACTGGGTATCCAGCATCTGCTGCATCTGATCGGCAAAACTCACATGGCGCAGCAAATTAACCGCATCCAGTAATTGCTGTACCTGTTTCAGCTGGTAAGCCGCTTCGTTAGCCTGCTCAACCAGAGCCTCATATTCTGCTTTTTTCGCCGCCAGCGCGCGCTCACGGGCGCCCAGACCAAACACCAGTTCGGTATCGTCAAGGTCACAGCGATAAACCGAATAAGCACCGGAACCCAGGCCGTCTTTGGTGACACCACGACGGGTCATACGCAGCGCCTGTGCGTCGGCCACCTGCTCAACCGAACCGTAACTGGCCTCGAGGTAATAACGCGCGGTAGCGTGCTCAAATTCCATTAAATGAATAATGGATTTATCGGATAACTTCAGGCGTTCACAGTCTTTTTTCGCTTTTTCGCCCTGAATAACCCGCGCCCGGCTTCCGCCCGGAATAGAACGCAAAATATGCGCGGCTTCGGCTTCGAATACCGATTCCACAATAATGCTGAAACGGGCACCGCCGATATAACCTTCAATGGCGCTCTGCCATTGCGGGTCGGTAATTTCCACATAGTCGGCCAGTACGCGCGGATCAGCCTGCGGACATTCCCGGCGAATCGCTTCCAGTGCCTGACGGACAAAGCCCGGATAATTCAGCTGACGCGATTCCAGACTGTCGATATCCGCCTGCTTCTGCGCCATGCGGCCCTGAATCTGTTGCAGCTTCTGTTCGCGGCGATCAACCTGTTTGGCAATCTGATCGCGCAGGGAAATACCACTGCTTTCCAGTTCGGTGGAATGGAAACGCTCACGCCACTGGTTCACCAGCATCTGCTGTTGCTGGGCATCATCCAGATGCGCTTCCAGCGGTGACAGATCAACCCAGTCTTTACCCAGCAGCTTGCGGAAATCGACCGCGCCCTGATCTTTAATCGCCAGAACCTGTTTGGCCTGATCGATAATTTTCTTTTGCCCCAGAGTCGGAATTTCCAGACCGATGGAGGTTTTCTGCAGCGCGCCGTACACCAGTTCGGTAGCACGCAACGAGGCCTGTAATAACTGGTCCTGCTCCAGCAGCGGAATGGCCTGCTGCTGTAATTGTTTTTTGCCTTCGGCAATGGCTTGTTCGGCAGCGTCTTTATCCTGCAGCGCATCGATACCACGACGCTGGGCTTCCATGCTGATCAGCTGCTCACGCAACTGCTTGCGACGTTCCTGTGCGGTTTCCCGTTCTTTTTCCGCTTTATGCAGACGCTCACGGATGCCCTGCTGCTTTTCTTTAGCGGCCAGATATGCCCGCTGATCATTGATATAGCGGCTCTTGGCGGCGGTGTATTCCAGTACGTTGTAGTCGATCCACTGATCGATATAACGCTGTGAGGCACCTTTGGTATTGCTCAGAATGGCGATGGTTTCTGCCAGGGTATTGGCATCCGATTCCATCGCATAAATGGTTTTCATCAGATCGGATACGCTGCGGATTGCATCGCCCAGATCTTTGGCTTCAAGAATTTCATTGGCAACAAAACCGTTGATGCTTTTCACCGGTTTATACGCCATAAAGCGTGAGAAGGTACGCGCGGCATTCATTGCTTCGCGCTCACTCACCGCGTCGGTGCGGCCACGCAGTGCTCCGTACAGACGGCGCAGATATTGTTTTTTGGTATCGTATTTTTCGATATTGCTGGCATCCATGCGCCCTTTCAGATGACCGGGCAATTTATTCAGCTCGATCACATTGCGCTGACCGTCTTTATCGTCGTGCAGAAAATCCGACAGCGTCAGCTGTTCGGTGACGATATAAAACTGCAGATCATTCTGACGCGCCACCGGCTGACTGCCGGCACGATCGATGGATGCACTGACACCAATAATGGCGGTAAAAGGTTCACCACTTTCACCAGCACTGCCATCGGCACCAACGGTCGGATGAAAAACCGCAGCCAGATAACCCACAGCACCATTCGGGCGGGCATAACTGCCGTCGTCACAACCCAGTACATAAGACGCCAGGGTACGGACGTTTTTACCACGGCCACGCTGGGTCGCTTCATCCTGACCCGGGTTGTAATGAAACAGCGTATCGTGGGCGGCGGTCATAATGGTCTGAATCGCATCGGCTGCGGTGGTTTTACCGGAGCCGTTACCGCCAGACAGTAAATTAATCGGGCCGAATTCAAATTCGGTGGCCGGAATATTGCCCCAGTTAACGTAAATAAACTTCTTTAAAAACATGACAATTATTCCCCAAACAAACTGGCAGGTTGTTTTTTACTGTCGGCTGCCTGCTCTTCTGTTTCTTCCGGCGCCTGCTCTGCAGCAGTAGCCGTTGATTCTTCTGCCGTGGCTGCAGGCTCTTCGGCAGCGGTCGCGTCGCTCTCTGCTGTCATCACCGCATCGTCAGTCGCGGCTTCTGTTACTTCGGCGCTGTTATCAGCGGCTTCGTCAGCAACCTCTTCCGTCTTGTCGGCAGCCTCTTCTGTTACAGCCTCTTCTTCTGCTGCAGCCTGCAGAGACGCGTCCGAATCGTCAGTGCTGGCATTTTCTGCGGTTTCACCTGCCTCTGAAGAAACCGGCTGCCCGGTGGCATCTGCATTGTCCTGCTGCTCGTCTTCCATTAATTCCGACAGCACCTGATCGGAAACATAGCTCATAATCATCGGCCGTACACGCAGCCACATATCGCCGTCGGTTAAGGTATCTTCGTTGGCAATCTGCACCAGGCGTAATTGTTTTAAGCGGCGGAACAACGCTTTACGCTCAGTCAGGTTTTCCGGCAAGGTACGTTTCAGCAGATTTTTCATGGCAATGCTGAGCGCTTCCAGCGATACCATGACGCAGCCCTGTTCATCCACCATGCCTTCGCGCAGTGCTTTGTCATATTGCGCGCGCAGCACCAGAATCAACGCCACTTCGTTCTGATTTAAGCGGCTGCGGAATGCCTGGGCACCGCTGTTCTGCGGATCATCCACCATGCCGGGCACCTGGGCACCGGGCGGATATAAACGCACAAACTGAAAACGGCGGTCGTGCTGAATACGGATGCCCAGCAGCGACAGATAATCGCCGATTAATTCTTCCAGTCGCAGGTAGCGGTCGTACAGCTGCTGTTCAATCTGGCTTTCGTCACGGCAGACAACGCCATAATCCAGCAGGCGTACCAGTAATTCGGAAAAATCACGCTGGCTGAGGCCTTCTTTTTCTAACTCTTTTTCAATGATCTGCAACATATTCAGGACTCTTTCTGCACCAGCTCGAAGGTGAAGTGGTCTTTTTTCAGGAAATACGTGGCGCTGTTTTCAGCGCCGTCAGCACGCTCAGTATCGGCCTGCTCGTCGTATTCAATGCGGAATTCAAATTCACTGGATAAACCGTCAGCCGCACCCAGCCCGATGGCATGAGCAACGGCGAGAAAATCTTTGGCATTTTCAATCGGTAATTCACGGGTAGACACTTTACGGCCACTGCCCAGATGTTTCTGCATATAGGTTTTCAACGCTTGCTGATTCACCAGGAAGGCCTGATCCAGCACCTGCTGGATATAAATATCCTTGCGTGCATCCACATCAAAATCGCCCTGACCATCATCAACGGCGGCATCAATCATGCGCCGCTGGCGCGGTGCTGCAAGGCGCACCTGCCCCGGATCAACCAGTGCAATCTGTGGTACAGCCATACGCTCGGCGGCTTTATCCAGCAAGGCGTTCTGTTGTTTTTCCGGCATCGCTGCCAGACGCTTACAGACCGCCAGCACATCGTTGTGCTGCTGCGAGGCCAGATAACTCATCTGGCGGATAATAATATCGGCGCGCTTGGTAAAGCTTTGCAGCGCTTTGCGCAGGGCCGGCAACATAATGTCGGAGGCATTACGCAAACGCATTTCGATACCGTCAAGGATGGTCCAGAGTACCGATTGCCCTTCCTGCGCCAGATCCGGCAACAATTCGCGCAGACGACGCTCGGCATTGGCTTTAAAGGTTTTGTCGCGTTTGCGGATGCCATTAATCAACTGGCTGATCTGGTCACGGTGTTTTTCCACATTATCGGCCGATAAACGTACCGACAAATCCGGCTGAAAACGGTTTTCCATAAAATCAAAGAAGGCTTCACTGGCACGCTGTACCAGCAGCTGATCTTCCATTTCGCGCACCAGATCGCGTTTACGCTCTTCCAGTTCGGCGATCACATCGGTGAAATCGCTGATGATGCGCTCGGAATATTCATAGGCGTCCAGCAGATCGTAAATATCGCCGCGCTCCAGAAAGGATTCGAGCGAGTTACGGGTATTGCGCGTATTGCGGTGACGGGTGCGCGCCATACTGCGGCTTTCGGCCACAAAAGGCTCGGTAAACAGCCGGCCATAACGGCTGAAGGCAAAGGTGCTCTGCAGCGTGGCCTCGTCGACCTGTTTTTCAATCCAGCCATGTTCCAGCAGCTGATTCAGCACCCAGACGGCCTGATCGCGGCTGGTGCGGAAACGGCCTTCGCTGTTGTCGTCGGTACCCGGCGTGTCGTCATCACCGGCCGCGCCGTCATCGGCCAGCAGTGGCGCTCGCACCAGTGCCTCCTGAAAGATTTCAATCAGGGTATCGCGGGCCAGAGCCTGACCGTAATCGGCACTGCTGGAGCTGTACAGGCGCTGGTACAGCTCACGCAGGCTCTCCATCACCTGGGCGCGGTACTTGCCGGTCAACGGGCGGAAAAACTGCCCTCGTTCCTGTTCAAAAAACATACAAAACGTATCTGTAAGGCGGATTAAATGACCGGCTAGATTACTGAAAGCCTGAGCCAATGACCAGCGCCGCGACACATCCCCCGCCAACCCGCATCAGCGCTGACATTATGAAGGCGCTGACGGCATTTCCCCGTGCAAACAGCCGGGGTATACTGCCGCCGTAATAACTCAGGATGCACCCATTCAGGACGCCGCCACTATGCAGCCCCACCCGGAACAACAGCGCAAGGCCACCTTTTTTCAGGTCGGCACCGAGAAACTGATCGAACTGACTCTGGCGACCTTTGGTATCTACGCGCTGTTCTGGACCTACCGCAACTGGCTGCAGCTGCAGCGTCGCGGTCAGGCGGTCAACCCGCTGCTGCGCACTGTACTGGCGGTGATTTATCAGTACGACCTGTATCGCCGGGTACACCAGCGCGCACGGATTGAAAACGTGACACCACGCTGGTCGCCTTTACGTATTTATCTGTTGTTTCTGGTTTTCACCCTGGTGCCGCTGTGGTTACTGGCGACTGGCCATCCCTGGGGAATTCTGCTCCACCTGATGACCCTGCTGCCCAATTTGCTGGCGAACCAGAGCATCAACCAGATTCACGATAAACATCTGCATTTCTTTGCGCAGAACACCGAGCTGTCCGGCCAGAACTGGGCCGCTATTGTTGCCGGACTGGTTGGCTGGTTGACCCTGCTCATTCTGGCGCTCGCCTATAACCAGTAAACTTTCAGCGATCTGCATCGTCAGCATTCAAACTTTTTCATATTCAGGATGATTCCATGGCTAAAGCCAGTTGCGTGTTATTCCTTAGCCAGCCAAATAAACTGCTGCGCCTGTTCTCAGTATTTGTTGCGTTGTTAGTGACGACGTTTGCCGCAGAGGCAGCACTGGGTGAGGACAGCGCCCAGCAGGTTTCGGTACCGGTATTAAACCTGAATGCGCCCGGCGACTTCAGTATTGGCCGCCACAGCCAGTGGCTGGAAGATCCGCACCGCAGCCTGACACTGGATGCGGCAATGCAGACCGACAGCTGGCAGAACAGCGAATCCGACAGTCTGAATTTTGGCTTCAGCGATTCAGCCTTCTGGCTGCGCACACCAATCAGCACCGGCAGCCTGATCGACTGGTACCTGTGGAACCGCTATTCCCTGCTTGATCAGGTCGATATGTACCTGTGTCCGCGCCCTTACAAACAAAGCAGCGAATGTGTGCACAAACAGGCCGGTGATTTACAGCCGTTTGATATCAACCGCGATGTGTCGCACCCGAACACCATTATTCATCTGCCAACCGATAAGGGGCAGGACTACCTGCTGCTGTTGCGCGTTGAAACCCACGGCACCTATCAGTTACCAGCCAGCCTGGTCGATGGCCAGACGCTGCACAATGAACTGCTGACCAATAACATCCTGCGCGGCGGCTATTACGCCACCATGCTGGTAATGGGCCTTTATAATCTGTTTATTTTCTTCGCCACCCGCGAGCGCAGCTATCTCTACTATTCAACCTTTGTGCTGTCGTTCCTGCTGTTTCATATGACCTACGAAGGCTCGGCCTTCCAGTTCTTCTGGCCGGACCTGCCGATCATTAATAACACCGCATTTTTACTGGCTTTTTCGCTTAACCAGCTGATTCTGTGCTTCTTTGTGCCCAATTTTTTACGCCTGAAGCAACACAGCCCGGCGGCTTACCGCCTGTTCCGCGCCTATACCGCCATTACCTTTATCACCCTGCTGATGATTCCATTGCTGCATTACGAAGTGATGGTGCCGATTAACAATCTGCTCAGCATGTTAATTACCGCCTCGGCTCTTATTGTCAGCATCAGGGTCTGGATCGGTGGTGAATCAGCCGCACGCTTCTTTACCATTGCCTGGATGATGCTGATTGCCGGCCTGATTCTCGCCAATGCCCGCAGCCTGGGTCTGGTTCCGACCAATACCTTTACCCTGTATGCCTATCAGATCGGCTCCGTGATGGAAGTCCTGCTGCTGTCGCTGGCACTGGGGGAGCGTATTATGCGCCTGCAGAAAGATCAGCTGGCGGCGCGTAAAGCGATGCTGAAAAGTCAGGAAGACGCCATTCAGTATTTGCGTGACTACGAAGACCTGTACCAGAACTCGCTGACCGGTAAATTCCAGCTCGACGAAGAAGGGTTTTTCCTGAAATCCAATCCGGCCTGGCGCACCATGCTCGGTTACAGCGAGCAGAATCATTTCAGCAATGACAACCCAAGCTTCGACAGCCTGATTGCCGAAGCCGGCAAACGTCGTGAACTGTGGCGCAAACTACGCGACAGCGGACGCGTACAGGCCTTTGTCGTGGCGATGGTGCAGCCGTTGACCGGCGAACGCCTGATGGTGTCGCTGACCATCCGTAAACGCGCTCCGGGCGAACGCGCTGCCTGGATAGGTTCCGGCCAGAACGTCACCGAGCAATATCAGCAGGAGCAGGAGCTGATGCACCTGCAAAAAGAAAAGACCCTCGCACTGCGCCAGCTGGTAATGGGCATCGCCCATGAGATGAATACGCCATTGGGCAATATCCGTCTGGCCGAAAGCTTCCTATCCGAGCACCACGACGACTGGAGTGCGGAAGAATCCCAGCAACAACTGCAACAGGGGCTGGTGCATATTCACGATGGTATTGAGCGCCTCAACAGCCTTAACCAACTGATGAAAAACGCCGTGGTACTGGAAAACCAGTACGCCAGCGAAATCATCGAGCTGCGCCCATGGCTCGAACAATGGCGTAATACCAACAGCCAACAACATCCGCAGGTAAAACTGCGCACCGGCATTCACAGCTATCTGACCGAATGGCAAACCTACCCGGAAGCCCTGGACATTATCCTTAATCAGCTGGTTGATAACTCCTGCGTACACAACCAGGAACAGGAAGCCGAAGGCAAACTGCAGATCAGCGTTGATTTACGCGAGCGTGGTGAACAGCTGGAACTGCATTATCAGGATAATGGTAAAGGCATCGACGCCGAGCAGCGCGAAGCCATCTTTATGCCGTTCTATACCACCCAGCGTTCCTCTGCACGCAGCAAAGGTCTGGGTCTGTACCAGACGTATAATCTGCTCACTGAACTGCTGCATGGCCATATCGACTGGCCGGAAGATGCCGAAGGATTTTATCTGGTGGTGCGTTTCCCACTGCCGGCAGAACATAACGACAGCAGTGCCTGAAGCCTGATTTACACAACCTGATTCACAGAATAAAAAACCGGGCAAAGACCCGGTTTTTTTTATAGACATTCCCGGTCTTTACACATCAGACACCTTCTTTTCCTCGTTCCTACGCTCTGCGTGGGAATGCAACTGTGCCAGCAAAGGCTACCACGCAGAGCGTGGGAGCCAGGTGATAGACAATCCCCGCCTTTCTACATCAGACACCGGCTTAGTTATTGATCGTAAAATCAGCAGATCTTTATAATGAGTAATCATTATTTTCACGGCAGGCAGTATTATGAAACCAGCACTCTCCCTTATCGCTGCATCGGTATTTGTTCTCAGCGCCTGTGGTGGAAGCAGCAACGAAAGCAGCATTCCGGGGCTGAAGTCCGATACCAATGTTGCCCTGCTCTCTCGCGGAGCCAGCGCCAGCAGCAGCCATAACAGCAACGATGCCAACAACCTGATCGATGGCAACAGCAATACCAGCTGGACCAGTGAGCCTGACACACCGATCATCATTAGCCTGAAAAAAGAAGAGGCCATCAAGAGCATTAAGCTCACCCGACTTGCTGAAAGTGCTTCAACCGGAGACAATCCAGACATCCTGATTGAGCTATCTATCAATTCTGTCTTTATTCCCATCAATAAAAATAACAACACAGTAAGTTGTAGCAATACCCAAACACTCATTACCTGCAATATGGATCCGCGACAAACCAACGCAATTCGTATCACCTCAAAAAATGGCCGCTCATACCTCTTTTTTGAGCTGGAAGCATTTGCCACCAAATAAAAATCAGAATAAAAGCAGAGCAACACTGCCAGGGGAAATCAGCATTATCCGGCCATGTGCTTATAGCTGTGCTGATAAACCGCAACCATAAAAAAACGCCGCATTAAGCGGCGTTTTTTATTCACTGAAAACCAACCCGATATTACAGGCTGGCCGCCAGTTCGCTGGCCAGTTTGATGGCGCGCTTGGCGTCCAGCTCACCGGCAAACTCAGCACCACCCACCAGATGCAGACCAAAGCCTTTGCTTTCGTCAGCTTTCAGGGTTTCGTGCAGTTCGTTAACCGATACCTGACCGGCACAGATAACGATGTGATCAACGTCGAGTACGCGCTGGCTGCTCTCTTCACCTTTGGTGATGGTGATGTGCAGGCCCTGTTCGTCGATCTTGTCGTAAGACACACCGCCAATCATTTCCACGCCTTTCATTTTCATCACGGCACGGTGTACCCAACCGGTGGTTTTGTTCAGGCCTTTACCCAGTGACGAAGCCTTACGCTGCATCATGTACACTTTGCGTGGTGATGGGTGAATTTCGGCTTTTTTCAGACCACCGCGGGTGCTGTTGCTTTCGTCCACGCCCCACTCTTTCATCCAGGCGTCTTTATTCAGCGTGGTGGATTCACCTTCGTGGGTCAGGTATTCGCTGATATCGAAACCGATACCACCCGCACCCATCACGGCAACGCTTTTACCCAGTTGCAGTTCTTTATCCAGCACTTCCTGGTAAGACACCACTTTCGGGCTGTCGATACCCGGAATATTCGGCATACGCGGTGCAACACCGGAGGCGATCACCACTTCGTCAAAACCACCGGCTTTTAATTCATCGGCCGTTACGATGTGGTTCAGCTTCAGATCAATATTGTATTTTTTGATCATGGTGGTGAAGTAACGGATGGTTTCTTTAAATTCTTCTTTGCCCGGAATTTTCGAGGCGTAATTGAACTGACCACCGATTTCGCCACGGCCTTCAAACAGAGTGACTGCATGGCCACGCTCAGCGGCCGTAACCGCACAGGCCAGACCCGCAGGACCAGCACCAACAACGGCTACTTTTTTCGCCTGTTTAACCGGGATGTACACCAGTCTGGTTTCGTTACAGGCACGCGGGTTGACTAAGCAGGACGCGCGTTTGTTTTCGAACGTGTGATCCAGACAAGCCTGGTTACAGGCGATACAGGTGTTGATTTCGTCAGCGCGGTCTTCTTCAACCTTTTTCACCCAGTACGGGTCGGCCAGTAACGGACGCGCCATCGACACCATATCGGCTTTGCCGTTGGCGATAATATCTTCCGCCGTTTCCGGCATATTAATACGGTTAGAAGCGACCACCGGAATATTGACCTGCGCTTTTACCTTGGCGGTCACATCGGCGAACGCTGCACGCGGAACAGAGGTTACGATGGTCGGAACACGGGCTTCGTGCCAGCCAATACCGGTATTAATAATGGTGACACCGGCTTTTTCCAGTTCTTTCGCCAGATGGATAACTTCTTCCATATCAGACGCTTCTTCCACCAGATCCAGCATCGACAGGCGGAACATGATGATGAATTCTTCGCCTACAGTCGCGCGCATTTTGCGGATCACTTCCAGCGGGAAACGGATACGGTTTTCGTAAGAACCGCCCCACTCATCACTGCGCTGGTTGGTGCGCTTGTTGATCATCTGGGTGATGAAATAACCTTCAGAACCCATCACCTCAACACCATCGTAACCGGCTTTCTGTGCCAGCTTGGCGGCACGGGCATACTGGTCGATGGTTTTATAAATCTGTTTGCTGGTCAGTTCTTTTGGTTTGAACGGTGTAATCGGCGATTTAATCGCAGAAGGTGCAACGTTCAGCGGGGTGTAACCGTAACGGCCGGCGTGCAGAATCTGCAGCAGAATTTTGGAACCGTTTTCATGCACGGCATTGGTAACTTTTTTGTGGAAAGGCACCTGCCAGCTGCTCATCATTTTGGAGCCAAACGGCAACAGGTCACCGGCACGGTTCGGCGAGAAACCACCGGTTACCAGCAGGCCAACACCACCACGGGCACGCTCGGCAAAGTATTCTGCCAGCTCACCAAAGTGCCACGGACGATCTTCCAGGCCGGTGTGCATGGAGCCCATCATCACGCGGTTTTTCAGAGTGGTGAAGCCAAGATCCAGTGGCTGCAGAATATGGGAGTACTTGCTCATGGTTGCTTTCTCACAAATCGGTTGTGTTGGCACAGGTTATTATCATCGGCTGCCGGACAAGCCGGCATCCTGTATTGCTTTATGGCGAACCAGTTTACCCGGCTTTACTGACAGGTAAATGACCAAACATAGCATATGAATGATCATTCTTAACACCAGACACTGTAAGCCGGGCCCGAGAGCAGAACCCAGAAGCCAGACTGCGGAAGCCGGGATTTTAAGGCAAGCAGCCTGCTCGTCTGCAAGCTACCTGCCTGCCATCACTCGTCAGCAATCTCAATAGATGGCATCGCCTGCGCCGCAGCGGCCTGACGCGCCAGTGCCACCGCCAGACGGCGTGAAGCATGGCGGTACATCATAGAGACTTCCGAGCAATCGTCCGCAGCCACCACCGGCGTACCGGCATCGGACTGCTCGCGGATATATTTGGATAACGGCAGCGAACCCAGTACCGTGGTGTTGTAGGTTTCCGCCAGACGCTCGGCACCGTCTTCACCAAAAATATGTTCCGCATGGCCACACTGCGAACAGATATGCATGCTCATATTTTCAATCATGCCCAGCACCGGAATATTCACTTTGCGGAACATTTCCACGCCTTTTTTGGCGTCGGCCAGGGCAATATCCTGCGGCGTGGTAACAATCACTGCACCGGATACCGGGAATTTCTGGCTCAGGGTCAGCTGAATATCACCGGTGCCCGGCGGCATATCAATAATCAGATAATCCAGCTCGCCCCACTGGGTCTGGGTCAGAATCTGCATCAGCGCCCCGGCAACCATCGGCCCGCGCCAGACCATCGGCGTGCTTTCGGTCACCAGATACGCCATCGACATACTTTTCAGGCCATGAGCTTCAACAGGCACAAACCATTTGTTGTCAATGGTTTCCGGGCGGGTGCCGTCTTCGACCCCCAGCATAATGCCCTGACTCGGGCCGTAAATATCGGCATCCAGCAGGCCGACTTTGGCGCCGTCTTTGGCCAGCGCAATGGCCAGGTTAACCGCGGTAGTGGATTTACCCACACCGCCTTTACCGGACGCCACCGCAACAATATTTTTTACCTGAGTAATGGCTTCAACGCTGTTCTGGCTTTTATTTTCCGCCACCGACCAGCTGATGTTCACCGCCGCAGCGCTGCAGCCATCGATATTTTCCAGCGCCGTTTGCAGCATCTGCGCGATGCCGCCTTTGAGAAATTCAGACGGGTAATCGAGATGAATATCCACCTCAACCCGGCCGCCATCGATACGGATATCACGCACGCAACCGGCGCTGAGCAGATCGGATTCCAGATAAGGATCGGTATAACCGGCCAGAGCGGCCTCAACCTGAGAACGGGAAATCTGTGACACAAGACACTCCTGCACAAAAGGGCGACAACAAAGAATGGCAGGATTTTACGCCCCGGCGGCAGAATTACCACCGCCAGAGTGTCGGGTTATTCAATACTGCGCTGGCGCCACTAAACCGGGCTGACTGGTACCGAAGCCAGCAGGCTGCGGGTGTAGTCGTGCTGCGGTGCGGTCATTATCTGCTCGGTATTGCCCTGCTCAACGATGACGCCGTCTTTCATCACCGCCACGCGGTGCGCCAGATGCGGAATAATCGACAGATCGTGGGTAATAAACAGATACGACAAGCCCATTTCCTGCTGTAATTCCTGCAGCAGCTGCAACACCTGACCACGAATAGAAACATCCAGTGCGCTGGTTGGTTCATCACAGATAATCAGCTCAGGCTCCACCGCAATAGCACGGGCAATGGCCAGACGCTGGCGTTGGCCGCCGGAAAACTCATGGGGAAAACGATCAAGGTGCGCGACTTCCAGCCCGACCCGCTGCAGCAATGCCTGCAGGCGTTGTTCGCGTTTTTCCGCATCCGGCTCAACCTTTAAAGCGATCATGCCTTCGGCCAGAATATCGCGCACATTCATACGCGGATTCATCGACGAAAACGGGTCCTGAAAAATCACCTGAATGCGTTTGCGCAACGGTAAAAACTGACGCTGGCTGAGCTGATCAATGCGTTCGCCGGCAAAATACAGCTCACCACCGGCCAGCGGTTCCAGACTCAAAATAGCGCGCCCGGCGGTCGATTTACCCGAACCACTCTCGCCTACCAAAGCCAGTGTTTCACCCCGGCCAATACTCAGACTGATGCCGTCCACCGCTTTAGTGTGGCCAACCACCCGCTGCAGAATACCTTTACGCTGGGCAAACCAGACACGCACATCCTTTAACTGCAACAAAGGCTCGCTTTGCGCCGGAGCAGATAAAAAATGGCGGCGATCGGGTAATGAGTGAATCAGCGCACGGCTGTATTCATGTTTTGGCGCGGCAAAAAATTCGCGGGCAACGGCCTGTTCAACAATTTCGCCATAGCGCATCACCGCCACACGATCGGCCATCTGTGCCACCACGCCCATATCGTGGGTAATTAACAGTACGGCCAGCTGGCGTTTGCGGCGTAATTCGTTAAGTAATTCCAGAATCTGTTTCTGGATGGTGACATCCAGTGCGGTGGTCGGTTCGTCGGCAATCAGTAATTGCGGCTCGCAGGCCAGCGCAATGGCGATCACCACCCGCTGCTTCTGACCGCCGGACAGCTGATGCGGATACCAGCCTAAACGCTGCTCAGCATCGTTAATGCCCACCTCGTGCAGCAGACTGATGATTTTTTCGCGCAGCGCGGCACCGCTTAACCCTTTATGCAGACGCAGCACTTCGCCAATCTGCTGTTCAATAGTCTGCACCGGATTCAACGAGCTTTGCGGCTCCTGAAATACCATCGCCGCCATGCGTCCGCGTACCGAGTTCATCTGCGCTTCGGTCAGATCAAACACATCGGTTCCGGCCAGTTGCACCCGGCCACTGCGGATCGCCAGCGCCTCCGGCAGCAGGCGCATTAACGCCAGTGACGTCAGCGATTTACCCGAGCCACTCTCGCCTACCAGAGCCAGAATTTCTCCGGCGTGAATACTGAAACTCACCGGTTTAACCAGCAAACGCCCCGCCTGCTGATATTTGCCCGGTAATAATTCAATACTGAGGTTTTCGACCTGTAATAATTCCATCACTTTCTCCTCAGGCCGACCGTGGATCGAAGGCATCACGGACGCGGTCGGAGAATAAATTCGCCGCCAGCACCAGCACAAACATCAGCACAAAGGCCGCCGCAACCGACCACCACACCACCGGATCACGGGATAACTCAGACCGTGCTTCGTTAATCATATTGCCCCAACTGGCCATCGACGGATCAACGCCGACGCCGATATAAGACAACACGGCTTCGGCCAACACAAAGACGCTGAAATCCAGCACCAGAGCAATCAGAATAATATGGGTAATATTGGGCAGAATATGGCGGTAAATAATACGGTTATGGCCAACACCAAAGGCATGAGCCGCCTGCACATAATCCAGCTGGCTGACTTTTAAGGTTTCGGCGCGCAATAAGCGGCACAGGCCGGTCCAGCTGGTCATGCCTAAAATAAAACACAGTGCCAGGAATTTAAAATCGGCCCGCACAGCTACCAGATTAAACTGCTCCGGATGAGTCTCGATATACACATCAATCAGCAGCACCGATGCGGCAATTAACAGAATGCCCGGAATAGAACTTAATGTGGTGTAAATATACTGCACCACATCATCAACCCAGCCTTTGAAGTAGCCAGCACTGATACCCAGCACAATCGCCAGCGGCAGCGTCAGCAACGTTGCCAGGGTACCGATTAACACCCCGGTGCGGATGGCTTTAATACTCCAGTAGAGAACATCCTGCCCGACTTTATCGGTACCCAGAATGTGATACACCTTACTCAGCTCCAGCACCCAGCAACAGGCCAGCACCAATAAAGACAGCGTCAGATAAATGGTTCCCCAGGGCAATGTCTGCTGAGTGGTCAGCCCCCTGCTACACTGCTGACGCTGTTGACGCTTACGCCAGGCGATATGCAAACCGATAATTACCGCGCTGATAAAGGCCGCCACCAGCAATGCCTTCATAGAGCGGACAAAGATATCCTTGCCATGATCAGCCTCATCGGCAAGATGCTGCCCGGCATTCGCTAAGCGCGGAAAATCGCGGTACACCACACCGTCGTCGGTTTGCATATTTTCTTTGGCGAAAGAATAAATTGCGAACGGTGCCGAATAGGTTTTTTCATCTTTATTGCGCAGCTCAGTCAGCACTACATCCAGAACGCTTTGCACTTCCTGACTGTAATGTACTTCCTCGCTGCCTTCGGTTTTTTCCAGAGGTGCGCGGTAATGCAGGGAATCCAGCAAGGCAATCAACAGATAAAACAGAATAACGATAAACGAGGCGACACCGGCACGGGAGTGAAACACCGTACGCCAGCGCTGACGCGCCAGCGGGTTTTTACTTAACTGGTAAAAAAACAGTCCGAGACTGGCCACCAGAATATAAATAAGCACATCGCTCCACAACACGACAGGCTTGATGCTCAGTAATTCATTCATAACAGACGTCAATTCATTCATATCAGGTCACTCATATCAGGACAGCCTTACCCGTGGATCGACCAGGGTGTAAGAAATATCCGTCAGAATCAGACCGAGGATATAAAGTACGGAACCAAGAAACACCATGCTGCGCACGATGGCAAAATCCTGCGCCTGAATAGCATCCAGGGTGTAACTGCCAAGGCCGGGAATGCCAAAGAAAGATTCAATCAGCAGGCTGCCCATAAATAACGATGGGATCACCACTACCACACTGGTGAGAATCGGAATCAGGCCGTTAGGCAGAATATGACGGAACAATACCGCGGTTTCCGACACCCCTTTGGCGCGCGCAGTGCGTACATAATCTTTATTGGCTTCTTCCAGAAATAACGTGCGGTACAACCGCGTACCACCACCGATACCGGCGACCACGCCGATAATCACCGGCAAGATCAGAAAACGAATAGCATCGGTGCCGGCCAGATAGCCGGAAATCGGCACCAGATGCCAGAGTTTGGCAAAGAAATACTGCCCGCCCAGAATATAAAACACCCCGGATATCGACAGCAGCACGACGCACAGCACCATCGCAGCGGTATCAAACGCACTGGCGCGGAACATCACCACAAACAGCGCGAATACAATATTGACGCTGATGCCGATAATAAAGGTCGGCAAGGCAACCGCCAGACTCGGCCACATCCTTTCACTGATATCGGCACCAATGACCCGGCCTTCATCCGATTTGCCAAAATCAAACACGAACAGCCGCGCTGATTTTTCAAAAAAGATGGTATCGGTCAGCAGCCCTTCGCTGTTTTCAGCGGTGTTAATAAATAAGGGTTTGTCATAACCGCGCTGGGCTTTCCATTGCTCTATGGCTTCTTCTGAGACATGTTTATCACCCAGCTGCACCCGCGCCATCTGATCCGGTGTATTCACCATAAAAAACAGGGCAAAGGTCAGCAGGTTCACACCGAGAAGAATCGGCAGGGCGTAGGCTAAACGACGGATAATATAAGCCAGCATATCAGCCCTCCTGCTCTGCTGAATGGATTGTCTGCCCGTTGCCGATACGGCGCTGCTGGCGCCGGCGGAAGGCACGGTAACCCGGCAGCAACGCAATCAGCAGAATTCCGGCGACGACAAAAATGGGCCATAACACCGGTGCATTCCAGGCCGCCTGTGCCTGACTGCGCTGTTCAACATCAACGGCAAAATATTTAAGTACACTCTTGCTGATGCCATGGGCCTTAACATTACGAACCCAATGATTATTCAGCACATAGGAATGCGGATGCCAGCCGGATGCCCACACCGCATCGCGCTGCAGAATGGCAATCATGCGGCGGATAATCTCCATGCGCTGCGGCGAATCTTCCATCAGCTGCATCTGGTCAAACAGGCGGTTGTATTCGGCATTGTTGTAATTAGTGGAATTTACCCCACTGCCGCCGCTGATCACCTGACCGTTATTACCGTACTGTAAAAACAGGAAGTTTTCGGCATCCGGATAATCAGCCAGCCAGCCCCACTGGAATAACTGGGCATTACCGGTCTGCATTTTTTCTTTAAAGCGGTTGTAGTCTGTACCACGGATATTGAGCTGAATATTCAGCTTTTTAAATTGTTTGATCATCCAGTTCTGCATAGCGCTGCCGCCACTGCCACCGGTCGGCGTATCCAGATTCAGCACCAGCGGCTCACCGGTTTTAGCATGGCGGCCGCCCGGGTAACCGGCTTCGGCCAATAACCGTTTAGCTTCTTCCAGCGATTTACGCTGTGGTTTGCCATCCACCCAGTCAAACACATAAGGGTTAATGCCCTCTTCGCCACTCTGATAACCGAAAATACCCGGCGGTATCGGGCTCATCGCTACTTCGCCACGACCATTGGCAAAGATGGAAATCATTTCCTGCTGATCGTAAGCAATGGCGATCGCCTGGCGCAGCTTGCGCGCACGTTCGCGGCTTTTGGCATCCCCTTTATCGCCGACCACCGGGTCGAGCATATTAAAGGCAAGATAATAACTGCCCAGCACCACTTCTTTTTCCAGCGTTACGCCTTTGGCCGTCATTTCCGGGCTCAGGCCAATGCCATCGCTGCTGACACGGATCGCCTGATCAAAGCTGTCACTGGCAATACCAGAGCGGTCGTAATAGCCCTGCATAAACTTGGTCCACAGCGGGATGGCTTCTTTTTCCAACCGGTAAACCACTTTATCCAGTAATGGCAATTGCTTTCCGGCGTCATCCAGTAAACCGGCCGCAACATCCTCAGGCGAACCTTCAGCAGGATAATAATCGGCGCGGTAGTTCGGGTTCTTTTCCAGAATAATGACTTCGTTGGGGTTATTGCGCGTCATCATAAAAGGGCCGGTGCCCACCGGGTGCCAGTTCAGCACAATATTGCGGTCGGCCAGCCCAGGCTGATGGTAAAAACGATCAACCTCCCAGGGAATGGGAGCAAAAAAGTGAAAGGCCAGCCAGTATTTAAACTGCGGATATTTGCCTTTTAAGCGGATGGTAAAATCGTAACGGCTCTGGGCTTCAACACCGGCCATACTGAGCTCGCGTAAATCCAGCCAGGCCTGCTTGCCTGCTTTTTCTTCCAGTGCTTTACGCGTATCACTCGCAATCTTGCTGAACTCCGTCATGCCGACAATATAATCGCTGAGCAGTGCGCGTACCGGCGACAGCAATTTAGGGTCGGCCAGGCGTTTAACCTGATACACATAATCCTCGGCCACCAGTTCACGGCTGCCCTGCTCAGTAAAGTCGTCGAGACTGCGGTATTGCTCTGATTCGGCGGCCGAGGCAAACAGATAGCGTGATTCACCGTTTTCGTTCAGGGCAAAGGCCGGATGCGGCTGATAACGGATGCCGGGTTGCAACTGAAAGTGGTAGGTAGAAAAGGCAATGTTTTCACTGTCGGCATCCACCTCATTGCCATCGGCATCGCTGTAACGGATATCCGGCATCGCCGTCAGGGTGTTGGGGATCAGCTCGTAAGGGCGTTTAAGGTAGTCGTAAGCCAGAGGCGGCTCGTAAATCTGATCAATAAAGCGCGATTCATCCGAACTGTAAGAGCGGGCCGGATCAAGGAATTTGGGACGTTCAGAAAAACTGGAATAGAGAATATTGGCGCTGGCTTCGGATTCCGGATGCGGATTGTTCCAGGCCTGATCGCTGCACCCCGCCAGCAACAGCGCACCTGCCAGCCATAGCCCTGCGCCGCCAAAGCGCCCGGTAACTGCGCTTACAGCCTTCAGCCAGCCAGACTTTTGCAAACCAGCCTGCAGACGACCAGTAAACCCGCCGCAGCGCATCTTCCCCAAAACAACAGTGTTCATCAGCAGCTATCCATTACAACTCCGGCAGTCAGCCCCTCACTGCGGCTCCCTCTTACAGCGAAGGCGACCTGAGAGCAGCTGGCACAACGCCAGTCCGATGCAGAGATTTATTATTGTGTTTGCCTGCCCAACCACCTCAGGGGCAGACGGATATGACAGCAGAGTGTGCCAACATTTCCCGCCGGTGCAAGCTTTCCTCATTCAGGATATGTCAGTGTCCGCTGTGTCGGACGCTCTGGTGGTTATATTTTAAACAGAAGGGGCAATCAGGCTGCCGCTGCAGGCTCTGTTGCAGACTCCATAACGGAGATCGGGCGCGTTATCAGCATAGGCGCCTTGTCTATTCTAAGAACTATAACGCCTCAATAACCGGCGCAGCTTTGCTGTGCTCGGTATCGTAGGCGCGTAGTTGATTGACTTGTTATGCATTAGTCTACATCTGCAACCCAAAGCATGGAATCTAGCTGCTTACCAACTTTAACCATCAAGCCCGTATCAATCGTTGCACCCGTGATAGGTGTGAAAGACCATGCATTCTCACCATTAGAATATGGAACATTACTATTAGTGAAAAACCGAGCCTGCTTATCTTGAAGCGCCATAAATTCCTTTGCCAACTCTCTGGCACTAAGCTTAGTCATGACTTCATTTTTGTAACAAAGATCGGTCGATAGAACATCTATAAGTAACTTTTCCGCATCTTTAAATTTCACTTCTGAAAGTGTAAGAATATCGGAATTAATAAAGCCAACCTCTCTTAATCCTTCATATCTTTTGGCCCAACTTACATTTTGAAAAGAATAGAAGAATGCTCTTCCACCAGTTTTCTTCTTAAGCTCTTCTTCAAAGTTCATGATATCGACCTCCTGGATGCATAACGCCCGGCTCAGGCGCAATCAGCCAGAGCGGGATTTGTGCCAAAATTGGCGCTCGCGCCGTTGGCGCAAATGACGTGGCGGTTGGTTGTCGTTTGGAGCCGTTTGTTATGTCCGACAACCCATTCATGGTACTAAGTGCAATCTACCAACTGTATTGAAAGCCATGGCCCTTCTTCGTCAGCGACGCCACTATTTTCAATGTACTCCCTACACAGCTCCGCGGATTCAAGCGTCTCACACAATCCCGTTTTAGGTATTACTTGGCCGGTCGCGTGGGCGCATTTTTCAATAAGACCATCTTGCACCATCCAAGATTCGCCAAGCATACCAGACGAGCATTCGACCAGCTCATACCCTAACGTTGGCCAATTTTCAGGAACTCGATTACCCAAAAACAGCATCTTTAGCAGTGCACGTTCTCCAATAGAGGGGTCATCACTGCCTGGTGTCCAACCATCGAGAAACTCAGTTGAATCTTGAGCTGAAAAACCTAAGGCAATCACTCGAATAGACGGGTCATTTCTAAAAAACACATGCTTTGCTTCTTTGGCATCACTAAGCTCGTAGAATACGCAAGCCCAACCGAACTTGATCTCAAATGCGCTTTGGGCCCACTCTTTAATCTCTGTGTAACGTTCTATAGGAATACCAGACTCGACTAAATACTCTTCTTGTTTACGATTTGCAAAGTCATTCCACCAAAACCCTGCCTCTCCTGGAAACTGTGGACACACATCTGGAGAAACGCTGACACAATGCTCCAAACCAGAGCTATCTGGGCTTACTTTTACGATTACAAAACCGCCTAATATCAAATCTTGGTTTGCCATAGCAACCTCAGACATAACGCCTGCCAGCAGGGTGCGGTTCCGGCCCCCTGGCTGGCTTTGTTAGATTTTCTCTTTAATATTTAAAACCATCCCCATTGATCCATCGGTAA
This sequence comes from Thalassolituus hydrocarboniclasticus, assembly GCF_025345565.1. Classification (NCBI taxonomy): domain Bacteria; kingdom Pseudomonadati; phylum Pseudomonadota; class Gammaproteobacteria; order Oceanospirillales; family Oceanospirillaceae; genus Thalassolituus; species Thalassolituus hydrocarboniclasticus. Next base: position 1,684,068 of record NZ_CP054475.1, on the reverse strand, counting down.
AGATATCTTCGTAATCAATGGGGTTTAAAACAAATAGCGAACCTGAAGGAGCATCTGAAGGAATAGCAATTAACGCATGCAATTGATTTTTCGCCTCTTCTGTAAACTCAATCCTAATTGAGCTATCCATACTGATTCTTGTTGTCGATCTCGTACAGATCAGATCAACATTTTCACAAATCCCGTCCAAAATAATACTATTTTTAGACGAAACCTTAGACTTCTTAATAGCTCGAGCCAAAGCAGAAAACTCTTTAGGTGTACCAGCTAGCTCAATGAATGTATCCGTTATTTCTAATAATTCCATAATAAAAATCCAACACTCATACTAACCGGCGCAGCTTACTGCATCCTAAGTTTGAGCGCATTACTATAGCTCCGAGTGCTTTGACTTGTTAAGCCACATATTTTTTCACCAACTCTTCATTCAATACTTGATCGAATGACAGTCGTTCTAATGACGAAATATCAAATGCTTTAAGAGTTTTTATATATTTCTTTATTTCAATTGGTACAGACTGATAATAAAGATAGTAAGCATCCCCCTCCATTCTCACCTTATGCTTTTCTAGAATTGGTTTTACAGAATCCCAACCCCCTATTGCCATATCCTCAACTTTTTTAAACAGCTTTCTCGGTGCCAACTCCTTCCTTCCAATCAGCAGTATATCGACTGGAGGTATAATTGATGGAATTGCGTCGGGCCATACACATGCTGTTACTGCGCGACCTTCATAATTCAGAAGAATAATAGAAGGCACAAAAACATCATCTGTAACGTGTTCTTGTTGGGATTCTTTGTTCTTGTTCCATGCCCAACAGTCTTCCAGTTTTTTAGTTGGAAGACAGAAAACTTCTGGATGGTCCTTTAGAATGGATTGATAACCAAATTCATTTCCGTGAAGCCACCCACCCCTGAATTTATCTACGTTGAAATCGCCTGAACCCATTCCATTAGTTTGAGGATCATCTACTTCCAGATCGAACTTTGAAATAAAATCAATGACTTCCGACTCAGCTTCTTTGACAAAGTATGTTGGCCTGAAGTAGTTCATATTGAAAGCAATAGGATAATAGTCAGGTTCGTCATCTTCAGATTCCTGATACTCAAAAACAAAATATACGCCTGTTGCATCGTTTTGATACCAAGCTTGTGATCCTTCTAAGTTATATCTATCACGACCTTGAAAATACGAGTCGAACTGCTGTTTTGAGAGATCGCCACTCTTTGGCTTTAAAAACAGGTCGTAACTCATGAACATTATCCTTATTTTGGCTTAACAGCTTATTAGTGCGCGTGCGCATTTATTCCGGGCGACTCCTTAGAGAAACCCCGCATAGCTTATTGACCGAGCTGAGAAATCGTCCATAACTCAAAAATCCCTTCCAGAAAAACGCGCACGCCTGTTAATTCCGGTTTTCTGTGCAGCTAACTTTACACTCCAGCCTGTAAACCGAAGCGCAATCTATTGACTCATTTGGCATTTACGTTACTACCCTCTGGCAAAACGGGCAAGCACGAATGCAAAGCGTGCAAATATCGCGGCTGAAAGCCGCTCCCACACTGTGCTTGCCGGGTGAGCTGAGTCTTCTGATTTTGTCGCGGATAAGATCCGCTCCTACGAACGTCACCTGATTTAATATGCGGGGTTGCAGGCAGTCGAATACAACATCCATTGCAAATATCGCGGCTGAAAGCCGCTCCCACACGGTGCTTGCCGGGCAACTTGAATCTTCTGATTTTGTCGCGGATAAGTTCCGCTCATGCCTTCTGCCTTTCACTTCAAAATAACCATCCGGTTATATCCTTGACCCGCATCAGTACCTTCCCCCAGCAGGCCGCTATCATCCCCGGCAGGCATGCCAATAAGGCGGCCGTTACAAGCCATAGACGTAACAACCACTAAGCTTATTCCAAACGGTGCTTAGAACCGAAAAAAACCTTCTTGTCCGAAATAACACAGTTTTGGGATAATGCGCGCCCATTTTTTAATATCGACGGTACACATGTGCTGCGGAGCCATTGATGACTGACTATCTGCTGATTCTGGTAAGCACCATTCTGGTCAACAATTTCGTGCTGGTGCAGTTCCTCGGTCTCTGCCCTTTTATGGGTGTATCCAACAAGCTGGAAACCGCCATCGGCATGGGCGCGGCAACCACCTTCGTGCTGACGCTGGCATCGGTGTGCAGCTATCTGGTGTACACCTACCTGCTGATTCCGCTGGATCTGGCCTACCTGAAAACCATCAGTTTTATCATGGTGATTGCCGTGGTGGTGGGCTTTACCGAGATGGCCATCCGCAAAACCAGCCCGCTGCTGTACCGCGTGCTGGGTATCTTTTTACCGCTGATTACCACCAACTGCGCGGTACTGGGTGTGGCCCTGCTGAATATCAAACGCGACAACAGCCTGGTCGAATCCATTCTTTATGGCTTTGGTGCCGCCGTGGGTTTCTCGCTGGTGATGGTACTGTTCGCCGCCCTGCGTGAACGTGTGGCCGTCGCCGACGTACCCAAGCCTTTTCAGGGCTCGGCCATCGCTATGCTCACTGCCGGATTAATGTCGCTGGCGTTCTTAGGCTTTACCGGTCTGGTCAGTATTTAGGAGTTTTCATGTCAGCTGCACTCTGGACCATTGTTATTGCGGTCGGCCTGCTGGCCGTTCTGGCGGTTATTTTTGGTGCCGTTCTGGGTTTTGCCGCCATCCGCTTTAAAGTAGAAGGCAACCCGATTGTCGATCAGATCAACAACCTGCTGCCGCAGACCCAGTGTGGTCAGTGTGGCTATCCGGGTTGTAAGCCCTACGCCGAAGCCATTGCCGGCGGTGAAAAAATCAATAAATGCCCGCCCGGCGGCGAAGGCACGATTCAGTCGTTGGCTGATCTGCTCGGCGTAGAACCTGAGCCGCTGGACGCCGAACACGGCGCCGAAAAAGCCGTGCCCACCGTTGCCTTTATCCGTGAAGACGAGTGCATTGGCTGCACCAAGTGCATTCAGGCCTGTCCGGTCGATGCCATTCTCGGTGCCGCCAAGCAGATGCATACCGTCATCGCCGATGAATGCACCGGCTGTGACCTGTGTGTGGAGCCCTGCCCGGTTGACTGTATCGATATGATTCCGGTCAGCGTCGATAAATCCAACTGGTACTGGCAGGCCCCGACCTCAGGCGTTGAACTGATTGCCACCGACCGTCATCACCACCTGGCCGGAGACGCCGCATGACCAACCTGATTCGCCTGCACAATTTTGATGGCGGTATTCATCCGGCAGAAAACAAAGCCCAGTCCACCGCTACGCCGATACAGCAGGCCAGCCTGCCAGCCGAGCTGGTACTGCCGCTGCACCAGCATATTGGTGCCGCCGCCAAGCCACTTGTGAAAGCCGGTGACCAGGTATTAAAAGGCCAGCTGATTGCCGCCGCCGATGGTTTTGTCTCGGTGCCATTACACGCGCCAACCTCAGGCACCGTCGCAGCCGTTGAGCCACGCGCCGTGCCGCACGCTTCCGGTCTGCAGGAAGACTGCATCGTGATTATTCCCGATGGTGCCGAGCGCTGGACTGAACACCAGAGCCTGTATCAGCAACTGGGCCTTGAGCATCTGAGCGATATCAGCCCGCGCCAGCTGACCGAGCATATCCGCCAGTGCGGTATTGCCGGTATGGGTGGCGCCGGTTTCCCCACCGCGGTTAAGCTGAGCACCGGCCAGCGCGAGATTCTCACCCTGATTCTGAACGGCGCCGAGTGTGAACCTTACATCACCGCCGATGACATGCTGATGCGCGAACGCGCGGCTGAAGTCATTCAGGGCGCACAGATTCTGCTGCATATTCTTGGCGCCAAAGGCTGCATGATCGGCGTTGAAGACAACAAACCGCAAGCCATTGCCGCCCTGAACAGCGCGCTGGTTGAGCTGGGTGAAGAACACCATATCGACGTGGTGACCATTCCCACCAAATACCCGTCCGGTGGTGAAAAACAGCTGATCAAAATTTTAACCGGCGAAGAAGTTCCGGCCGGTGGCATTCCTGCCGACCTCGGTCTGGTGTGTCAGAACGTCGGCACCGCGGCCGCCATTTACCGCGCTGTTGCCTTTGGCGAACCGCTGATTTCGCGCATCACCACCTTAACCGGTGATGCGATGCAGCAGCCCGGTAACTGGGAAGTCTTAATCGGCACCCCGGTCAGCCACTTGCTGCAACTGGCCGGCTACCAGCCACAAAAGCGCGAACGCGTGATTATGGGTGGACCGATGATGGGCTTTGCCCTGCCCGGTCTGGATCTGCCGATCACCAAAACCAGCAACTGTCTGCTGGCACCGACCGAAAAAGAATTACCGCCCAACGATATCGCCATGGCCTGTATCCGCTGTGGCATGTGCGCCGATGCCTGTCCGGCCGACCTGCTGCCTCAACAGCTGTACTGGTTCAGCAAGAGTCAGGAGTTCGACAAAGCCGAACAGCACAATATTTTTGACTGCATCGAATGCGGTGCCTGCTCTTACGTGTGCCCGAGCCATATTCCGCTGGTGCAGTATTACCGTTACGCCAAAGGCGCCATTCGCGAAGAGCGTGCCGCCCAGGCCAAGGCCGAACGCGCGCGCCAGCGCTTTGAAGAGCGTCTGGCCCGTCAGGAACGCGAAGTCGCCGAGAAAGAAGCCAAGCGTAAAGCCCGTGCCGAAGCAGCGGCTAAAGCTCAGGCCGCCAAGCCTGCCGTCCCCGCAGACAGCGAAGCCGCTACAAATACAGCTGACGGCAACGCCGAACTGGAAAAACTGCAGAAGCAGTTCGATGCCGCGCAAAGCGCACTGGCGAAAACCAAAGAAAAACTCGAAGCCGCCCGTGCCGATGAAAGCATGGCCGACAAGGTGCCGTTATTTGAAAGCGCGCTGAACAAAACCCAGGACAAAATCAAAGATCTGGCCAAACAGCTTGCAGCTGCGAAAAAAGCCGCCAAAGCCGCACCGGCAGCTGCTGCGACCGACACCGATAAAGGCGATCCGAATTCACCGGAGCGCTTAAAGCGTAAATGGGAAACCGCTCAGGCACGACTGGATACCGCACTCAAGCGTCTGGCCGAAGCCAAAGAACAGGGGCTGGATACCGTTGATGCGCTGCAGACCGGTGTCGACAAACAGCAGGAACGGGTGAATGAAGCCAAAGCGGCTTACGATGCCTCTGTCGCTGATGGCGCTGCGGCCGGTGCGACTGTCGGTGGCAGTGCTGCGCCTCAGGCAACAGGCGCTCAGACTGCTGATAATAACGCCGCCGATCAGGCCGCCAATATCGAAGCGCTGAACAAGAAGATCCTTGCCCAGCAAGACCGGGTGGCAAAAATGCAGGAGCGTCTGGATATGGCTAAAGCCGAAGGGCTGGACACCGTGGATGCCCTGACACTCGGCGTACAGAAACAGCAGGATAAACTATTGCAACTGCAACAGGAGCTGGCCGCCCTTGCGCCGGCCGGCACAACATCGAACGAGGCGTCCTGACCATGGGTTTGCTGACCTTATCTTCACCCCACACCCACGGCCCGAACAGCACCAGCAAGGTGATGGCGACGGTGATTCTTGCCACCCTGCCGGGTCTGGCGGTAATTACCGCCCTGTTTGGCTGGGGCACCTTTATTAATGTGCTGCTCGCCAGTGCCACCGCGGTTGCGAGCGAAGCGGCCATTCTCAGTATCCGTAAGCGTCCGCTGGCGTTTTTCCTGAAAGACAACACCGCACTGTTAACCGGTGTGTTGATTGGTCTTGCCCTGCCGCCTTTTGCCCCCTTCTGGATTACGCTGGTTGCCACGGCTTTTGCCATCGTCTTTGCCAAGCAGCTGTACGGCGGTATGGGCAACAATCCGTTTAATCCGGCGATGGTCGGTTATGCGTTGGTACTGGTGTCGTTCCCGGTACAGATGACCACCAGCTGGGCGCTGTCAACGCAGATGTCCGGTCAGGCGACGCTGGACTTTGCCGATACCCTGCAGGTGATTTTTGCCGGTTCCGCCAGTCTGGCCGATGGTTTCAGTGGCGCTACGCCACTGGATGCTTACAAACACCTGATTGCCAAAGGCACCGCCGACAGCGTGCTGGCCGAAGCCACCTTTAACGGCTGGCTGAACGGCGGCTGGGAATGGGTCAACCTGGCATTTCTCGCCGGTGGTCTGGTGCTGATCTGGCGCCGTATTATCAGCTGGCACATTCCGCTGGCGATGCTGGTATCGCTCAGTCTGTGCTCGCTGATGCTGGGCTGGGATGAAGATATGTACACCCCGCTGTCACTGCATCTGCTCAGTGGTGCCACCATGCTCGGGGCCTTTTTTATTGCCACCGACCCGGTGTCGGCCTCTACCACACCACGCGGCAAACTGATTTACGGTGCCGGTATCGGTATTCTGCTGTATGTAATCCGCACCTGGGGTGCTTACCCGGATGCCGTGGCCTTTGCCGTGCTGCTGATGAACTTTGCTGCACCCTTTATTGATGCCTACACCCAGCCGCGGACCTATGGTCACGCCAAAGCCAAACGCGGCCTGCCGCCAAAACAACGCTGAGGAGCGGCCATGAACGATTTACTGCAATCTGTCCGTCGCAATGCCATTGGCCTCGGCCTGTTTGCCATGGTCACCGCCGGAGCCATCGCGGTGGCTCAGGTCGGCACCAAAGAGCGCATTGAGCACAATATCCGTATGGCTCAGGCCAAAGCGCTGAATGAAATTGTGCCGGCCGGCAGCTACGACAACGACCTGCTGACCGATGTCATCACCGTCGATAAACGCTTTAACCAACAGTTGCTTGGCCCCCTGCCGGACGATGCCCAGATTCATCTGGCGCGCACCAACGGCCAGGTTAACACCGTGATTTTGCCAGTGGTTGCTCCGGATGGTTACACCACCCAGATTGCTGTACTGGTTGGCGTGCATGCCGACGGCAGCATTGCCGGTGTACGGGTTATCGAACATAAAGAAACACCAGGACTGGGCGATAAAATCGACCGTAAAAAATCCGACTGGGTACTGGGCTTTAACGAGAAAAGCCTGAATAACCCGAAAGCAGAACGCTGGGCTGTAAAAAAAGACGGTGGCGATTTTGACCAGTTTACCGGCGCAACCATTACCCCGAGAGCGGTTGTTAAAGCGGTAAAACTGGCGCTGAAATTTTTTGAATTACATAAAAACGAACTGCTGGGACAACGCCTGAGCGAACCCCAGTATTCAGGCAGCGGAGAATAATGATGGCAACGAAATCCCTGCGCGATATCAGCCTCGACGGCTTATGGCATAACAACCCGGCTCTGGTGCAGTTACTGGGTCTGTGCCCGCTGCTGGCGGTAACCGGCTCAGTGGTGAACGCCCTTGGTCTGGGTCTGGCGACCATGATGGTGCTGGTAGGCTCGAATTTTTCTGTGTCCTTAATCCGCAACCACGTACCCGATGCCGTGCGTCTGCCCGCCTTTGTGATGATTATTGCCTCCTTTACCACGGTGGCCGAGCTGGTGATGCAGGCCTTTACCTACGAGTTATACGAAGTGCTGGGTATCTTTATTCCGCTGATCGTTACCAACTGCGCGATTCTTGGCCGTGCCGATGCCTTTGCCTGTAAAAACCCGATAATTCCGTCGGTGGTTGACGGTTTTACCATGGCGCTGGGCTTTACCATTGTGCTGATTATTCTCGGCGCGATGCGCGAAACTCTTGGTCAGGGCGTGATTTTCTCCGATATGCAGTTACTGTTCGGACCGGCCGCCGCCAGCTGGAAAATTGAACTGGTAAAAGACTACCCCGACTTTTTATTCGCCATTCTGCCACCCGGTGCTTTTATGGCGATGGGGCTGTTAATTGCACTGAAAAATATCATCGACGATAAGCTGAAAGAAAAAGCCGAAGCGCAGAAAGCACCGGTTGAAGCCGGCAGTAAGCGGGTGCGGGTGACTGGTAAAATCAGCTGAGGCTGAAAGCCTGCAAAGTAACGCACACCTAAAAAAACACCGCCATTGCGGTGTTTTTTTATGCTTTCTCGTTCCTTTCTCCTCCCTATGCTCTGCGTGGGAATGCAACTGTGCCCGCAAGGACTACCACGCTGAGCGTGGGAGCCAGGTGACGCCGGTGTTTTTTTCTCGTTCCTACGTTCTGCGTAGGAATGCAACTGTGCCAGCAAGGGGCTACCACGCTGAGCGTGGGAGCCAGGTGAAATGCTCTGCGCAGCAGTGTTGTTTAAAACGACATCCCCTCACACTCACCTTCCGGCCAGGAAGCCTGCTGCATAGGTAAAAATTCATCCTCACCCACTGTCCCATACAACAGATCACTGAAAAACGCGCTATGCAGCCACAGCTGCTCCTGCTGCCAGCGCAAGCCACCGGGTAAGGTAACGGCATCCTGCAACGCCAGCCACTGGCATTCGCCGTCTTCATAAACCTGCAGCTCCATGCTCCGGCCCTGAAGCCGGATATAAACCCGGGTCTGTTCGGCACTCTGTAGCTGCCAGACACCCTGAAACTGCTCGCGCAGGAGTGCCAGCGGCAGGTTACTGTTCCAGTGCCCGGCCGCATTCAGACGCCAGATAACCTCTGGTGAATTCTGCCGCTCAGAGTTGTTGCGCAACCGCCCGTTCAGCTGGCGTATAACCCGGCCGTACTGGCGCATCGTCAGCTGAAAACGGATACCGGCAGCATCAACAGCCTCTGCTGCCGCTTCGGCAACAAGCTGCAGCGCAATACGGTAATCACCCGGCGCCAGCTGATAGTCGATATGCAACCGCTGACGAACCACGGAGTGCTCACTGGCGTCAGTCTGCTCCAGCCAGACAGGAAGGGTTTCTGCAAAGGGATGGGTCGGGCGGATAATTTCGCCGGAAGGTGCCATCAGCCACAACTCGGAAGCGGTACTGCCCTGCCAGGACAATTCAATGATCACGGCGTCATTATGCCCGGCAACAGAAGAACTGACAGCGCTCGCAAGAACGCTGACACTCAACAGTAAAAACAGGCAACCAAAGCAGGCCGAACGGTAATATCGCAGGCTAATCAATCGCACAGGTCACTCCTTTGCCGGTACGAAGCACTCTTGCCGAACTTAGCCTGCCTGCGCAATGGTCGCTATTGGCTGCGATTAATTTCAACCAATATTCCTAAGCCTGCCTTAATAGCAGGCTTAATGGCCACCCAATGACGGTCTGACAGCAACGCGCCATCAGACAGCCAGAGCAAAGTCCGCCGTACTGGGCAGGCCGCACGATTCCGGTATAATGCCGCCCGCTTATTGCCACTCACGGCAACGGGCTTTGATATTCGACCGTACTTTTCACCCCTGCACCGGATTTACGTTCCGGCCAGCCGAGGACATTATGAACACTCCTGCTACAAGCCCTTACGTCGTTTGTGCGATGTATAAATTCGTCACCCTGGATAACTTCGAAGACCTGCGCCAGCCACTGCTGGATGAAATGCTGCGTCTGGATGTAAAAGGCACCCTGTTACTGGCCACCGAAGGCATTAACGGTACCGTGGCCGGTTCGCGTGAAGGCATCGACGCCCTGCTCGATTACCTGCGCCGCGATGAACGCCTGAAAGACATCGATCATAAAGAATCCTACGACGATGACATGCCGTTTTACCGCACCAAGGTAAAACTGAAAAAAGAAATCGTAACGCTTGGCGTAGAAGGCATCGACCCGAAACGCGTGGTGGGTACTTACGTAAAACCAGCCGACTGGAACGCCCTGATTTCTGATCCGGACGTGGTGCTGGTCGATACCCGTAACGACTACGAAGTGGAAATCGGTACTTTTAAGGGCGCCCTCGACCCGCGCACCAAAACCTTCCGCGAATTTCCGCAATACGTGAAAGAAAATCTCGACCCGGAGAAAAACAAAAAGGTTGCGATGTTCTGTACCGGCGGTATCCGCTGCGAAAAATCCACTGCGTATTTAAAAGAGCAGGGTTTTGAAGAGGTGTATCACCTCGAAGGCGGCATCCTGAAATATCTGGAAGAAATTCCGCAGGAAGAATCCCTGTGGGAAGGCGAATGCTTTGTGTTCGATAACCGCGTCACGGTGAATCATCAGCTGGAAAAAGGCGATTACGACCAGTGTCACGCCTGTCGCCGGCCCATTACCGAAGCCGATAAAGAACACGAGCATTATGTGCCCGGTGTCAGCTGCCACCACTGCCATGATGAATTCGACGACGCTCAGCGCGAACGTTTCCGTCAGCGTGAACTGCAGATGCAATTAGCCAAACAGCGTGGCGAAGAGCACCTCGGCAATGATCTGGCCTCCGTTATTGAAAAGCGCCGCCAGGAAAAACTGGCCTTAAAAGAACAGCAGCGTAAGCGCAGCTGAATACTCTGCACAGGGCCGCAGAATATTCTTCTGCGGCCCTGCCTGTATTTAACCGTTATTTATACCAGCGGTTGTTCCGCAACCTGTTCTTCCTGCTGCTTACCGTCACTCTCAATTACCTCAAGACGCAATGTCCGCGCAACAGCCACCATGGCTTCCAGCGCCGGAATCACTTCTTCCCAGCGGCGGGTTTTCAGGCCGCAGTCCGGGTTCACCCAGAGATTTTTCGCAGCAACAACATCAAGCGAGTCACGCAGAATAGTCAGCATCGCGTCAGTGGCCGGAATATTCGGACTGTGGATATCGTAAACCCCCGGGCCAATGCCATTGTTGTACGGCGAGCTTTTAAGGGTTGCGAGTAATTTACTGGCCGAGCGCGCGGTTTCCAGCGTAATGACATCGGCATCCATGCCCTGAATAGCCGGCAGAATATCGTCAAAGTCGGCGTAACACATATGGGTATGAATCTGGGTGGCTGCGGCCACACCGGTCACACTGAAACGGAAACTGTTCACCGCCCATTGCAAATACTGCTTATGCGCCGCTTTACGCAACGGCAGGCCCTCACGCAGCGCCGGTTCATCCACCTGAATAATACGGATACCGGCACGTTCCAGATCCTGTACTTCGTCACGCAACACCGCCGCCAGCTGATACGCCGTAGCTGACCAGGGCTGGTCATCGCGCACAAATGCCCATTTTAAAATAGTGACCGGACCGGTGAGCATGCCTTTCATGCGCTTATCGGTCTGGCTCTGGGCAAATTCACTCCAGCGCACGGTCATCGGTTGTGGACGTTCAATATCGCCATAAATAATCGGTGGTTTAACGCAACGCGAGCCATAACTCTGCACCCAGCCGTTGGCCGATACTGCAATGCCCTCCAGCTGCTCGCCGAAATATTCCACCATGTCGTTGCGTTCGGCTTCGCCGTGCACCAGAACATCCAGGCCAATCTGTTCCTGCACCCGGATGGCATGGACGATTTCGGCTTTTAAACCATCTTCATATTCCGCCAGTGTCAGCTCACCCTGTTTAAAACGACGACGTAACTGGCGGATACCACTGGTCTGCGGAAAAGAACCAATAGTGGTGGTCGGGAACAGCGGTAATTGCAGCAATTCCTGCTGTAATGCCGCGCGTTCGTTAAAAGGTAAATCGCGCTGCCAGTCGAACGCTGCGGCATCGGCGGCCCGTTGTTTTACCGCGGCTTTATGCACCGCGGTTGAGGTACGGCGCGCCTGAATGGCATCGGCCTGTGCCTGCCAGGCGGCAGAGCTGAGCACGTCACTGTTATTTAATGCATTGCGCAGCAATACACCCTCTTCCAGTTTTTGCTGAGCAAACGCCAGCCACTGGCCAACGCCATCCGGCAGCTGATGTTCACCGGCGGCGTCATAGGGTACATGCAGCAATGAACAGGAAGTGCCCAGCCATAAACGTTCGCCCAGTTGCTGCCTGGCTTCCAGCAAAGATTCACGGATCGCATTTAAATCGGAACGCCAGATATTGCGCCCATCAATAACGCCCAGCGACAGCACTTTATAAGGCCCGATACGATCAAGCGCCGGTGTCAGCTGTTCCGGTGCACTGACCAGATCCAGATGCACACCCTGCACCGGCAGATTCAGTGCCAGGCTGAGGTTGTCTTCCAGACCATTAAAATAGGTGGTCAGCAGCAGATTCAGGCCATTATTACGCAGGGTGTGATACGCCGGTTCAAACGCCTGCGCCCAGTCCGACGGTAAATCGAGCGCTAAAATCGGCTCATCCAATTGCAGCCAGTCAATGCCTTCAGCTTTTAACAGGGCGAATAATTCGGAATACAGCGGCAGTAATTTAGGCAGCAGATTCAGGCGATTACTGTTATCCAGACTTTTGCCCAGATACAGATAACTCAGAGGCCCCAGTACCACGGCTTTTACTTTCGGATACACCGCCCGCGCGGCGCGGATTTCTTCCAGCAGTAATTCCGGCTGCAGGCGGAATTCATCCTCTGCCCGGCACTCCGGCACCAGATAGTGATAGTTGGTATCGAACCACTTGGTCATTTCGCTGGCATGGCTGGTACAGCCACAAGGGGTACGGCCACGGGCCGCCAGAAACAGCTGGTTCAGCGCATCGTCGCCATGGCGCGCACGCTCCGGCAGATGGCCAAACAGATAGCTGGTATTCAGCACATGGTCATAAAGGGCAAAGTCACCGGCGGTAATAAAATCGGCACCCGCCTGCAGCTGACGTTGCCAGTTGGCCAGACGCTGGGTATGTGCAACATCCAGCAGTTCCTGCTGTGTGCTGTTACCGGCCCAGAACGATTCCAGCGCCCATTTGAGTTCGCGTTGCTGACCGACGCGCGGAAAGCCAAGAGTATGAAAAAGTGTCATCGTAATATCTCAATGATTGAATGATTTTCACATTCTGGCCAAATTCAATCATGAGATAAAACGATGATTTCTAATACAAAGTTGAATTTATTTAATAGATAAACTCATCAGTGTCTCAGTCGCGCGCGCTCAAACACTGATAGCCGTCCGGCACTTTACGCATCACCAGCAGCACCTGACCGACATGAATCCCCCATTTGCTCATGCGGGTTTCGTTAATCACCACGCCGTCGGCAACCTGAAACATCCAGTCGTCCATATCCAGGTCGATGGTATCGCCGGGCTTGCCATAACGCAGGGTATAGGCCATCTGAATGCTGTTACCGGCATGCTTCATGGTGGTCGGCTGCGGCACATCCGTGGCGCTGGCGTGATACCCGCCGCTGCCATTGGGCGTCAGCGTCCAGACGCGGGTTTCCTCAACGGCGGAGGCACCGGGTTCATCATAAAAATAAAAAACTTCATCAAGGGTGCCGGTTTCAGAACCGTTACCCTGATCTTCCCAGCTGGCAAGAATACGGGCATTAAACTGGCGGATCTGCTTGCCGGAGCGGTCACGCACCACCCCGTCGGCACAGATGGTGCCATCAAAAAAGGTGCGCGGATCAAGCAGCGGAGCACGCCCGGCGTACTCATCGACCTGCACGCCGGCACAGCCTGTTAACAGCGCACTGGCGGCCAGCAGCAGAGCGGCGGGAAACAGTCCACGAACGGCCGCAACGGAGCGAAAAGTCGGTAAATTCATAAAGCCTCCTAAAAACCTATACAAATTACTGTACAGAATTATACAAAGAAGCATTGGTAGCAATAGCTCAATTCTGTTGCGGCCAATAAAAAACCCAGTAGACTGGCGCTCAACATAGTTTGTCAAAGCGCTTTCTATCATGCCCCGCCTCGAAATCTTCGCCGAAGATCATATGCAGTACGCCTATGGCATTTACCTTTTTACCGCGAAACACCCTCTGGTCCGCAAACTGAAAAAAGTGGCTAAGCCGAGCGTCCATGGCCATAAAACCTGGTCGTCCAGCTTTCTTTTAATGGACTGGCTGAGCAGCAATCCGCTGGCGAAAAACAGCCGTGTGCTGGAGCTTGGCTGTGGCTGGGGGCCGGCGGCGGTCTATTGTGCCAGCCAGCAACAGGCCAAAGTGACCGGTCTGGATGTCGATGACAGCGTATTTCCGTATCTGGATATGGTTGCCGCCGCAAACGATGCCAAAGTGCGCCCGCTGCACGCATCCTTTAACGATATGAAAGGTCAGAATCTGGCGAAATTCGATTGTATTATCGGTGCGGATATCTGCTTCTGGGATGAAATGGTCAGCGATTTACTGCGCCTGTTTAAACGCGCCAAAAAAGCCGGCGTTAAGCAGATTATTCTGGCCGACCCGGGACGTTCAACCTTCGATGAACTCTCCAACCGTTGTGAAAAACTCTGGCCTGCGGCCTTTACCTACGAGCATTGGTTTGCCCTTGAGCCGAACCGTTTTGAAGGACGGTTGATGATTCTGGATTTCACCAAGCTTCCGGTATAAAAATCTGCTTTAAAAAAACGCCGCACTAACGAAGTTAATGCGGCGTTTTTATTTACTGCAGAATAATTACACGCCAGCGGTATTCATCAGCCAGCCAATCAGCAGCACCTGCGGCACGGTAATCAGCGGTAAAAACAGCGCGATTTTCCAGCTTCTGGTCGTGTTCTGCAGCGCCATTATTTCAGTGTAATCTGTGGCGGCTCCGGCCATCAGGAAAGTAAACGCATTACCCGGTGCCGCCGCACGGTTAAATAAATCGGCGGCAATCGGACTGGAGCCTTCAGAGCAGACTTCAATAATGGTCGTGACCAGCAGTGTCATCAGCAGCCCGGTAAAGCTGGCACCAAACCAGATGCCGAAGCTGTCTTCCGGCACAAAAGCACGCACCAGTGCAATTAACACCACACCAAAGAATACCCAGCGCAACACCATTTTGGATTCTTTAAAGCCCTGCCAGAACATTCTTAATAGTGACGGTACTGACCAGTCATTGTCTTTCCAGGTACTTTTCAGCGTTGGCATAAAAGCCACCTGCTGAAATTCGCCCTGATTCGGATTGGCCGGCAAGGTACCGCGCTCAACCAGCCGATCAAAAATCCAGCCGCTGACCCAGGCAATCAATAACGATGCCACGATAAACAGCAGCGTCCATTTAAGGCCTATCAGGCCAACCAGAATCAGAGTCAGGGTCAGCGAATTCCACGGGCTGGCAATCAGGAAAGCCATCACCTGACCAATACTGGCACCACGCTCATACAGCTTCATCGCCACCATTAAGATGCCGTGGTTACACAGGTCGAGCATTAAACCGGCCAGCGTTGCGCGGAATAACCCGCGCTTGGTACCGCCTTTGCCCAGTACCGACATCACCAGCTCACGCGGAATACGCCCCAGCAAGCCAACAAAGAACGAGGCAGTCAGAATCCCCCACCACATGGCGTTAACCATTTCATACGAGGTATGCAGCATCACGCCCAGCCAGGGCAGACTACTGTCAGGCTGATGACCCAGCAATAAAAAGCCGATATAGCCGAGCACCACAAAACTGCCGCAGCCCCATAAGATCCAGTCGATGCGGCCCTTTTCTGCCGGCGGACAGCAACCGCCTGATTCACCGCTTTCGGTACCACAGGAAGCTGCCACTGCGGATGTTTTCGTAGTGCCGCAACAGGAACTCTCCGTTGCTTTCGCTGCAGCGTCCTTTATTTCAGGAGCACAACACGAGGCAGGCTTTGCCGGTGCTGATGCTTTCGCACTGCCGCAGCACGAACTCTCAACCGCTTTCGTGTCAGTTGCTTTCGTGTCAGTTTCTTTCGTTTCAGTAGCGCAGCATGAGCCCTGCTCAGCTTGCTTTGATTCCTTCTCACTGCCGCAGCAGCCTTTGTGTTCTGTATCAGTCATGCTGAGATTCTCCCCGACTTCCACAACCTTCGCTCAGGTGCACATCGGCACCTTCAATCAAATGACAGATATGTTCACCACAGGGGACACAGTCAGGTTGCTCTGCCCACAGCTCAACCGCCCGTTCCATCCTCTCCACCAGCGCCTGCATTGCCGCCAGCTTTTCCCGTGCTTCAAGCAGCCGCGGTTCAATCAGTTGGCGTACCGTCGGACAAGGCGACTCCCCCTGCTCTGCCGCCTGCAGCATGGTCTGGATATCTTCCAGAGTGAAGCCCAGATCCCGCGCCTGCAGAATAAAGCGCAGGCGCTTGTGCTCTGCCGCCGTAAAGTGATGATAACCACTGTCATCTTTGCCCGGTTTCAGCAACCCAATCCGCACATAATGGCGGATGGTGTTGGCATTTACCTGCTCGCGCCTGGCCAGTTCAAGTACCCGCATCGTCTTCTCCTGCCTGCACACACTTCAGTATTAGCGCAGCTTAAACCTTTGAGTAACTCACAGGTCAAGGGACGTTTTCAGCCGCTTTCCGTGAATTATCACCTGCTAACCGGATGCAGGTCAGAAAACGGGCTGAAAATAGCAAGCTCAGGGCTTTTTATGCCATTCCTTCGGCTATGCTTTGGTTACTGAGAAGACAATCTTGCTCATGCACGCGACACACGCGACAACGGACCCAACTGTCAGCAAGCTGCATGATACTGTCCATACCGGCCGGACAACCAGACAGAGACCTTATGTTATCGATCCGTCAGCTGTTTCTTTATCTTTCCGCTGCCTTTATTTTCCTGCTGTTTGCCGGGCTGATTCTGGTTCGCTGGCTTTGGTTTTATCCGGAAGAAATGAGTACCGCTCTGAGCGCTCAGCAGAATGAAGTCTTCAGCCTTAATGGTGTTCTGGAATTAAAGAAAGAAAATCTGGAAACCTTTGTTACCGATTATTCCAATTGGGATGACACCTGGAATTATGTTCAGCAGCCGTATGACGAATACGTCACCACGAATTTTACCACGACCACCTTTGAGTCTCTGAAATTATCCGGCGCCCTGCTGCTCAATAATCAGCGTCAACCGGTGTTTAATCTTGAATACAATGATCAGGCTGCGATCATCACCAGTAACAGCAACCGTCTGCTGCACTGGCTGCAACAGGGAGGCATAAACCACCTGCACAATCAGCCGGAAACGCTGTTCCAGCGAATTGAAGGACAGCCCTATGTGCTTGCTATAAGTCCTGTCGTCCGCTCTGACAATTCCGGTCCTCAGCAGGGCTGGCTTATTTTTTTTCAGCTGCTGGATAACAGTGTGCTGTCAGTTTGGGAACAGATCACACGCATCCCCCTTACCCGCACCGATATACCACAGAACCCTGTTGATCTGCTCAGCAACCTGAATACTGCCCGTCCTTATCGCGACCGCTGCCTGATGTCACCCGAACAGCAGCCGGTCTACTGCTTCCGTATCCATCACCTGCAGGCGATGCCGCAATTTCTCAATCTCAGTATCATCACCACCTTCCTGCTGATCGCCCTGATTCCCGGCAGTATTTTTATCCTGATGCTGTACCTGCTGATAACTCCGATCCGTAAAGCGACCGAACTGCTGCAGCTGAACAGCCAGGACGGTATTCTGCGTCCGGTATTATTCACCACGCCGATCCGTATCCGTGAATTGCGTCAGCTACGCGATACCTATAATCAGCTGGTGTATACCGCCCGTCAGCAACAGGCGCGCCTTGAACAGTTGTCCAACACCGACCGCTTAACCAATATCCCCAACCGCCGGGCTTTCGATGAAGCACTGGAAACGACCTGGAGACGGCTTAAGCGTCATCAGCAATCTGTGGCTCTTATTCTGGTGGATATCGATTATTTTAAGCGCTTTAACGATCACTATGGCCACCAGGCCGGTGATGATGCCCTGCACCGTGTTGCTCAGGCCTTACAGAGCTGCGCCAAGCGTACCGACGAAATGGCAGCGCGTTTTGGCGGCGAGGAGTTTGCGCTGATTTTGTATATTGAAGATGCTAACAGTCTGGATGCCACCAGACATCGCATCAGAGAATGCATCCGCGAACTGAACATTCTTCACGGCTATTCGTCGGTCAGCCACCTGCTGACCATCAGTTTTGGTATTGCCTGGATCCGGGAGTCCGGACAATGGCTCGACAGAATGTCTAAAGAAGAGTGGCTGAGAGCGGCAGACGCCGCTCTCTACGAAGCCAAAGCCTCCGGGCGCAACTGCAATATGCTGCAGATGATCACCCCGGATGTTCCTTTTACAGAGTCACCTGTATGGCAGCAATCACCCGATTAGCCTTGTCTTTCGCCGCCTGAATACTTTCATCACGGGCCAGCGCCACGCCTAAACGGCGCTTACCGGATACCTCAGGCTTACCGAATAAACGCAGCTGGGTATGAATTTCAGCCAGCGCCTTATCCAGACCGGAGTACTGCATGGTGGTGGATTCACCCGCCACCAGCAGTACCGAGGATGCCGATGGGCCATGCTGCTGAATATTCGGAATCGGCAGCCCCAGAATCGCCCGCGCATGCAGGGCAAATTCGGATAAATCCTGTGAAATAAGGGTAACCAGCCCGGTATCATGCGGGCGTGGTGAAACTTCACTGAAAATCACCTCATCGCCTTTGACGAACAGCTCAACGCCAAACAGCCCCAGACCGCCCAGATCATCAGTCACCACTTTGGCAATATGCTGCGCTTTCGCCAGTGCGGCGTCCGTCATTGCCTGCGGCTGCCAGGATTCCTGATAATCACCGTCTTCCTGACGATGGCCAATAGGCTCACAGAAACTGGTCACCGTATTACCGTTGCTGTCTTTATGACGAATGGTCAGCAAGGTGATTTCAAAATCAAAATCGACAAAACCTTCAACAATCACTTTGCCCTTACCGGCGCGACCGCCTTCCTGCGCATAGGCCCAGGCGCGGGCCAGCTCACTTTGCTCACGCACAAAGCTCTGTCCTTTGCCGGAGGAACTCATGATCGGCTTCACCAGACACGGCAGACCAATGGCTTCTGCCGCTTTAAAGAAATCTTCTTCGTTATCGGCAAACTGATAACTTGAGGTCGGGACTTTAAGGGTTTCCGCCGCCAGACGACGGATGCCTTCGCGATTCATGGTCAGCTGAGTAGCACGCGCGGTCGGGATAATCCGCACACCTTCCTGCTCCAGCTCGGCCAGGGTGGCAGTGGCAATGGCTTCGATTTCAGGCACCACCAGATGCGGTTTTTCCTGTTCGATGACCGCACGCAGCGCTGCGCCATCGAGCATATTCACCACATGGCTGCGGTCAGCCACCTGCATCGCCGGCGCGTTAGCGTAGCGGTCAGCGGCAATCACTTCACAGCCCAGACGCTGCAGTTCAATTACAACTTCTTTGCCCAGCTCGCCGGCACCGCACAGCAGCACCCGGGTGGCTGTCGGAGAAAAAGGGGTTCCCAGTGTTGTCATGGTGTTGTCCATCAGAAAGAAAAGAAGTGGCCGGTCAGTCGGCCTTTACGGGGGTAAAATTCATCGCATCCTGCTCGCGCGCTGCCACTTTTTGCAGTACAGCCCTGCGCTCGTCATCGCTGTAGCGCCCCCAGCGGCTGATTTCTTCGCCGCTGCGGTAACAGCCGACACAGA
This sequence comes from Thalassolituus hydrocarboniclasticus, assembly GCF_025345565.1. NCBI lineage: Bacteria > Pseudomonadati > Pseudomonadota > Gammaproteobacteria > Oceanospirillales > Oceanospirillaceae > Thalassolituus > Thalassolituus hydrocarboniclasticus. Next base: position 1,664,771 of record NZ_CP054475.1, on the reverse strand, counting down.
CATCATTTTCATCCAGCGCGCAGATACTGACGCACGGGGAGCGGACCGGAGTCGTCACAGTTCAATCTCCTGCAGTTGTTCGCGGTAGCGTTTGGCATTGTGTACGTAGTGCGCGGCACTGCCTTCCAGCATTTTGCATTGCATCTCGTTCAGCTGGCGCTTAATCACCGCAGGCGACCCAACCACCAGCGAACCATCCGGAATTTCCATGTTTTCCGGAATCAGCGCATTCGCACCAATAATGCAGTGCTTGCCGATTTTCGCGCCGTTCAGCACCACCGCATTAATACCGATCAGCGAATAATCGCCAACCGTACAACCGTGCAGCATGGCGTTATGACCCACCGTCACGCCCTTACCCAGGGTCAGCGGGATACCGGAGTCGGTATGCAGCACCGCGTTATCCTGAATATTGGAATGCTCACCAATGGTGATCAGATCGTTATCACCGCGGATCACCACACCAAACCAGATGCTGCTGTTGTCGCCCAGAACAACACTGCCGATCACTCTGGCGCCATCGGCAACAAAGACATCCTGTCCACGGGTCGGGCGACGTTCGCCCAGCTGATAAAACATAACGTTCTTCCTATACCTTGTACGGAATATCACAATCCCAGAGATGGTTCATCATCTCCGCAATCATCATGGCGGTCAGTCCCCAGATGTGAAAACCGTCGAAATCATAACTGGGAATACGGATCTGGCCGCGCTCAAAATAACGGCTGGGCGGCAACTGAAAATGACTTAACGGAACTTTAAATACCGCATCCAGTTCACCCGGATTGGCAATCAGCGGCTCTTCTGGGGGAATCAGCCCTAACACCGGCGTTACCAGATAGCCGAAGCGCGACACCACCTGATCCAGCTCCCCCAGAACCCTGACGCGGTTACGTGCCAGCGCCACTTCTTCTTCGGCTTCACGCAACGCCGTAATAATAATGTTCTGATCTTCCGGATCCCGTTTGCCACCAGGAAAGGCAACCTCTCCCTGATGCGTCGATAAATGCACCGCCCGGCGGGTTAATACCACCTGCGGCTGCTCTTCGTCAGTGAGGGCAACCAGAACGCCGGCTTCAGCCAGATCGGGCTGCTGCACTTTTCGTGGCTGATGTTGCTGCAGACGCAACTGCAGATAGTCGAAGAGCGGAGATGAATTCATAGGACCATTGTAATGTCTGGATGAAAAGCGAGCCAGCACCGCTCCGGTTCGGGTAACAAATAAGGTGCTTTTTTATATTTTTTTGTCATTAAAAAAACTGCTATTCGCAGAAAAGAATGTAATTTCCGCATCAGACTACCCCTAAGATCGTTTACTTAACACTCTGTTTTTAAACGTTTTTACTTTTAAAGCCCAATCTGAAAAACGTCTTTTTATTAAGTAATTCAGCGATTTAGAGCACATTTACCGGGGGTTCGGCAGGATTCTGTCACAGAATGTAATCCGGTAGACTAAAAATCAGGAATTGCAAATCAAAACCTGTACGGAGTGCCCATCGTGCAACTGCCGCCCTTTGATGAACTGAAACAGCTGGCTGACAGCAACCCGGAGGCATTGGAAACACTGCGCCGGCAACTGATCGAGCAAACCATTAACAGCGCCGGTGACCACGTCCGCCGCCGTCTGCGCGGCCTGCAGTTTCAGATCGATATGGAGCGCCAGCGTGCCAGCAATCCATTATCGGCCTGCCTGCGTATGTCGCGCATGATGCACGAACGTCTGCATACCCTGACTGAAAGCCTGCATACCGGCGGCAGCCACCAGAAGCAGCCTGTTCCTGCTGAAGTCGCCACCGCCGACGTCATCCCTTTTCCATTCCGGGCACAGTTCTGAGTCGGTTATAATCACATCTTTCGATGCCCGGAATTTCCTATGAAATACTGCAGCCACTGCGCCAGTGAACTGACCTATATCATCCCTGATGGCGATAACCGCCCGCGCTTTGTCTGCCCCGCCTGCCAGGCCATTTTTTACCAGAATCCACGTATCGTCGCCGGTACACTCCCCGTACATAACGGGCAGATACTGCTCTGTCGCCGCGCCATCGAACCGCGCCGGGGATTCTGGACCCTGCCTGCGGGCTTTATGGAAAACGGCGAAAGTACCGAGCAGGCCGCTTTACGTGAAACCTGGGAGGAAGCACAGGCCGTGGTCCAGCTGCAGTCCCTGTTCAGTATGATCACCGTGCCGCATATCGATCAGGTGCATATATTCTTTCTTGCCGAACTGGAAAAAGCCGAATTTGCTGCCGGTGACGAAAGTCTGGAAGTCGCGTTGTTTAATGAAGAGGATATTCCCTGGAACGAGCTGGCCTTCCCCACCGTAAGTCAGACCCTGAAACGTTATTTCGCCGATTCGTCCGCCCAACAGGCCGCTCACGTATTTGATATCGGTATATCCCAGGCACTGGCGAAAGGGCTGAAGTCATCCGGCTGATCAGCCGGGTTTACAGCACGGCCAGCTGCCAGACATCGTAAGCCGGCTCTTCATAAGGATGTGCGGCCTTCAGCGCCTGCACAGCAGCACGGATGCAGGCATCCTCACACACCATCTCAACGCGGTATTCCTCAACACTCTCCAGCTTACCGGCCTGACCGATAAAAGGATTGGCCGCCGCCGAAGGCCGGAACTGACCAGCCCCCAGCACCTGCCAGCAACATTCCTGGTATTCACCGATGTTTCCGGCTCCGGCAGCAAATACCGCCGTCTTCACCGATTCCAGTTCAGCCACCGGTACATAGAACACCAATTTGTACATTATTCTTCTTCCTCTCAATAATTTAGTCAGTTTCCGGTAATGGTCTAGGCTTGAATGTAACGTCCGTCATGCCGCCATCTACTAAGGAAAATTCATGAAGGGTAATAACCTGTCCATCCAGCACAAAGTGTACTTTGCTTTGGGCAGTATCTTTTTGCTGGTCCTCGTGGTTGTCATCAGTGTTGCAGTATCCGCTGAACGGAAAATGAGCTCAGATATGGTTCATGATCAGCTGCGTGATAAGGCATCCGGTTATCTCGATACCATGAATATGCTGATGATATCCGGCGCGATATCAAACCGCGAACTGGTTCGTACCAAGCTGTTGTCTGACAGTAATATCGTTGAAGCCAGAATGCTGCGCAGCCCGAAAATTGATGCCCTGTATGGTAAGGGGTTTGATCACGAGTACCCCCTTGATGAACTCGACCGGCGGGCACTGGCCGGTGAGGAAATCCTGATTGAAGACGACGGTAAAAATGGTCATACCCTGACCTACCTGACCCCGGTTCTGGCCCATGAGGATTACCGCGGTACGAATTGCCTTGGCTGTCATCAGGCCAAGGAAGGCGATGTTCTTGGCGCTATCCGCATCAGCTATTCACTGGAAGAACTTGATGGGCATATTTTCAGTAACATGCTGACCATGGGGCTTATTCAGGCCGCCATGTTTATTGCCGCATTGATTATTCTTTCGCTGCTGCTGCGCAAAGTGATTATTTCACCGGTACGCCGGATGCACCGCACACTGGATAAGATGGAACGCGAATCCGACCTGACGCAACTGGTAAAAGTTGACAGTGACGATGAGGTTGGCCGTACCGCGATGGCACTGAATAAAATGATTGAGCGCTTTTCCGATTCTCTGCGCCAGGTGGTGAGTTCTTCAGGAGAACTTGAAAGCGCGGCGGAAAACATCAATGTATCTTCCAGTAAATCGTTACAGGCAGCCCAGTCACAAAAAGCGGAAACCACGCAGATTCAGCGTGCCATTGAAGAACTGCATGAAAGCATTCAGCTGGTAATGGCGAATGCGGAGCAAAGCAGCCAGGCCTCAGCCGAAGCCAAGGTCGTAGCCCGCAACGGTGTCAGCAAAACCGATCAGGCATCCGCCAGTATCAGCAATATGAACACCGCCATTCAGTCAACCGCGGCAGTCATCGCCTCTCTTGATCAGCGCAGTAATAATGTCGGCGGCGTGCTGGGTGTTATTAAAGGCATTGCCGAGCAGACCAACCTGCTGGCACTGAACGCCGCTATCGAAGCTGCCCGGGCCGGGGAGTCCGGTCGCGGCTTTGCCGTGGTTGCCGATGAGGTCCGTACCCTGTCGCAGCGCACACACGAGTCGACTCAGGAAATTGAAAGCATGATCGAACAACTGCAGTCAGAGGCACGTCATGCGGTCGATTCCATGCATAACGCACAGAGCATTGCCGAAGAAGGCATGGAACGGGTAAACGAGGCAGCCAAAGCCCTGCACAGCATGACTGAGCACGTTGACCGCATGAGTAGCCTGAACGACGAAACCCTGAAGCGTATGCATATGCAGGTCGAGGTCGGCCGTAATGTGAGTCAGGGTATTGAAAGCATCAGCAGCCATTCCCTCAACACCTCACAGAGCGCCGAGCAGACCACCGATATTGCCAAGCGCCTGGTGAATATGGCCAATCACCTCAGCACTCTGGTGAAGAAATTCCGCCTCTGACCGGGCGGACTTCGCCCGGCAAGCAACAACGCCGAAACAAAAAAGCAGCCAATGGCTGCTTTTTTGTTTCTTATTGTGGAGGGCAAATACGCTCAGTGCGAACGGACAATAATCGCCGTTGAATCTTCCAGCAGAGTCAGGTTATCCAGCGCTGTCTGATTGTCATTACCGCACACTTCCTCATCGGCTTTAAAGTCACCACATACCGCAGGCCGGCGCGGATCACCAAACAGCAGACACAGATTATGCTCATCCAGCTGCACGCAGCGCTCACCGGCGGCTTTACCGCCGGGCATACCGGGAATGGGAGAAGAGATAGAGGGGGCAATGCAACAGGCACCACAACCGAGTCGGCAATCCACAAACACCTCATACAAATTGAGGCGGTTCGGCCTCAGTAACGGTAACGGGTGGCGTCCTGCAATGCTTTTTTCTGCAACAGACGCCACATGGTCAGATTAAAACGCAGAGCATACTGACGCAGTCGTGCCAGTTTAGCCGGGTCATCTTCGACATTGGCAAAGGTTTCCCAGCGCTTATTCAGTGGCCGGATACGGTAGTCGCGTCGCACCTTATCCGCTTCGGCTTCTTTAAGGCCGGGCAATTCTACGCCATCTGCCAGCTGAATTCCGACAAATTCATATTGCCCGGTGCGAAAGGTATCACGGGCATCCTGCACCGGATAAGCCAGCAGGTTCTGATCATCAGCCGCCCAGAGCGCAGAAGCGCTCATCAACAACAGACAAACAGATACCCCGGATAACCAACGGCGTAAACACAACATCAACTGATCCATCCTCTAATTATAAAGAGTATCAGTATAGACCGTTGCGGAGTGCCCGCCCGGCTCCGGCTTGCCATCCCCCAAGGGCTGGGATAGCCTTGGCGCCATTGCGAATAGCCGTCTTGCCGGCCTGGTATTTCACGTATGCCAAAATCCGGCCAAAGCAACCCGAACAACCAAGGACAATCCGATGCACAGTGCTCTGCGAGCCCCACTGCTGTCTTCTTTACTGATGTTGTGCGCAGCCCCGGCTCTTGCCGACGACAGTCGCAAGCCGACCAACTTCCGCGTTGGTGCCGGCGTCTTTCAGGCTGACATCGGTAATGCTCCTTCTTATCTGCCCAACGCTGAACAGCAGGGCTTCAGCCTGTTTGCCGAATTCCCGCAAAGCAATCATACCGCTTCACGCTTTATTCTTTACCGCCTTAATGGTGAAGATGACATTCAGCTGCAGGGCGGTGAAACCCAGCTGATGTGGGGCTGGGGACTGGCTGAACCCGGCTTGCGTATCTATAGCGGGCCGGCCTGGCACTATGAAAAAATGCTGGTACAACGTGCCGCCGGCGATCATTACCGCGTGTTTAACGGCTGGGGCTGGCAGTTTGGTATCGGCGCCCAGTTTGATGCCATCACCCTTGATCTCGCAGCCACCCTGCGTGACCCCAAAGATTACAACAGCGAAAATCTTCAGGCCGGCGCCAGCAAAGGTGACGTCTGGACCCACAACCTGCTGCTCAGTTATCGCTTTTAAGGAATTCAGAAATGACCACCCCGGTTACCGTACGCTATATGTCACGCGCCGAAATCGAACGCCTGATGTACAGCCTCAGCGCCGACAGCAGCAACGAACAGGCACAACTGTTTGAAGCCCTGGTTCGTCGCCTGCTGGAAATCATGGAGCAGGAAAACCGCTAGTGCCGGATACCTTTCCTCCCGCCGTTACACCACCCTACTCACAGCCATTTTCTGTCATTGACCAGACTGAAGACTGGCTCGCCATCCACAAACCTGCCGGCATTGGCATGCACAGCGAAGACGGCGAAGCAGGTCTGGTGGTGCTGGCCGAACAGCAGTTTGCCTGTCCGTTATGGCCGGTTCACCGCCTCGACAAAGTCACCTCCGGTATTATTCTGCTGGCCAAAAATGCCACGGCGGCCGCCCGTCTGAGTGCCCTGTTCGCTGAGCATAAAATCCAGAAATACTATCTGGCGCAGAGCGCGCAAAAACCGAAAAAGAAACAGGGCTGGGTTAAAGGTGATATGAGCAAAGGCCGTAATGGCAGCTGGCTGTTACAGCGCAGCAGCCACAACCCTGCCATTACCCGTTTTATCAGCCACTACGATGAGCAACAGCAGAAGCGGCTGTTTCTGCTCAAGCCCCTGACCGGCCGAACCCACCAGCTGCGGGTTGCCCTGAAGAGTCTCGGTGCCGCCATTGACGGCGACGACCGCTATGGCGGCGAGCCCGCCGACCGCACCTATCTGCATGCCTTTATGCTCTGCTTCCGCGATGAAGTCAGCGGTGCTGACCCGCAGGATATAGTGCTGACCTGCCTGCCACAGCATGGCGACTGGGCAACCCTGCCCGACAACTGGCTGACCCCCTGGCAACTTCTGTAGCCTTTTCCCTTCTTTGTCATAACCCCGCTGCATTATCAGCGGACAATCCGCAGCATCTGCGAACACTCCCTATACTGTGCACAGTTAAAGCGTCATCCGGACGGTTGCAATTATTATATTAGTATATTCTAATGTAGTAATATTGATATTAACCCGAGCCAATCGCATTCCATACCGATTGGTCTGACGCTGAATTCAGAGAGGAATTTTTCATGCCGACCACACAGCCTTCGTCCCGTCGTCTGCTGCGCAGCCTGAGCCTGGCTCTGCTGGCCCTGCCTGTATTCGCGGCAGCCACACAGGCCGCCGATCAGACCAGCGCTACCAACAGCCAGATTCTGCAGGCCACCACCGTGCCGGTGTACTTTGATCTGGAAGCCACACTGGAAGCCGTGCACGAAAGCACGATCTCAGCACAGACCAGCGGTGCCATCAAGGCCGTACACTACGATGTCAACGACCGCGTGGAGCAAGGCGCCCTGCTGCTGGAAATCGTTGATACCCAACAACAGGCTCAGCTGGAACAGGCACGCGCCAACCTGGCTCAGGCCAAAGCCCAGAACGAAGACGCTCAGGTACTGCTGACCCGCAACAGCCGTCTGTTCAAACAGGGCACGCTGTCACAGGGTGAGTTTGACAGCAGTAATGCCCGCGCCAAAAGCGCTGCTGCCGCAGTCAAAGCCGCCGCAGCAGCGCTGAAACAAGCCGAAGAGCAGCTGGCCTACACCCAGGTAAAAGCGCCTTACGCCGGTCTGGTTAAAACCCGTTATGTGGAAGTAGGCGAGCTGGTCAGCCCGGGACAACCGCTGATGACCGGCGTGTCACTCGAACAACTGCGTGCCGTTGCCGACGCTCCGCAACGTATCGCCAGCCAGTACCAGGAAGCCAGCCAGATTCAGGTGCGCGTGGGCGAACACAGCATCAACCCGGACAGCGTTGTGCTGTTCCCTTACGCCGATGCCACCCATCACAGCGTGCGTCTGCGCGCCAATCTGCCAGCCAACAGTCTGGATGCCAGCGGTCGCGCACTCTATCCCGGCCAGTGGAGCATCATTCGTGTACAGACCGGCGAGCGTAACGCCCTGCTGATTCCGGCCAGCGCCCTGCTGCAGCGTTCAGAGCTGACCTCCGTTTATGTGCTGGATAACGGTCAGCCGGAGCTGCGTCAGGTTCGCGCCGGCAACCGTCATAACGGCATGGTAGAAATTCTGTCCGGTCTCAGCGCCGGTGATGAAATCGTCAGCGATGCACTGGCCCAGCTGGCCGCAATCGGTTCACAGGGAGAATAATCATGGCGCTCGGAATTTCCGGAAAAACCGCACAGGCTTTCCAGAACTCGGCCATCACCCCGCTGCTGGCCCTGCTCGGCCTGCTGCTGGGCTTCTTCGCCATCATGGTGACGCCGAAAGAAGAAGAACCGCAGATTGACGTTACTTTCGCCAACGTGTTTATCGGCTTTCCCGGTGCCAGTGCACGTGAAGTGGAGCAGCTGGTCGCCATTCCGGCCGAACAGGTGCTGTCTGAAATCAAAGGCGTGGACGATATTTTCTCCATCAGCCAGCCGGGTCAGGCCATTCTGACCGTGGCCTTTGAAGTCGGTATTCCACGCGAAGAAGCCATCCTCAACCTCTACAACCAGGTCTACAGCAATAACGACTGGTTCCCGCAAAATCTTGGTGTGATGCAACCGGTGATCAAACCCATGGGCATCGACGATGTGCCTATTATGGGCATTACCCTCTGGTCGGAATCCGCCGAAGTCACCGCATCGCAGCTCACCCAGGTGGCCCATGCGCTGGAAACCGAACTTAAGCGTATTCCCGGCACCCGTGATATTTACTCCATTGGTGGCCACAACAATGTGGTGAAAGTTGAGCTTGATCCGGCGCGTATGAACGGCCATGGCCTGGCCTTCGATGACGTGCGCAACGCCCTGCTCAGCGCCAATGCCGGTGGCTACCACCAGCCGCTGGTGCAGAATAATCAGGTGATCCAGATTCAGGCCGGCAGTTTCCTGAAAACCCGCGACGAGCTGGGCCAGCTGATCGTCGGCAAAGACCAGAGCGGTCTGGTGTATCTGGCCGACGTTGCCACCATTCAGCAGCAACCGGATACCCCGGAGCAGGCAGTCTTTACCCGTAAACTCGGGCAGGACAGCTCACGCCCTGCCGTTACCCTGGCCATTGCCAAGCAGCCGGGCATGAACGCCATTGATATCACTCAGGCGATTGAACAGCGCCTCGATGATCTGCATAACCGTCTGATTCCGGCCAACATCACCGCCGAAGTCACCCGCGATTACGGCATTACCGCCAAAGATAAATCCGACAAACTGATCACCAAACTGCTGTTTGCCACTGCGGCCGTGGTGGTGCTGGTACTGGCGACCATGAGCTGGCGCGAGGCTGTGATCGTCGGCGGTGCAATCTTTATTACCCTGGCAATCACCCTGTTTGCCAGCTGGGTGTGGGGCTTTACCCTCAACCGCGTATCGCTGTTCGCGCTGATCTTCTCCATTGGTATTCTGGTCGACGACGCCATCGTGGTGGTGGAAAACATCCACCGTCATCTGCATATGGGCGGCAAGAAATTGCTGGAAGTGATTCCGGTGGCCGTTGATGAAGTCGGTGGCCCGACCATTCTGGCGACCTTCACCGTCATCGCCGCGCTGATGCCAATGGCGTTTGTGTCCGGCCTGATGGGCCCTTATATGAGCCCGATTCCGATCAACGCTTCAACCGGTATGCTGATCTCTCTGGTGGTGGCTTTTGTCGTCACCCCATGGCTGTCTTACAAGCTGCTGCAGCGTCATATGCCGGACAGTGCTCACAGCAGTGATGAAGCCGATCCGAAACAGGGCAAGCTGTACGACGGCTTTAACCGTCTGATGCGTCCTTTCATCGAAGGGGCTGACGCCGGACGTAAACGCATCGTGCTGTTTGCCGGTGTGACCGCGCTGATTATGCTGGCGGTTGCCTTGCCGGTGTTCAAACTGGTGGTGCTGAAAATGCTGCCGTTTGATAACAAGTCTGAATTCCAGATCATCGTCGATATGCCCGAAGGCACACCGGTAGAACAAACCCTGCGCGTGCTGGAAGAGCTGTCCGACGAGCTGATGACCGTGCCGGAAATCAAAGACGTACAGCTTTACGCCGGCACCGCAGCCCCCATTAATTTCAACGGTCTGGTGCGCCAGTATTACCTGCGTGCTCTGCCGCATCAGGGCGATATTCAGGTCAATCTGGTCGATAAACACCAGCGTGAACGCCAGAGCCATGAGATTGCCCTGTCGGTGCGCGAGCCGCTGCAGGCGATCGGTAAAACACTGAACGCCAACGTTAAAATTGTTGAGGTTCCACCCGGTCCGCCGGTGATGGCACCGATTGTGGCGGAAGTGTACGGTCCGGATTATGAGCGCCAGATTGCGGCCGCCAAACAACTGCGCAGCCTGTTTGAAAACACACCGGACATCGTTGATACCGACGACTGGGTGGAAGCCGATCAGGAGCAATGGCTGCTGGAAATCGACCGTCAGCGCGCGGCCATGCTCGGCGTTGCCCAGAGCAGCATCGTGCAGGCGATCAATACCGCCTTAGGAGGCGAAGACGTCAGCTATCTGCATACCGGCAACAATAAATACCCGCTGCCGATCCGGCTGGAGCTGAATGAAGGCGATAAAGTCGATCTCAACCAGCTGCTGGTAATGAAAGTCCGCGCCGCCGATGGCCGCTTTATTGCCCTGTCTGATCTGGTACATGTGCGCAAAGGCGTCGCGGAGAAAACCATCTACCACAAAAACCTGCAGCCAGTGGTGTTTGTTACCGCCGATATGGCCGGTGAGCTCGACAGCCCGCTCTACGGTCTGTTCAGCATGGCCTTTGGCATGGCTGACGCCGGTATGAACTGGCAGCAGATGTACATTCAGCAACCGCCACTGACCGATGACATCAGTATGAAATGGGATGGCGAATGGCAGATTACCTATGAAACCTTCCGCGACATGGGTATCGCCTATGGTGTCGGCATGATCCTGATTTATCTGCTGGTTGTCGGTCAGTTCCGCTCATATCTGGTGCCGCTGATCATTATGGCGCCGATTCCGCTGACCATTATCGGCGTCATGCCCGGCCATGCACTGTTTGGCGCACAATTCACCGCCACCTCGATGATCGGCATGATCGCGCTGGCCGGTATCATCGTGCGCAACTCCATTCTGCTGGTCGATTTTATCAACCAGAAAACCGCCGAAGGTATGCGTTTTGAAGACGCGGTGATCGTCTCGGCGGCTGTGCGTTCACGGCCGATTGTACTGACCGCAGTGGCTGCCATGATCGGCGCGTTCTTTATTCTCGACGACCCGATCTTTAACGGTCTGGCGATCTCACTGATCTTCGGCATTCTGGTCTCTACCCTGCTGACGCTGGTGATTATCCCACTGCTGTACTTCGCGGCCTTCCGCAAAACCTTCAGCACCCGCACCTGAGTCGTCAGAGCGGTTGCTTATCTGAAACGGAAAAGCCTGCCTTGCGCAGGCTTTTTTATTGCCTGATAAGCCCAGTCGCCGGTATAACCTTCTGCTAAACTGACGTTATTCTTCCAGAAGCGCAGCGACACTCCAGATACTCAGGTCTTATTTCGGAATGATCATGGAAACCAGTACTCAAAGCCCGGAGAGAAAAACCATCGAAAACCGGCGGCACTCTATTTTATGGCGGGTCATCCTCTACTTCGCTGTCGCTTCCATTGCCTTATCCGTCTGCGTATCCGCCGCCATCGTGGTCTGGAATTACCAGCAACAGACTGAAGCATTCCAGCGCAAACTCGAAGACATCCGTGCCGGTTACTCTGAATCTCTGGGTTCCAGCCTGTGGTTTTATGACGAAATTCAGATCCGCAGCCAGGTAAAAGGCATCATGAACCTTGAGGCCATCAGCTATGTGCGGGTAACCGACAACCTGAATATGAACATTGAAGAAGGCCGGCGGCCACATCATAAAGATGTGGAAAAAATGCCGATTGCCTTCAATGGCAAAGACATCGGTTTTCTCGAAATCGCCTTTGACCGTGATGCAGTGTTTGCCCAGGCCTCCCGTGCGGCTATTTCTAATATGGTCGCTCAGCTGGTCAGCCTGCTGCTGCTCGCCAGTCTGCTTGGTTTCGTCGTTCACAGCCTGATTAACCGCCGTATCAGCCTGATGGCGGAAGAAGTTAATGAACGCCTGAACAGCAACAGCTTTGAGCCGCTGTCGACCCGCTCCGGCAATAACCTCGACGAAATTGACGTGCTGATCCGCGCCTTTAATGCTCTGTCAGAACAAATGAATGATGAGCTGCAGCAGAAAACCCTGGCACAGCAGCAACTGAAAACCATCAACCTCGAACTCGAAGACCGGGTCAAAGAACGCACCAACAACCTGCAGTGTACGGTTGATGAGCTGAACCAGACTCTGGCCGAACTGCACACCACACAAAGCAAGTTAATTGAATCTGAAAAACTGTCATCGCTGGGTGGAATGGTAGCGGGTATCGCCCATGAAATTAATACTCCGCTGGGCCTGTGCATTACCATTCACTCCTATATTTCAGATCATTATCTGAAAATGAAAAATGCCTTTGAACAGGGAGAAATGCGTAAGCAGGATTTTGTCGAATTTACCGGCATGATGGATGAAAGCCTGACCATTCTTGATAAAAACCTGCAGCGTGCCGCCCATCTGATTAAAAGCTTTAAGCAGGTATCCGAAGATCAGACCGGCGAGCATATCCGTAAATTTTCACTGCATGATTATCTGCACGAAATTCTCGAAACCCTGTCGCCGAAATTCAAACAGAATCAACATCAGGTGGAAATCGATTGTTCCGAACAGCTATGGATGCAGACCTATGCCGGCTCGATCAGCCAGGTGCTGACTAACTTAATTATGAACTCGCTGCTGCACGGTTTTGAGCATAAAAAAGACGGCCATATCCGCATTCAGGCAGCCGAAGAGCGTGGCAATATTGTTATCCGTTACTGCGATGATGGTATTGGCCTGAATGACGAAGCAAAAGCGAAAATCTTTGAGCCTTTCTACACCACCAAGCGTGGTCATGGTGGTACCGGTCTGGGTATGCATCTGGTCTACAACATCGTGCATCAGCGCTTAAAAGGCGATATTCAGATTGAAGACAGCGAACAAGGCGCTGCCTTCCGGCTGGTTATTCCGAAGGTAACGGAAGAGCACAGTACGCAGATATAAAGGTTCCTGTATAAACGTCCTTATAAAAGACATAAAAAGCCCGCATCAGCGGCACTACTATCCCGCCGTTTTTAATCAGCACCGTAGCTGACAAAAACAGCATTTTTTAACATAAAGGCCTGCTGCCTCCCAGGGGAACTTATCCCCTTGCCGGCGGGGCTTTATACCTGACCGCCATGGATGGCGGAAATGCATGTTTTGCAGGAGCAAAAACAGGCCCAGCTTCGCGCTTTCTGGGCCGTTACCCTTGAACCCTTGATATTTACTGGCCGCGCGCCTCATCGGGAGACTTCAGGCGTCCTGCCCTTCGCCCTACGGGCCAGCCTGCGGCTGTTCAATTTTGTTCCCGACAAATTGTCCATGGCCGGGCCGCTTTCGCATCTGACCGCCAGGGATGGCAGAAATGTCGGTTTGGCAGGAGCATTAACCGACCCTGCGGACAGACCAGAAATATCATCGGTTTCTGCGGCGGCCCCAGAGGCGCAGAAAACCATCACCGCGATTCCGCTTTTCAGATCAAACGTTTTCTTTTAAATATCATGTCTCAAACACGGCTTCCTTTGAAATGCGGCTGAGCGGATTAGTTAAACCGGCGATCGTGCGGCGCCAGACAACCAGATGATTCTGCGGCCTTCAGAGCAAAACCCTGCCCCGGAACGATACAAATTGCTGGTGTTTTAAAGTGTCGTTCCGGGGCGAATTGTTTTGCGTGCCGCACAATCATTGCCGTTGGCTGGATGAAGCCGGACGCGCCGAAAAGAGAGGATCGTAAGGAGATACCTCTCCTTACAGGGGGCCAGGGGCTTGCCCCGGAAAGGCGTTTCAGATTGAAAAACAGTGTCGATTAATACTGCAGTTTGGAGTGAAACTATGTCACTCCAAACTGTGAGACAGCAGTGCACATCAGCAGGCTTTTGATGGTTTTAAACCAGCCTGATATCAGGCCAGTTCATCCACCGCTACACGGTAATTCGGATCTTCGATCACGTTAACATCACACAGATTACCGGCTTTTTTCAGCATACTGCGACACTCTTCACTTAAATGACGCAGATGCAATTCTTTGCCCAGTGCCAGATAACGCTCGGCAATACTGTCGATGGCTTCCAGCGCCGAGTGGTCGGCAACACGGGAGCTACGGAATTCAATAATGACCACATCAGGGTCATTTTCCGGCTCAAATAATTCTTTGAAGTTTGCCACTGAGCCAAAGAATAACGGGCCAAATAATTCATATACTTTGGCACCATTTTCCTGAATACGGGTACGGGCGCTGATGTGTTTGGCATGTTCCCAGGCAAACACCAGAGCCGCGACAATCACACCCACCACGACGGCAATGGCAAGATCGGTCACCACGGTTACGGCAGACACCAGAATCAGTACAAAGGCATCGTGCTTCGGGACTTTGCGCAGTATGCGGAAGCTCGACCACTCGAAGGTGCCGATCACCACCATAAACATCACACCAATTAACGCCGCAATCGGAATCTGTTCAATCAGCGGGCTGGCAAACAGAATAAAGCTGAGCAGGAACAGCGCCGCAGCAATGCCGGATAAACGGCCACGGCCACCGGAGCTGACGTTAATCATGCTCTGGCCGATCATGGCGCAACCACCCATGCCACCAAAGAAACCGGTGACCACGTTGGCGGTTCCCTGCGCCACACATTCTTTATTGCCACGGCCACGGGTATTGGTCATTTCGTCGATAACGGTGACGGTCAGCAAGGATTCAATCAGACCAATAGCCGCAAAAATCACCGAATACGGCAGGATAAACCACAGGGTATCAAGGGTCATCGGCACCACAGGCACGGCGAATTCAGGTAATCCGCCGGCAATACTGGCCAGATCGCCCACGGTTTTGGTATCCAGCTGCAGACCCCAGGCGGCGAGGCTGACCACCAGAATACCGGCCAGGGCCGATGGAATCGCTTTGGTCATTTTCGGCAGATAATGGGTAATAAACATGGTTGCCAGAATCAGGCCCAGCATCAGATACAGTTCCGTTCCCTGCAGCCATACCCCTTCGGTCCAGCCCCACTTGCCTTCCGGTGTGAAGGATTGCAGCTGTGGTAACTGCGCCAGAAAGATCACCAGCGCCAGACCATTCACAAAGCCCAGCATCACCGGGTACGGCACGATACGGATAAATTTACCCAGTTTCAGCGCCCCGGCGGCGACCTGAATCACGCCCATCAGCACCACGGCAGCAAACAGATACTGCGGCCCCGAACCCGAGCCGAAATCACGCTCGGCCTCGGCCACCAGCGACACCATCACCACCGCCAGTGCACCGGTAGCACCGGAAATCATGCCCGGACGGCCACCGATTAATGCGGTAATCAGGCCCACCATAAAGGCTGCATACAGACCGGTCAGAGGATGAACACCCGCCACAAAAGCAAAAGCCACTGCTTCCGGTACCAGTGCCAGAGCAACGGTCAGGCCAGATAAGGTGTCATTTTTGATATTGGGGGAAAAGGTCTGCATAAACTCGCGCAGCAACAACATAATGCGGGTTTCTCCGGGCTGGGTTCAGAAAGCCGCGCACTATACCAGCCCATCAGGACATTTTCAGGTTTTCGCTTATTTTTTGTGCGTTTGCCGGGTTGGCTGTCTCCCTGACGGGGATTTCCGTCAGGGAGACCGCTGGCAAAGACTCAGGCTGCCGAAGCCGTGCTGTGTACCGGCTTGATCCCCAGTACCAGCAGGATTTTGTCCAGCAGCACATAGAGTGAAGGCAGTATCAGCAGACAGATAAAGGTGGTGAACAGAATACCGAAGCCCAGCGACACCGCCATCGGCGTAATAAACTGCGCCTGACGGGAGGTTTCAAACACCATCGGCGAAAGCCCGCCAAAGGTGGTGAGTGTGGTCAGCAGAATCGGCCGGAAACGGCGGACACCCGCTTCCCGGACGGCTTCCAGCGCACTCAGTCCGGCCTCCTGCCGACGGCGGTTAGCGTAGTCAATCAGAATCAGACTGTCGTTCACCACCACCCCGGCCAGCGCCACGATGCCCATCACCGACATAATCGACATGCTGTAACCGAGCAGCAAATGGCCAATAATCGCCCCTACAGCGCCGAAAGGAATCACCACCATAATCAGCAATGGCTGGCTGTAGCTGCGGAACGGAATCGCCAGCAGTACGTAAATCAGCAGCATGGCGAAAAAGCCGTATAACTGCAGCGAACTCATGCTCTCCTGGGTATCGGCCTGACGACCACGGAAATCAAAATCCAGCGTCGGGTATTTTGCCCGCAGATCAGCAAAGGCTTCTTCGCGCAACACTCCCATCACCGCCGGAATCTGCTCACGCGGCTCCACTTCGGCCGTCACCGTCACCACCTGACGGCCATCACGACGGGAGATGCTGGCCGGTGACAGCTCTTTATGCAGAATGGCGATATCTGCCAGCGGTACATACCCGCCCTGCGGAGTCAGAATCATCAGCCGCTCGATATCGGCACTGAACGCCCGCTCCTCCTGCGGCAGACGTACCAGCACGGTCACTTCATTACGTTCGCGCTGCTGGCGCAAAGCACGGGCACCATATAAGGCCGCGCGAATCTGCTGCGCCACCACATCGGCTTCCAGCCCCAGACTGCGCCCGCGCTCATTCAGCTCGATATCCCACTGCGGCTTACCGTTGGTAAAGCTGGATGCCACATCCTTAACGCCGCCAAGCTGCTGCATAAAGTCGCCCAGTTCAGCACTGGCGGTGGCCAGCAGTTCGGTATTACTGCCGCGCAGTTCAACGGTTAAACCGGCACCGCCGGACGGGCCGCCACCACGCTCGGCATCAAAGGTCAGACTGCGGATGCCCGGAATCTCACCAATGGCCGCACGCCAGCGTTTTACCACTTCGTTGGCCGATACCGGACGCACTTCGGTGTCCACCAGTTTGGCCTGAATCTCAATGGTGGCGTTTTCGATATCGCCTTCCACACTGACCAGCAGCGGTTTGCCCTGTGCTTCAATCGGATCAACCACTTCTTTCAGTCGCGCTTCGAGCAGGTCACGTACCTGCTGCATCTCGTGGAGTGGTGCATTCGGCGGCATTTCGACTTTGGCCACCGCAAACTCGCCTTCCAGGCGCGGGAACATACTGAAACCCATACGTCCGCTCATCGGCCAGGCCAGTACGATCAGGGCAATGGCCACCGCAATCGCCAGAGTCAGCCCCGGCGCGCGTAAACTGCCGTCCAGCACTGGCAGATAGCGTGTCTGAATAAAACGGTGCAGGCCTTTATCCACGCGTTGCTGCAAACGATCGAGCCAGTGCGGATCATGCTGTACATCACGCTTCTGCAGACGCCCAAGGTGCGCCGGTAAAATAAATAAGGCCTCAAGCCAGGAAATAATAAAACAGCTGATCACCACAATAGGGATGGCAATAAAGAGTTTGCCCATCATGCCCGGCAACGCCAGTAATGGCAGAAACGCCGCGACGTTGGTGAGAATGGCAAAGGCCAGCGGCATGGCGACTTCTCTGGCGCCGAAAATAGCGGCATCCATAAACGGCATGCCCTTCTGCATATGCTCGTAGATATTTTCGCCGGCAATAATGGCATCATCGACCACGATGCCCAGCGCGACGATAAAGGCGAACATGGAGATCATGTTGATCGACATATCCCAGCCCGGCAGCAGCAGCATGGCGCCCATAAAGGCGGTCGGGATACCCATGGTGACCCAGAAGGCCAGACGGTATTCGAGGAACAGACTGAGCAGCACCATCACCAGCACCAGCCCCACCACCGCGTTTTTCAGCAGCAGACCGACCCGTTGTTTATAGGTTTCGCCATCGTCGTCGGTGATGATCAGCGACATACCCGGTGGTAATTGCGGGCGGATGTCATCGAGTTTTTTGTACACCGCCTCCACCACGGTCAGCGGCGTCTGGCTTTCCGCACGATAAATTTTAAAACTCATCGACGTCTGGCCGTTGTAGGTAATTTCGCGGTTGCTGTCGCTGAAACCATCACGCACTTTGGCGACGTCACCAAGGCGTAACTGCACACCGGAAACATCACTGATCAGCGGAATCTGACGGAATTCTTCCGCCCAGTACAGGCGGTCATCGAGGGTAACCAGAATATCGCCGCCGTCGGTTTTTACACTGCCGGCACTCTGCTCAATGGCGTTATTACCGATAATGGCGGCTACATCGCTCAGCTTAAGGCCATAGCGCTGCAGATCGTTCTGGCTGATTTCAACGTGAATTTCTTCATCGTTGATACCGCGTAATTCCACCTTGGTAATGTCCGGCGATTCCAGCAGCTGGTCTTTAATCTGCTCGCCCAGACGCTTTAACCCAAACTGATCGAGCGGGCCGAATAACGCCAGCTCAATCACATCAATTGAACGGCTGGCGATTCTCACCAGCGGCCGCTCCATCTGCGCCGGGAACGTAGAAATACGGTTAACCGCCTGCTGAATATCCTGATAGGCCTGCTGGCGATCGACGCCGTTCTCCAGCTCGGCGCTGATCTGGGCCGAGCCCTGGGTCGCGGTAGAAACCACTTCTTTCAGACCATCAATACCCGCCAGCTCGTTTTCAATCGGCAGGATAACGCCCTGCTCCATTTCCGACGGTGTAGCTCCGGCATAACCAACCGAGACAATCACCATGTCGGCTTCGTAGCTGGGAATAAATTCTTTACGGATATTCAGCGACATTAAAAAGCCGCCAATAATCAGAAACGCCATCAGCAGGTTCGGCGCCACCCCATGGCGTGCCATCCACGCCACCGGTCCGGTATAACGCAGACTCATGGACGTGCTCCGTCAGCCTGTGGGCGTACTTCGTTCTGGATACGTACCGGCATGCCTTCGGTAGCACTGTCGATACGACTGAGCAGCAGCTGATCACCAGGCTGAAGACCGCTTTTCCCATCTTTGCTCTTATCACCCGCCGCGCTCAGCCAGGCCTGTTCCCGGCCACGGTACAGCACATTCACTTTGCGCTTATACAGTGCGTTGTTGTTGACGACCCACAGGGTGTCATCGTCATTCAGATGGCGAACATCAATGGTAACCGCACCATGCAATAAACGGCCGGGCAGCTGTACATCAATAAAATCATTCACCAGCACCAGCGGCTGCCCTTCCGCTAAGGGCTGATCCAGCTCCAGCACCACCTTCGCCTGACGGTCGCTGCTGTCGACATCCGGCAGCACATTAAGCACACGGGCGCTGCGGGTTTGCCCCTGCCAGCCACTCATGCTCAGCGTGGCGTCGGCGCTGCTGTCGAGCAGGCTCAGGAAGGCGCGTGGCACTTTGACCTCAATCCAGTAGCGTTCGGTACTGACCAGATCAAACAGCACCGTATTGCTGCTCACCTGACTGCCGGTGCTGACATGACGCGCCATAATCTGACCGGCAAACGGCATACGCACCTCGGTACGGGCCAGATTAAGCCGCGCCTGATTCAGGCTGGCCCGGGCCGTACTCAGTGCGGCTTTGGCTTTGGCCAGCTGTGGTTCACGCAGTACCAATGCGCGTTCTTCGGCGCTGAGTTTTTCGGCGGCCAGTGCATATTCTTCCCGTGCCAGAGCGGCCTGTCCCTGTTCAATATCGAGATCGGCCTGAGCCTGAGTCAGCGCCGCCAGACTCTGCTGCACCTGCAGTTCAAAATCGGTTTTTTCCAGCGTGGCCAGCAAACTGCCTTTGGCCAGATACGCACCCGGCAGCGCATCCTTACTGATGTCCGCCACCCGAGCACTGACCTGAGCGGTCAGGGTTACGCTGTCGGCCGCCATCACCTTGCCACCGGCGGGCCAGAATGGCCGGGCATCTTTGCTTTCCAGCGCGGTCACTTCCACCAGCCGTGGCTGAACTTCGGGTTTTACCCGCTGGGGTTTTGGCGCAGACATCAGGACGTACCAGGCCAAAGCCCCGCCTATCAATAAAACCAGCGCGACCAGCAGAGCATTGCCTGAAGCCGGACGACGATGACGGCGTGCACTCATCATGACGGTGTTTCCTCTTTACTGAAGTCGCCATGACTGACGGCTTTGTATAACTGAATACGGTTCTGCAGCTGGTTCCAGCGGGCATTTAACAACTGCTTCTCCAGACTGATCACATCCTGTTGGGCGTTTAACAGGGCCAGAAAATCCCCCACGCCTTTGCGATAGCGGTTGTTCTGGAAGGCTTCGGTTTTGCCGGCCAGTTCCAGCTGTCGCTCCAGGCTGACCACCAGCGCCTGACTCTGACGTTCGTCGGTCAGCGCCTGCTGTACTTCCTGCGCGGCGTCCAGCAATGTCTGCTGATACAACGCCAGATTCTCATCGACCGCGGCACGCTGCTGTGCAACTGCAGCACGGCGGTTGCCACCATCAATTAAGGGCAACACCAACCCACCGGCCAGATTCGTCAGCCAGTTATCAAATACTTTGCTCAGGTCTTCGTCACTGCCGCTGTAAGAGGCGCTGAGGGTAAAACGCGGGTAACGGTTAGCAACGGCCGCGGCAAGGCTGGCATTGGCACTTTGCAGCTTAAAGAAAGCCTGCTGCACATCGGGGCGTTGCTGTAAGGCACTGACCGGTACGGTTAACGGTGTGGTGTCGAGCTGCGGTAAGGATTGCGTCTGATAAGCGCGCAATTCGCTGTTTTCCAGCGCCGCCGCCGACAGCCATTCGCTGTGACCCATCCACACAGCCAGCTGCTGGCGGTAACTGTCACGCAGGCCCTCGGCACTGATCAGATCAGCATTGATGGATTCCAGTAATTGCTCCTGCTGCCAGACATCGGAAACCGCCGCCTGTCCGCGCTGAAAACGCCCGCGGATTACCTGCAACGCCGACTGCACCCGCGCCTGCTGCTGTTGCAGCAATGCCAGGTTCTGCCCTTCTTTAATCAGACCAAACCAGTTAAGGGCAATTTGCCCGGCAACGGTATTGGCCTGAGTAAGTGTTGCGGCATGGGTCGACAGCGCGGTTAAGCGGCCGGCCTCATCCAAAGCGGACACCCGTCCCCAAAAGTCGAGTTCATATTCAGTGGAAATGCCCGCCGACCATAAGTCACTGGTTGTGCTTTCACGCCAGCTGCGGGATTTACTCAGAGAGACGTTAACATCGGGATACTGGCCGCTGGCATTCTGCTGCCAGAGCGCACGGCTCTGAGCAAGACGGGCCCAGGCCGCCTGCAGGCTGTAATTCTGTTCCAGCCCCTGAGCAATAAACTGATCAAGCAGAGAGTCGTTGAAGGATTGCCACCAGCGATTGCTGCTGATGTTGTGCTGTTCATTACCGGCGTTATTATTCTGGCCGGTAAAGATATCCGGTAATGCTGTTTCGGGTGGTTCAACCGGTGTAACGCTGGCGCATCCGGCCAGTGCTAAAACCGCCAGCGCCGTAAAAACCGCTGACACAGCAGAACCACGCCACGGAACTCTGATGATAAAACGCAAAGAGACGTCTCCGCAGTAAAACGCGCTCCATAAAAGCGCACAGGATAAAAAGCGTAAGTGAAGAGTCGCATAATAGGCGCGCGGCGGAAAAGATGAAAATGGTGTTTACCCATCTTTACCCCTTCCGCCGCGCATTGGCAGTGCGTTAGCTGCCGTTCCCTGTACTGATTACTCAGTAAAAAATATTCAGACTGACTTCGATATAGTCATCCTGACGCAGGCTGTAAGCCAGCGTATCTTCCTGATCATCGGCCATAAACATCCAGCCATTCACTTTTAAGGTAGTGAAATCGGTCAGACGTGTGCTGGCTTCGAGCATCACCCCGCGGCTGCCACTGTAATCCAGATCCTGAGTAATACCGGCCAGAATTTCACTGGAGTCGGCATCGTTAAATGCCAGACGGGTAGCCGCAAACACATCGTTCTGTGCCATCGCCGCGTCGTTGCCGCGCTGGTCGTACTGGTATTCAAGCAGCAAGCCAACATCCAGCGCGCTGTCCCAGCGCTCAGCAAACGGCCCGACCAGGGTGTATTCAAAACCACCTACCGCGGCACTGTAATCCTTTATGCCGGCTACTCCCAGTGTCTTCAGGTCAGCGGCCACATGGTCATCAAAATCACGACGCAGAACTTCCAGCTTCCATAACCAGGCATCCACCGTTGCCTGGGCGGTGATACCCAACTGACGCTGCAGCGGATAATACGGTGTTAATCCGGTGATCTGCGGCCCACCACCAGTCAGGGTAATCTCCGGGGTCAGGAAAGGATCACGGGCGGTACCCTGAAACCAGGCCGCACTTAAATCCAGCGGTGCCTCCGCCACTTCAAACGAGCGGCTCCAGCGCAGCGCCCAGTCGACGTGTTCTTTTTCTTCCGCTGCCTGATAGGCGGCCTCGTCACTGACCAGCAAAGCAGAACGCAGGCGCCCTTTTTCGCCGGCAAAGGTACGTTCGCGAAAGCCCGGTAAAATAAAGGCTTCCAGCGTGCCGATTTCATGCAACCAGGTCGCATGCACCATTGGCTGGCCGAGTTTTTCTTCGCCGTCCGGCGCTTCCACCAGATCGGTCTGGTTAATAACATCGACCAGATGCTGCGACTCAGTTACGCCCCAAAACACTTTGCCGATACCGGCACGCACTTCCCAGCTGGAGCCGTAGGTCAGCCACATCAGCTCACGGATATCACCATGACTGCGCTCATCATCGGCACTGTCATAACGATAAAAAGGCTTAAAGGTCAGGCGCTGGGTATCGCCCCACTCCCACACCAGCTCAGGCTCTGCCCAGACTGACAGCACGCTGTCTTCCTGTTGCGGAAATTGCGCTTCCTGCAAAAACTGGCGCCCTTCAACGGCGCCCTGCAGGGCCAGGTCGGGCATAAGCCCGGCGCTGGCACTGGTACTGGCATTTACACTCAGCGCAATCAGGGCGCTGCTCTGTAACGTGATGGTTATCAGCCGTTTCATACGATGTGCGCCCTCCTGTTCAGCGTACGCGGGAAAGCGTGGCATCGTTAAAGTCGGCATCCGTCAGGCCGGTATCAAAACGCAGCTCGGCGGTATTCAGCACGGTGCTTTTACCGTTCTGATGATTCACCATGGTCAGTACATCGGCGCGCCAGAATTTATCTTTATACAGTTTATAACCAGAGAAATTCAGGGTTTTCAGCAGGCTCTTTTTACGGTCATAAAACTCAACCTGTTGTGCACGCAGGTGTTCGGTATCCAGCCAGACAATCTGCTTGGTATAACCGGAATATTCATCTGCCGGAATCTGCTCAATCACATGGCAGACCACACCGTTCAGCGTTTCTTCACGCAGGTAGGTAAAGCTGTATTTTTCCAGTTCAAACGAACTCATATCTTCGTACGCAAATTCACTGCCCATAAACGGACCGGATTTATTGCGTGAAGCAATACGTTTAACGCGCTTTAACGCCGGCAGGTACAGCCACTGTTCATCCGGTTTGCCGGTGTGCGAGAAATTCAGAAACGCAGTACCTTTCACATCACGCGGCTCATCAAAAATGGTCAGGCCTTTATCACCGTCATCCACCACTTCGAGCGATTTAAGGCGCATTTCACGCACACTTTCTTCACCCTGAGAATTACGCAGGGTCATTGTCATGCGCGCTTCACTGTCGCCCCAGCCCAGGTCACGTTGTTTGCGCTCTTTGGCAATGGCCAGACCTTTCGCGGCCGCATCGGCAGCAGGTTGTGCCGCATCAGCCTGCGCAACCAGCGGGCTGGCCAGTGTAAAGGCCGTAATAAGGCTCAGAAAAATCTTCATAATGTTTCTCCTGTAAGAGTCGGTGCAGAATGAGCTTCCGGTTTCAGTTCTTGTTGTTCTGTGTGGCAGTGTGCCTGATTATTTTTATCAAGGCGCAATAAAAAGGCCGGCAGGAAGAAGAAGTCGACCAACAAGGCAATAAAAATAATCAGCGCTGTGGCCAGCCCCATATCGGAATTCAGGCGGAACGCCGAAAACGCCAGCATAGAGAATCCGGCCACCAGCACCACGGTAGTAATCAGCAAGGCACGGCCAACACTGGAAAAGGCGTAGCGTACCGCGGCCTCTGCGTCTTTACCGTCATCACGGGCACGTTTGTATTTGGCGAGGAAATGCACGGTATCATCAACGATAATCCCCAGTGTCATCGAGGCCACAATCGACAGCCCCAGATTAATCTCACCGGAAATCAGTCCCCAGATACCAAAGCCCACCAGCGCCGGGCCAAGGTTCGGAATCAGACTGATCGCTCCCAGACGCAGCGAGCGTAATGCCACCACCAGCAGTGCCGAAATTAGGATCAATGCCGCAATCATGCTGATGATCATGCTGTCCATATTGGTTTCGCCAATATGCGAGAACATCAGTCCCGGACTGGCCGCCGCCAGACGGATACCGGCTGCGTTTTCCGCAAACCAGGCACGGGCACGGTCTTCCAGCGCGACAATTTCTTTACTGCCCAGATTTTTCAGGGTCGAGGTCAGGCGGGTCGAGGATTTATCCACGTTCAGCTGATTATTCAGATCCAGCCCGTAAGGCAACGACATTTCGTACAGCAGCAGATATTGCGCCGCCAGCTCACGATCCTGTGGGATACGGTAATAGCTTTCGTCATCACCGTGCATATTTTTATTCAGGCGTTTAAAAGTGTCCGACAGTGTTGTCACATGATCCACTTCCGGCTGCTGGCGTAACCATTCTGCAAAAGCCTCGGTCTTAGCGATAAAAGCCGGATCATTCACGCCCTGAGCTTCATCAGAGTACAAGCCCCAGTCGATGGTCTGGGTGCCCGAAAGATACGCTTCCTGAGTATCCACCGAGTCACGGAAGTCAGTGCCTTTGGCAAAATATTTGGTGGCCTCATCGTTCACCACATTCAGCGTGACCAGCGAGCCGAAAATCAGCATCAGCAGTGCCGTAACCGGCAGCAGCGTGCGCTGATGGCGCACTACCCAGCCACCGAATTTTTCCATCCCGCCATGATGCTCAGGCGATACTTTTACCTGCACAGGCAAAATCAGCAGCAATACCGGTAACAGGGTGACTGCCAGAGCAAACGCCACCATCACACCAATGGCGCTGAGAATACCGAAATCGGCCAGTACCGGAGACTCAGAAAGCACCAGCGTCAGGAAACCCACTGCAGTGGTTGCACTGGTAATAAAGACCGGCATTAAATTCAGATCGAGGGCAAAACGAATGGCTTCGCTGCGTGAACGTCCTTCACGCATCGCAAATTGTGCCGAGGCAATTAAATGTACGCAGTCAGCCACCGCCAGCGTCATCACCACAATCGGCACGTTAATGGTACCGGTCGACAGGAAAAAGCCGAGCCATCCCCCCAGCCCCATGGTTACACTGATGGTCAGCACCAGTACGACCACAGTAGCCAGCATCGCCAGCACACTGCGCAGCATAACGGCCAGCATTAAGACAATAAGACCCAGCATGGCCGGCACCAGAGTCGCCATATCTTTCTGGCCTTCGGTGGCAAAGCTGTAATTCATCGGAATAACACCGGTGTGATAGAACGCTGCTTGCGGATAACGGCTGCTCAGTTCGGTCGTCATCGCCTTAACAAAATCCACCACTTCAATCACTTCAGCGGTGTTATCGTTGGTTTCGGTAGCATCCGGAATCTGCACCGTGATATTAACGATCGCCGCACGGCCATCCGCCGCCACCAGGCCGCCATTCAGGTTCGGCTCATTAATGGCAATATTGCGGATACGCTGTAACTCAGCGGGGGTTAAACCCTGTGGATTCTGCACCAGATCCTCAACGATCATATCGTCGTATTCGGACCAGGTATGCTGAAAATTCACCACCGAATCGACACGGCTGGAAAATGGCGTCTGCCAGGCCTGTTCCGTCAGCTCTGCTAATAACGTGAGGTTTTCGTTGGTAAATACATCGCCGTTCTGCGGTACGACCAATACCGAAATATTGTCGTTTTTATTAAAGATGCGCTGCATCTCCTCAAAGTCCTGCAGCGGCCCATAATCCTGTGAAAAGAAGACTTTATAATCACCGCGGAAATACAGATTTTTACCTCCGTATGACGCTGCAAAAGCCAGTGCCAGCAGTAACAGCAGCAACAGCCACGGATACCGCAGAATTGTATTTACCCAAAGTGTTTTCATACTCGTTCCCTGTAGTGCTGTTATTAATTATTTCATGGCCGCCAGCTGCGCCATTTCCGGCGCAAATACATCGCGTTCGACCCGCTCCCAGCTGGCCTGATAATCCCATTCGGAAGACAGCGGCTTAAAGCCCATGCCATCCAGCAACAGATTGCAGCTGATTAATGCCACATTGGTACCCATCGCGCGGCTGACCGCGGTGATATCGCAGGCCGTTGTCATCAGCGCATTCAGACCAAACGCCTGCGCCCAGCTGATAAAGGCCATCAATTCCACGGTTAATTCCGGGCTGTCCTGCAGGTCGCCCTGTTCAATAGCGTTGCGGTAAATATCATCCACGATGCGGGTAATACGCAGATCACGCTCATCGATTAATTCGCTGCGTGCTGCGGATGTTTTTTCCGTAAACGAGGGGGTTTTGGCCGACAAAACCGCCAGCGACAACGTTGGCTGCAGGTTGGCATACAGATAATACGCAACGTTCATTGCCAGTATTTTCTCGCGCGGAGTACCATCAAAGGCTGCGGCACGGCTGAACATATCTTCCATCATGGCCATACCGCGCAAACAAAGACCGGACAGGCAATCTTCTTTACTGGAAAAATGGTTGTACAGTGTGCCTTTCGAATAGCCGCTGGCACGCACCAGTTTATCCATGGAAAAATCGGCAAAGCCATCGCGGTTCACCAACTCATGGGCTATATCCAGTAATAACTGCTCACGTTCGGCAATTTTTTCCGCCTTGCTTTTACGCAGCCCCAGAGGACAATCCGCTTTAACAGCCCCCAACTTGCCGGAAAACAACGGGAACAGCGGCTTACTACCGCCTTCAGGGTCTGACTCACTGGCCATCCACAATGGCTTATCGGCCATCAACGGCGCAGCAGAATTACCCGCCTGACACAGAGCCGGAGTACTGCCGGCACGCAGCATTTGCCGGATCTGATGCAACAGACACTGCTGACGTGCGGGAGAAATATACTTTAACAACCACTTCATTTTGACGATCCGTCGAAAACTGACGAACCGTCATATTATTCTCTTTTGCTTAAACAACAACCACCAAATGCTGGACATTTCAGGCCAGAATCAGCAACGTCCAGGCATAAAAAACCGGCATAACGCCGGTTTTTCTCGTTCCTACACTCTGCGTGGGAATGCAACTGTACCAGCAAAGACTACCACGCAGAGCGTGGGAGCCAGGTGAGAGCAAAACCCTGCCCTTTTTCTCGTTCCTACGCTCTGCGTAGGAATGCAACTGTGCCAGCAAGGGCTACCACGCAAAGCGTGAGAGCCAGGTAAGAGCAAAACCCTGCCCCTTTTCTCGTTCCTACGCTCTGCGTAGGAATGCAACTGTGCCAGCAAGGGCTACCACGCAGAGCGTGGGAGCCAGGTAAGAGCAAAACCCTGCCCTTTTTCTCGTTCCTACGCTCTGCGTAGGAATGCAACTGCGCCAGCAAGGGCTACCACGCAGAGCGTGGGAGCCAGGTGGCACCGTAGCTGACAAAACAGCATTTTTTCTCGTTCCTACGCTCTGCGTGGGAATGCAACTGTGCCAGCAAGGGCTACCACGCAGAGCGTGGGAGCCAGGTGATAAAAAAACCGGCATAACGCCGGTTTGTTAAGACAGCCCCACTCAGGCATTCAGCACGGCACGCTTCAGACTGGAGGACAGTGCCACCTCAATAAAAAATGGCCCGGCACTGGTTTCAAACGGAATCACCAGCACCGGGCCGGTGACGTCATGGGGAATATCGGCAGCGCCACTCAACACTCCCGGCTTGGCCATTTCAAAGTCATAACCTTTTTCCCACAGCAGTTTACGCGCCCCACCCGACAGCATATTGGTCAGCTCACCGGTCAGGTCATGGCAGGTTTCATCCACCTCAGCGATGGCTTCGCCCAGCATACTGCTGCTGATTCTGGTAATGGCGCCGGCAGAAAAACTGATGGCCAGTGAGCCACGCACGCTGTCTCCCGACATCGGAATAATGCCGGTGACCACACCTAAAGGCTGACGTCCTTCTTTCAGATAAGGCTTGCCGTATTCGCAGCTCATGGAGGCCATGGTGGCCAGAATGTTATTGATTGTTTCAACGAACGGATTAATAAACTCAACATTCATACGCAGGTTCACCTCTGCAACACAGTGTAGCGAAACCAGCCGGGAAGCCCATTTGCGGGATAGACAAAAAAGGCGCCAAAAGGCGCCTTTTATAACCAACCGTTCAGCAAACGCTGACGAATTACAATCCTTTCACCGCGTAGATGCCCGGCGCATTACGCCAGTAACCGCGGTAATCCATGCCACAGCCAAATACGTAACGGTCTTCAACATCCATGCCGATAAAGTCGATTTTCAGATCGGTATTTTTACGGTCATGTACTTTATTCACCAGCACCGCGGTCAGGACTTCTTTTGCGCCCTGCTGCTGACAGGATTTCACCACTTCGGCCAGGGTGTTTCCTTCATCGAAAATGTCATCCAGGATCAGTACGGTACGGCCTTCCATTGGTACAGAAGGCGGTGCCTGCCATTGCAGATCGGTTTGGCCTGAAGTTTCACCACGGTAACGGGTAGCATGCATATAGCCCTGCTCCAGTGGGAATTGCAGTTTGGTCAGCAGACGACCGGCCATCACCAGACCACCGTTCATGATGCTGTATACCACCGGCAGGCTGCTGTTCAGGCGTGCTGAAATATCCGTAGCCAGCTGATTCAGCGCGGCTTCTACATCAGCTTCGGATTTCAGCAGATCAGCTTCTGCCATCACTTGGTTCAGTTCTTCAAGAGTCAGGGGCTGGCTCATGTTATCTACCTTAAATAGTGCTGGTCAGCCGGAAAATCCGGCGGGTAAAAAGCCGGCTATGGTATCACCGCCACCGGACGGCGCAACGGCTTATTGGGTCAGCCGCTTTAGCTACCCCGGCCAGCGCGCAAAACAGCCGCAGTTTTGCTATGATGCGCGCCATTTTAAATTCTGCGGTCCGGCGCACTCCGGCCCGCCTTTGCCGATCAGGAAACAGCATGACCCCCACTCTGCAACTGGCCTTTGATTTAATCGCCCGCCGCTCAGTCACCCCGGATGATGATGGCTGTCAGGCCCTGATGATGGAGCGCCTGGCCGCCGCCGGTTTCAATAACGAAGAACTGCGTTTTGAAGAAGTAGAAAACTTCTGGTCACGCCGTGGCACAGAGGGCCCGCTGGTGTGCTTCGCCGGCCATACCGATGTGGTACCTACCGGCCCGGAAGGCCGCTGGAGCCACCCGCCGTTTACCCCAACCATCGTTGATGGACTGCTGTACGGCCGTGGTGCCGCCGACATGAAAGGCTCGCTGGCCGCTATGGTGGTTGCCTGTGAGAACTTCGTGCGCAAACACCCAGATCACAAAGGCTCCATCGCCTTTCTGATCACCTCCGATGAAGAAGGCCCGGCGAAAAACGGCACGGTAAAAGTGGTCGAAACCCTCGAAGCGCGTAACGAAAAGATCGATATGTGCATCGTCGGCGAGCCATCCTCCACCAACGCCGTCGGTGATGTGGTGAAAAACGGTCGCCGTGGTTCACTGGGCGCCGTACTGCGCGTGCATGGCATTCAGGGCCATGTGGCTTACCCGCATCTGGCGAAAAACCCGGTACACATTGCCGCCCCGGCACTGGCTGAACTGGCCGCCGAGCACTGGGACGAAGGCAATGAATTCTTCCCGGCTACCAGCTTCCAGATTTCCAACATTAATGCCGGTACCGGTGCCACCAACGTGATTCCTGGTGAACTGGAAGTGGTGTTCAACTTCCGCTTCTCCACCGAACTGACCGCCGACATCCTGAAAGAGCGCACCCACGCCATTCTCGATAAACACGGCCTCAGCTACGACATCGACTGGAACCTGAGCGGCGAGCCTTTCCTGACCGCGCGCGGCCCACTGGTCGAAGCCAGCGTACAGGCGATTAAAGAAGTCACCGGCCGCGACACCGAACTGTCAACCGCCGGCGGCACCTCCGATGGCCGCTTTATTGCACCAACCGGTGCTCAGGTGCTGGAACTCGGCCCCTGCAATGCCACCATCCATAAGCTGGATGAGCACATTGTCGCCGAAGATCTCGACACCCTGACCGTGATCTACGAACGCATCCTCGAATTACTGCTGGCCTGAGAGACAACGCGTGAACAAAGTGATTGCCTGCCCGGTATGCGGGCTGCAACTGCAGGCCGCCGATAAACGCTGGTGCTGCAGTGCCGGCCATACCTATGATGAAGCCCGTCAGGGCTACCTCAACCTGCTGCTGGCCCAGCATAAAAAATCGAAAGCGCCGGGCGACACGCTGGAAATGGTCGACGCCCGCCAGCGCCTGCTCGACAGCCAGGCCTACCGGCCGATTTCCGATATGCTCAATCAGTGGGTACTGGAACTGGCCCTGAACCACAACGGCGGCATGCAGATTGCCGATGTTGGTTGTGGCGAAGGTTATTACACCCAGCGCCTGCAGGAAGTGCTCGACGATCATCAGCTGCCGCATTGCTTATACGGCGTCGATATTTCCAAAGACGCCGTCCGCCGTGCCGCCCGCCGCAGTAAACAGATTGACTGGCTGGTTGCCTCCGGCGGCCAGCTGCCTTTTACGGCGCACAGCCTGGATCTGATCACCTGCCTGTTTACCAACCTGATGCCGCAGGGGTTTGCCCGCGCACTGCGCCCAGAGGGGCAGATTGTGCTGCTCAATACCGGCCTGCATCATCTGGTCGAACTGCGCGAAATCATCTACGACGAAGTCAACCTCGCTGCCCTCGATCCGCGTCCGGCCATGGCCGAACACGGCTTTGACTGCAAAGGCGAGCAGACCCTGAAATACCGCGTCAGCCTGACCAGCAACCAGCAGATCATGGACCTGCTGATGATGACCCCACACCGCTGGAAAGTGCGCAACGAAGCGCTGCAACGCCTGGAAGCACTGAACGAACTGGAGGTCACCATCGACGTGGTTCTGCATCAGTTCGGACAATCGGTGTGACGCAGCGCAAAGAGCCTGACAGCAGCATTTGCCTTGCCCTGAGGCCAGAGGTAGCATTCTGGCCTCAGTTACCAACATGGCAGCCCTTGTCCGACCGGCCCTGGCCGGCACAGACCAGTCCGACCTCATGACCTGTATCCGCCAGCGGGCAAAAAGCCCGGAACAAAAAGCCCTGCGCCGCCAGCAGATTCTGGATGCCGCCGCCGGCTATTTTGCTGAAGCCCCCTTCGAACAGGTGAGCCTGCACGATATTGCCCAGCGGGTCGGCATTACCAAAGCTGCCCTGTACCGCTACTTCCGCAACAAAGAGGCCCTTTTTCTGGCGCTCTACCATCAGCAGCTGGAACGTCTGGTCGGGCACGGCGAGCAGCTGAATATAGATGGCGATGCCGCTATCGTCTGTGCTCAGGCACTGGCAGAAGAACCGCTGTTCTGTCGCCTGAACGCCATTCTGCATACCGTGCTGGAACGCAATCTGACTGAAGAAGAAGCGCGCAACTTTAAGCTTGGCCTGCTGCCACTGTTGCAGCGTTTTGCCATGCTGATCAGCCGCTGGCTCAGTATCTCGGCCGCCGAAGCGGTAGAGCTGCTGCTGCATATTCAGCAGGCGATGATCGGCTGCTGGCACATCTGTTACCCGAGTAAAACCGTGGCTGCTGCCATTGCCGAACCGCCGCTGACCCTGTTCCGGCTTGAATTCAGCACGACCCTGCAACAGCATCTGAGCTGGCTGTTTGCCGGCTATAAAGCCAGCCATATACACCATACAACCGGTAACGCTCCCGATAGCGGAACGGCTCATAACAGCCCCGACAGCACGGCAGACACTCTATGACTCAGGTTGATTTTTACATCCTCGCAGCCCAGACCCGCGCCGAACAGCTGCTGTTTGCCTGCCGCGTGGTGGAAAAAGCCTTCAGCAGAGGCAACCGCGTACTGATTCAGGTCGATGATGAAAGCACCGCACGCCAGCTTGACGAGCAACTCTGGCAATTCCGCGACGATGCCTTTGTGCCGCACACCCTGCTGACCGCCAGCGACGCTCCGGCCGACTGCCCGGTCAGCATCAGCTGGCACAACGACCCCGGCCATCACCATGATGTAATGGTCAATCTCAGCAGCCAGCTACCGGCGTTTTTCAGTCGCTTTCAGCGATTTATTGCCGTCGTAGTACAGGAAGATCAGGTGCTGGACTACACTCGTAGTCACTACAAATTCCTCAAAGACCGGGGCTACCCGATCAACAATATCGACATGAGATTGCGTTAATGAACCAACGTAACGATCAGGATGAACCCAGCAATCTGCTGCGTGAACTGGAAAACCTGCAACGTGTACTCGATGACGCCGCGAGTGATCAGGTCGATCACAGCCGCGACATCCCCACACTGGATCCGGTCGATGACATTCCGCTGCTGGACGAGCTGTTCAGCGACAATGACATACCGGTATTAAAAGCGGTAACCAACAAACCGGCCGCCGTTCCTCTGCGCCCGGTTGCTCCCCTGAGCCCGGCCACGCCAATGAGCACAGACCAGCAAAGCGCCAATAAGGCCGATGCCGGCAAACCAGACACCGCCGCCAAAGCTCCGCGTCCGGTTCTGCGTGCCCAGCCCCTGCCCGATGTGGTGATTCAGCGCCCACAGGGAGACATGCCAGCCCGGCCTGCTCAGGTATCGGCTGCGCCGCGGGCCGAGACAGAAGCAACCACAGAAGCAACACCGGCCGCCTCCTCGACAGCAACACCGGCCGCAGACAACGCCGCTGCTCCGGCACGGGTATCGGTAAACCCTTTCCTGCCTCAGGCTATTCTTGACCGCCTGACCCAGGAGCGTGAAGCCGCCCAGCACAGCGCTCAGGAAGCACACCGCACCATGCAACGGGTGATGGAGCAAAAGCAGGCACGTGCCAGCGAACAGGCCGTGCAGCAACATCTGCAACAACTGACGCCGCTGCAGAAAGAACACTTGATCGACCAGCTGGTTGCCGAAATGCTGCCGCAACTGACCGAACGCCTGCGTGAAAAACTGCGTGAAAAGCTGAATCACTGACCTCCCCGCCACGGCGCTTCCGGCAGCTACCGGAATCGCCGCGCAAACAGCGAAACGCTGCAAAACCCTGCCCCTGAACCGCAGTTTCCGTTATAATCGGCGCCATTTTTCTGAACCCGAAACCAGCCAGCCTCTGCCCCGCCGGGACTGGCTGCGATAACGACGAGACGAGCAGCAGCGAACCATGGATAAAACGTACAAGCCCAGCGCCCTTGAACAAACCTGGTACCAAGAGTGGGAAGAAAAAGGCTACTTCAAGCCTTATCAGGACGGACTGACCGGCGAAGGTTACTCCATCATGATCCCGCCGCCGAACGTCACCGGCTCGCTGCACATGGGTCACGCCTTCCAGCACACCATTCAGGATGCCCTCACCCGCTACAAGCGCATGCAGGGTAAAAAAGCCCTGTGGCAGGTAGGTACCGACCACGCCGGTATCGCCACGCAGATGGTGGTTGAGCGTAAACTGGCGGCCGAAGGCCAGCCGGATCGTCACGAATTGGGCCGCGAAAAATTCCTCGAAAAAGTCTGGGAATGGAAAGAACAATCCGGCGGTACGATTACGGGCCAGATGCGTCGTCTGGGTAACTCGGTCGACTGGGACACCGAACGCTTCACCATGGATGACGGTTTCTACAAAGCCGTACAGGAAGTGTTTATCCGCCTGCATAAAGACGGCCTGATTTACCGTGGCAAGCGCCTGGTCAACTGGGACCCGAAACTGCACACCGCCATTTCTGATCTGGAAGTGGAAAATAAAGAATCCAAAGGCTTTATGTGGCACCTGCGCTATCCGCTGGCGGATGGCCTGAAAACCGCAGAAGGCAAAGACTACATCGTGGTGGCCACCACCCGTCCGGAAACCATGCTCGGTGATACCGGTGTAGCGGTTAACCCGGAAGATCCGCGTTATAAAGATTTAATCGGCAAAGACATTATTCTGCCATTAGTGGGCCGCCGCATTCCGATCGTGGGCGATGAGCACGCCGATATGGAAAAAGGCACCGGCGCGGTAAAAGTAACCCCGGCGCACGATTTTAACGACTACGAAGTGGGCAAGCGTTGCGGCCTGCCGATGATCAATATTTTCACCTTTAATGCTGACGTGCGCGAAACCGCGCAGGTATTTAATACCGACGGCAGCGTGAATAACGACATCGACGCCAGCATCCCGGAAAAATACCGTGGCATGGAGCGCTTTGCTGCGCGTAAAGCCATTGTTGCCGATTTTGAAGCCGCAGGCCTGCTGCAGGAAATTAAAGACCACGATTTAACCGTACCTTACGGCGACCGTGGCGGCGTGGTGATTGAGCCAATGCTCACCGATCAGTGGTATGTGGATGCCAAGACCCTGGCCAAACCGGCGATTGAAGCCGTCGAAAACGGCGATATTCAGTTTGTGCCGAAATCTTACGAAAATATGTACTTCAGCTGGATGCGCGATATTCAGGACTGGTGTATTTCCCGTCAGCTGTGGTGGGGTCACCGCATTCCGGCCTGGTACGACGAAGAAGGTAACGTCTACGTTGCCCACGACGAAGCCGAAGTACGCGCGCAGAATCATCTGGCCGACGACGTTGAACTGCGTCAGGACAACGACGTACTCGACACCTGGTTCTCCTCTGCCCTGTGGACGTTCGGTACGCTCGGCTGGCCAAATCTGGACGACCCGGAAGTGGCTAAGCGCATGGCCGATTTCCATCCAACCGACGTACTGGTTACCGGTTTCGATATTATTTTCTTCTGGGTAGCGCGCATGATCATGATGACCATGCACTTCTGCAAAGATGAAGATGGCAAACCGCAGGTGCCGTTTAAAACCGTATACGTTACCGGTTTGATCCGCGACGAAGTCGGACAGAAAATGTCGAAATCCAAGGGCAACGTTCTTGACCCGCTGGATATGATCGACGGTATTTCGCTGGAAGAACTGCTGGAAAAACGCACCGGCAATATGATGCAGCCGCAGCTGGCGGAAAAAATCGGCAAGCGCACCAAAAAAGAATTCCCGGAAGGTATTGCCCCACACGGCACCGATGCTTTGCGCTTTACCCTTGCCGCCATGGCCTCAACCGGCCGTGATATTAACTGGGATATGAAGCGCCTCGAGGGCTACCGTAATTTCTGTAATAAATTATGGAACGCGTCACGCTACGTGATGCTCAGCGTGGCGGGCGAAGAAGCCGTGGAAAACGCTGCCGCAGCCGGTACCAATATCGCCATTACCGACGATATGAAAGTTGCCTGTGGTGCCAATGGTGAACCAGCCGTACTGTCACTGGCCGACCGCTGGATTATTTCGCGCCTGCAGAATGCCGAAAAAGAAGTAACCCGCCATATGGACCAGTATCGTTTCGATATGGCCGCACAGGCGCTGTACGAATTTATCTGGAACGAATACTGCGACTGGTATCTGGAACTGTCCAAGCCGGTGCTGTGGGATGCCAACGCGCCAGAAGAAGCCAAGCGCGGCACCCGTGGCACCCTGGTACGCGTACTGGAAGCCACCTTGCGTCTGGCGCACCCGATTATTCCATTTATTACGGAATCGATCTGGCATCAGGTAAAAGATCTTGCCGGAAAAACCGGTGACACGATTATGCTGGCGCAATATCCGCAGGCACAGGACGCCTTTATTGATGCCCAGGCCGAAGCCGATATCGAATGGCTGCAGGGTGTGATCACCGCCGTGCGTAATATCCGTGCAGAAATGAATATTGCACCGGGTAAAGAACTGGAGCTGCTGTTTAAAAACGGCGACGACGAAGACTTCCGCCGCGCAGAAGAAAACCAGACCTTCCTGATGAAACTGGCCAAGCTGGAAAAACTCACCTGGCTGAACGACGGCGACGAAGAGCCGATGTCGGTCACCCAGCTGGTTGGCGATATGGAAGTGCTGATTCCGATGGCCGGCTTTATCGATAAAGACGCCGAAGTCGCCCGCTTAGGCAAATCCATCGAGAAGCTGGAAAAAGAACTGGAGCGCGTAACCAACAAACTCGCCAACCCGGGCTTTACCGAAAAAGCACCGGCTGCGGTTCTGGAAAAAGAGAAAGAAAAAGCCGCAGGCTTTGAGCGCGACATTGTTAAGCTCAAAGAGCAGATCGAGAAAATTAAGGCGCTGTAAGCGCTGACTTACCTGCTCTGCAATAAAAACCGCCCACTTGATAAGAGTCGGCGGTTTTTTTATTTATGCCTGCCAGAAATACCGTAACATCCGCAAGTCGTCAGCCAGTGAAAAATCTAAGCACACGCCGGATAGAATAATGACACCCTTCCGTCTCCTGACAGCAACAGGCACCCTCGGGCTGATTATCTGGGTACTGATAACACCTCAGATTCCTCTTGCTGCCCTCTTACTGCTGATTCCGCTTATTCCGCTGCAGATAGTAATTTCGCAATCCGCCAGCCAGTGCACAGAATGCGGTATCAGCGTATCCGACCCGGCATTCAATAACCCGGAACGTGAACTGCCGTTTAAATTTGACTACAGCAAAATAGGAAATGACTGGGCATCCGGAAACTATCGCCGCAAGCTGGGAGGCTGCCGCTGTGTGCGGCTTGTAAGAAGCAGATCAGGGAAAGTGGCGGGTGATACTCATGATACTTACTCTGCTGTTCGAAAATCAGTATTTCTTCAAATATTGATATACCATCAAAGAAACGTATACTCGAAATTCGAATAAAATAATACACCCATAGTCTGAGAAGAAGCATATGCGGGCAGCAATAGCTCTTGTTATTTTTCTATGTGCATATGCACATTCCAATGAACATGCAAACAAGGCTATCAGCACATCGTCTAAACACTACCCCTTTAGCGTGTACTGTGAGGATGGCGATCAGAAAACTCTTGTTGAGAATGAAATAAGAAAAATTGACAAGATATCAACATACATCCGGACAGCGCTTCGAAAACGTCTAAACCAGTATTACTTCCTGGAAATTGGTATATCAAAGAATCAGCAGGAATATGACCTAATCGTTAAAAGTTCGACCGGTGATGAACAAACAAATAAGAAAATAATCCTGAAAATTGAAAAATCAGATATTTTCGACAAGACCCCATCCACATTCAAGACAACATGCACTATCACCTACAGTTAAGACCACATTTAATGATAAGGCACCCTTCAATAATCAACGAATGATCAGTGAGCGTATTGCCAACTACCTGCGCCCTTCAATCAGTCTCTGCTGAACCGTTTTAACCTTGAACTCGCTTGAATACTACCAGGTCTTTCTTGGCTGAGTATATTTTGGCATTGGACACCTCGTCAGTTTGACTTTGGTGTCCGTTAAAGCGGGGGAAGATCATTTGTTCGGTGCAGCCGCTTGTTATACGAAATCTATATGCTGTCCAGGAGCTATGTATCCCCAAACACGAATATTACCTTCTTCAAATGAATATGGTATAGACTTATCTTTTAGTTTTTTTATGAGTTCGGCGCGAATATCAGTTTTTCTATCCTTAACCAAAGCTCCAATGCGCCCACTTTTATACGGTTGTATGTCTAGCCACAGTACACTTTCAGATATCGCTGCAAACTGATCCCAGTGAATTGTTGAGAATCCATAAGTGGTCTCTTCGTCAAACACCTCATAATTAACTGATGGCTCAAAATCACCAAAAGACTGTACAACCTCACCTAGCTTCAACCATTTAGTACGGTTCATAACTGATGTTAGCTGCCGCTTCACAATAATCTCACGCGTATTCTTATGCATATATACTCGTATAACGCCGCCTTCTTGGGTTCATCCCAAGCAAGGCTTTGTTATAAATTATCTTGAGTAATCTACCACCAGCCCAATATTATCCATTGGAGTAGGTAATACATCGTCTTCAGTATTAAAAACACCATCTCTTCCAAGAGCTCTTATATGGTATTTACTGTCACCTAGAAGCTCATAGAAATAGTACACACCTTCAGTCGCATCAATTTGCGTTGGGTCAAACAAAAATACAAAGGAGTTTTCTGGTAGCGATTCTTGTAGTATTTTCAGTGATTCTGGGTAGCTGCCATTTTGAACCTTATAAAATTCAATAGCTTGAATCGCACTATTAAGTTGTGATTTTGCCATTTTTTGACGAAGCTCGTCGTAGACACCGTCCTCTTGAACAAATCCAAAATAGCCTAGCGAGCTATACAGAATAATTGTAAAGGCAATACCCAAACTACCCACTACTTTAAGTGTCGTATTTTTAACAGCGAACCCCCATACAATTGCAATTATTCCAAAAATAACCCCAATTAGTGGAATGAAAGACAAACCACCAATTACAAACCCAAGACAGCCAGGAGATTTATCTTCTTTAGCATATGTTTCACGCAAAGCTACAGCTTCAGCCGAATCTTTTCGCTCATCAATTAGTTTTGCAATTATTTCTTTTCGTTCTGGGTATTTTTCCCCATTAATAACTCGGTAGGCGGAAAGCAAGTTTTCGTATGAGTACTCTTCAAAATTTGGTTCTTTATTCATTACATCTACTTCTTAATTTATAACGCCTACCAGCAGGGGCGTTAACGTCCCTCTGGCTGGCTTTGTTAACCTAAAACATTGGTGGTGGAGGTGGAGGTGGTGTGTGATGCATAATTTGATGAGACGCTGCATTAGATGCGGCAGTCGCAGCGTTAGCAGCAGCACTTGCTGCCGCTGATGAGTTCGCGGCATCACTCGCCGATTGAGCGCTATTGTGAGCTGTACCACCTGATGCACAGCCTGCTAAAAGCAGGATCGATATTATTCCAATTATTTTCATTTCTACTCCTTTCTAATCGGATGAAGGTTAACGCTTAAAGCATGGGCGCGAGTTTTCGCGTCCAATGCCTTTATTTGTTAGAGTCTTTTGGCGCTAGGCTCATCATTACCTGAGACCACCTAACCAATAAGGCTCTATAAATTGTTTCAACACACTCACCATTCTCATGGTCATAAACAGTAGAAACACCCTGATCATCAAAACAGCCCATGCGTCCAAGGCCACAAGAACTACGAAAATGCTCATATACTTTATAAGCTAAATCTTCTCTGTCTTTTTCAAGCTCAGACAAACAATCAGCAATAATATCTACGCATTTTTCATTTGGATGTTTATGCTCCCGTAAAAATTTAACAAGAGTCCTAGTTAAGTGAAGCCTATCGTAATACATAGTTGACCTCTAACGCCTCAAGAAGAGGCGCGCTTTTGCGCGTCCTTCTTGCTTGATTTGTTAGTTGCTGCTTGGCTGAACCACGTTTTGCTCCAACGCCGTGATTTTAGGCCTGTTTTATATGGCCATTTCTCTAGCTTCGATTTCACATCTGGGGACATAATTTCATCCATTCCCTCTACATCAAAGAACCATTCCTGAATTTCAATGAGCTTGATAATTTCAAGATACTCATTATTAATAAGGGATATGAGTTGCTGAGCATCTTTCTCTTTGATTCTAGTTGGGAGAGAGACCCGGCTCGAAGCATCAACTTTTCCTTTTGAGCGGGACAGGCCAACATAAGTGGCATTCTGCTTTTTCTCTTCCAGACCTCTACCTTTAATAAATTCAGCGAATTTTGGCGAATAATCCCATATTTCTCGCGCCATGAATGCCCATTGTTTTTCAGGATGCTGGTAAAGAAGCTTTAACCACTTTTGTTCAAAGGCCGCATCTGGATAGCCATCATTTGTTAAGGATGACCATATATAGTGCTCAACCCACTTGGCCTTGGCAAATTCTTCGAGCGACAAAACTGAAAGCTGGAAGGCAGATGGATATGATTCATTCTCAAATAGCAGAACAGCATCAAAATGAAGCCTCAATGAATTCCTTAAGGACTCCACTGCGATTTTGACCAATTTATAATGCGAAACCCCTTCCTTCATCTCAACCCTTGGTATGCAACTAACGCCGCAAGCAAAGGCGCGCGGTAGCGCGTCCAGTGGAGCGAAGCGGAACGATTTTGCCTTGCCTTGTTAAAACTTTCACTTGAATAAGTTTTTTAACTTTGATTTAAGATCTTTCTCTAGTTCATTTTTGATCAACTCTATACCTTGTTCTTTAGCGACTTCTAGCACAGAGTCATAGTCATTAAGCTCACCACATTCCGAGCACTTAATCATATCGCCAGACTGATGCTCCAGACCTTCTCCTGTCTTTAGTGTGGCGTCACAAAATAAACATTTAACTTCAATTGAGTAGCTCTTATCCATTACCGGAACCCTTTGCTAGAAAGCTAATTATTAAGCCTGCTAAGGCAATACAAGAGCCTAGAAGCACAAACAAGCCTTTGTGGTCTTCGATGTAGTCAGAAACCTTTTTCGGTAATGGGCGGTTTTTTCGCAACTCTTCGGATTTCCGTTTTGAAGTGGCAACGCCCATGCCTTTTGAGGTTAGCTTGAGGCCATTATGGCGACCGCTTCCAAGATAGGCATGCTCTAACCATTCTCTCGCATAACAGCGATCAACAATCTGCTTTAGCTCGTCTATTGATGGTTGCACCCCATAGCGATCATAAAGCTCTTCTACAAGCTTATGGTCCACATCAAAGTGAACATTATTGTGCCTGCTCCCGTTTTCTTCGCAAAACTCAAGAACATGTATCAATAGTTTGTATTCGTCCATAAACCTCTACTTTGTATTAGTTTTAACGCCTCAATAACCGACGCGCTTTAGCGCGTCCGGCGCCGAAGGCGCGTAGTTGATTGACTTGTTAAGTGTTGACCGCATATACATGCAACTCAGGCTGATTTCCATATTGCCAAAATTCCCTGCTTTGTATTCTTTCAAGCGCATAGTCAATTGAAACATCGCTAAACTTTTTAGTTGCGCAATCAATCTCGTAAAAAGCAACCTCATGAAGCTTTACTTTTAATTCTAATCGCTCAATCAAAAACTGTTTTAGCACATCTTCGCTCTCGCTATCACCGAAACGCTGAACGAGCTCACAAAGAATTTCTTCTAAGTGTGATTCCTCGTGGATGTTGATATCGACGATACCCTCTTTAGTTTTCGGTGAAATATCCA
Source organism: Thalassolituus hydrocarboniclasticus (assembly GCF_025345565.1). Classification (NCBI taxonomy): domain Bacteria; kingdom Pseudomonadati; phylum Pseudomonadota; class Gammaproteobacteria; order Oceanospirillales; family Oceanospirillaceae; genus Thalassolituus; species Thalassolituus hydrocarboniclasticus. The sequence goes on along the minus strand of NZ_CP054475.1, from coordinate 1,623,521 downwards.
TAGACACTTAACGCCTCAATAATGGGCCGGAGCACGCAGTGCGGAGGTCCAGCCCTGAAAGGGCGTCATTGATTGACTTGTTATATTCATCTCGCCACATCAAAACTTGGCAGCTCTATATTCTTCTTAGAAGCTATCTTTTGCATATTATCAAATACCGAATAGAAGCTTTCTGCATTAGAGATAGCTCTATAATCAGCTCTTAGACGGATAATTTCGCTACTTGTTAATTCTGGCGACAGAATTTCTATCGAGCGCTCGATAAAAACTACGGCTTCATTGTTATATTCTTGGGTAATTATCCGAGAGATCATAATGGGAAATGCAATAACTGCATAAATGATTGTGAAAATAAAAATAAGGCGCGACTTTTTTTGTACTGAAAATATTGATTTATCAATATCTTCCTCTTCTTTCTTTTTCCTATCTTTGATGCTCGCTGCTCTTTTATAGGTTTTGTGCGCTAGAAAAGGAAGCACCAATACGGCAGATGCCAATACATAACTGAAAAGAAGCCTAAAGAAAATTCCACTTTCCTCATGAAGTCCCTTACCAATATTAATATGTAGCAAGTCGTAATAACCGGCATTCAATATCTGGGCTATTGATATAAAGGCATCTACGCACCATTTAAATGCAGGCTCCCCAGCAAGAGACCAGATTCCACTGCCAACTGCACCTAGCAATAAGGCTGTTGTAATATTTTTTATTGTTTCCGTTTTCACGATATCTCTCTATGAATATAACGCCGCCAGCAACGGCAGGCAAAGCTGGCGCTTGTTTTGCCGGGTTTATGGCAAAACGAGTGACAGGTTTGACTGTCCGATTGCCTGGCCTTGTTATGCATTTATACTTGCTTACCTAGCCAGGCGGCCATCAGATTTAGTACCGTCCCAATCTCGCGTATAGAACGCATTTTTTTGTTCGTTGAAGTGAAGCAGCATTTTATGGGCGCCACCTTCAAGGATTACGTCTTCCTTGCCTGCCACTACCCATTTCACATTACTCCAACCATCTAAAATTCCTATACTTCCATTTTCATTAAATCGAAACTCGTAGTCTCTATCTCTCCAGTGATAAATCCACTTAGAGCCCGCCAAACGATCCGCAAATGCGATAGTTTCGACTATTTCTTCTGGCTCAAATCTTTCTTTTGGGTCAGCCTGAAGTAGTGACGGAACAATTGCTAATGATAAAATTACATGCTTAATTGTTTTCACGATATTGAATCCTTTCGATGCATAACGCCCCAAGCAGGGGAAAATTTTGTGTTTTGAGCGCAGCGAAGCAAAGTTTTTCCCGCTGCCTTGGCTTGTTAAGTTTCCTTTCTAACTATCTCTTCGAGTATCGAATTCCGTCTTTTTTCGACCCGCTCATCAAGATCTTTACAGTACTCATTGTAATGCTTACTGGATTGATCGATTTTCGGTGCCGGAATTTCCTCCAGAAGGGCTTTGATATGAGCGAACTGTTTGACTCTACTTGCCCTAACTTGCCGAAAATGGGTGATTCTCGACGTTACTTCTATGTACGTTGTCAAAACAGCAAATGATAAAATCGAGCAGGAGCTAGAATCAACATCTTCTTTCTCCGTGACGGATGCTCGCTGCTCTTTAGACATTGCTGCAATCAGTTCGGAATCTCTAAATGGCTTTACTTTAAGGTCGAACTCATGGGCATAGGAATTTCTTATCTTTGATAGCTTTATAACGATTCCTTTGAAATCATGTGGAAACACACCAAGCCCGATTGCCAAATCAACTTTAAAACTGGGGGACAGCCTCTGAGTCTCTACTTTGTGCGCACTAGGAAGTGCCTCCTGAATTAGCTGCTCTAGCGCTTCTTCTATTGCAGAAAACCCCAATACAGAAATCTTGAATGGATCTTCTGTTTTAATTAGAAGCGCTATATCTTCATTTGAGGATTTCATCGTTTTCCCTTGGAAACTTAACGCCGCGCTCTGCGGAAAATTTGAAGCGCAGCGGAAAATTTGTCCGGCAGCAGCGCCTTGTTATAAGTCGCTTACTCAGAAGCCAGTTCGCTAATGAGCTTTGATATTTTTACCATACCACGCTCCATGCCTTCACTTAGTACATCACTTCTTCGGTATATAGGGACAATAATATCCAGTTTCTTAAATTCATTATGCTGCACAATGAGATCTAGATAGGATTGCAACACATCAGGCCTTGTGCTTTGTCGTGAAAGGTCTTTTTTCGCCTTTTCTTCATAGCGACTAATTTCAACAGAGTCATCGTCATCATGTTTAGCATAATAAAATTCACGGCCAAGCCTTTTTTGCGACCACTTTAACTTGCCTAGCAACCTTTTAATCTCTTCCTGAAGCTCCGCTGTCCCCATTTGTCTCTTATACCTCTGTTACCTTTAATTTGCTGTCCCAGCGGGGACAGTAATTTTAAATTCAATTGGAGTAAATTATGCCTAAAAACTCAATGTCAAAAGCCGCTGCTGCTCGAATTCAGTCAGCGACAGCAAAAGCAAATGGTGGAGCTGTCCCTAAAGGATCATTTGCCGCAAGAGCGCAATCCGCAGCAAGTCAATCGGGATCAACACCACCGTCTAATGGACCAAGTAAAACCGGCAATCCTTCTGGTGGTGGTCGAGGCAACAATCCACCAAAAAGTAAATAGGAGGATTTATGCCTGATACCTCTACAATGTCTGATGATGAGTTAGATCTTTGGTCAGACATCAACAATCCGAATAATGATGCGGATATGGATGACTGGGCCGATGCTCATAATCCAAACAACGACGATTATTTGGGGGATTAACCCAAAAGTAGCTTGGGCTTGCCCAAGCTACTTACATGACTTTGCATTCTGCTCAAAGGCTTTCAAAAAACTTTCTTCATTTATCTTATATCGTATATACGAAATTTCGTTCATCGTGTCTTCTAGGGCACAAAGACACAATTTCTTCTTAGAGCCATAACTGCTATACGATAATGGCTCCTCATATGAGCTAGAGCACGCTTCTAAAACTGCGTATTCGACGGCCAGCGGATAACGATTATCGGTGATTGCGTAGTCTATAAATTGACTTCCACCATAAGCTAGTATGGCGGCTATACCAGCTGCTTTAAGTGGTTTCTTAACAGTAAATTTATCTATAACATTTCCACAGGTCTTACATTGAAATTCGACTGTTGCACCGACTTCAGCTTTATCACCGCAACTACATGTTTCTGTCATTTTTGCTCCATGCTGATTAAGACTTATAACGCCCAGCACAGCGGCTTGCAAAATTGGCGCTGGTTTTGCCGGGTTTTGGCAAAACGAGTGACAATTTTGCAAGTCCGTTGCTGCTGCTTGTTATGTTTTTGATGCTGATAATCCATTTAGCTTAATTTGAATGACTAATGGAGATACAAAATATACTGATAGAATGGCCATTACTACTGAATTTGGTAGCTTAGCCCCAAGACCTTTTAATTTATCTGAAATTTTAAATACAGACCAAAAATATAGAGTTGTAAGAGATAGACCGAAGATAAAGCATGGGATAAAAAACAAGAAGCTACTATCTTTCCCTGAAATTGCCAGAATAACGCATATGACATAGGTGACGATTGCTCCTCCGTAATAATATGGGAGATTTTTACGAATCTTAGTACTATTAGGAAACACTGAATTATCCAGGTCGTTAATTTCAGTTGAAATTGAAACTAACCAGTAAGGAAGAAATAGACCACCAGTGAAAATAGTTAAGAGAAAGTAGATTGTATTTTTCATTGAATATTCACATTCTCGAGGAAAACATAACAGCTTATTAGTGTGCGTGCGCATTAATTCGGGGAGACTCTTTCGAGTATTCCCACGTAACACGTTGACCTGCCTGAAAAATCTTCCATAACTAAAAAATCCCCTCCAGAAAAACGCGCATGCCTGTTAATTCCAACTTCCAGCGCACATAAACTTGTCAACCAAGGTTGTAAGTTATTGATTCACTTGGCGTTTAAGTTACTACCCTCTGGAAAAACGAGCAAGCACGAATGTAAAGCGTGCCAAATTTCTTGAAAATCTTAAAATACACTGTATACATAAACAGTACATCTTTACATACGGAGGTCAGGATGGCGAAGAGTATATTCCTGACAGAGGTCCGTGAATTCATGCGGCTGCATGGCTACAGCATCCGCACAGAGCATACCTATATCTACTGGATCAGGTTCTATATCCGGTTTCACCGCTTACAGCACCCCGCCAGCCTCAGTCCAGATCACGTCGTGATGTTTCTGAGCTTTCTGGCCAACCGTAGGGATGTTGCCATTAACACCCAAAAGATTGCCTTAAATGCTCTGGCATTTTTATATAATAAGTACCTGAACCAGCCCCTTGGTGATATCGGTTTTACCTTTGCTACCCGACCGCGTCACTTACCTACGGTATTATCATCCGCCGAAGTAGGAAGGATTCTGAGTGTCTGCGATAACCGCGATCGGCTCATTTTCTCGCTGTTATTCGGTTCTGGCTTACGAATTTCAGAATGTTTACGTTTGCGAATAAAAGACTTCGACTTCAACAAGGGGTCGCTGACCGTCTTCGATGGCAAGGGCGCTAAAGATCGTGTCACTATCTTGCCGCACAGCCTGAAGCCCTTATGTAATGAGTTTTTTGATAAAGCGATTACATTACAACAAAGTGATAATCAACAAGGTTTGGGTCCATCCCTACCCGGTGTACTGGGTAAAAAGTACCCTTCCGCTCACCGGCAACCCGCCTGGATGTTTGTGTTTCCATCGACAAATGTTTGTATTCACCCCCATACGAAAATTCTCTGCCGCCATCACCTCCATGATTCTGTGCCTCGAAAGGCATTAAAGCAGGCAGTACAGGACGCAAACTTATCCTCTAAGCGAATTACCTGCCATACCTTTCGTCATAGTTTTGCCACTGAGCTTTTACGCTCCGGGCGAGATATCAGAACCGTGCAAGAATTATTAGGCCATAGCGATGTGGCAACCACTCAAATCTACACCCATGTGATTGGTCAGCATTTTGCTGGTACTACAAGCCCTCTGGATGCCATTGCATCGTTCTGAATTCAGGCACGCTGCCGCCCTTCCTTGTTCACGCCACAACAGGACCGGCAATATTTGATTTATGCATATCGTTCTCAGGGACTATCAGCATCCGTTCCGCTGCTCAGACGAGCGGGTAGGTTCAGCAATCCCTGCTTTTTCATTAGACTATCGGACTTTATCGGCCCCCTCAACTGATAATTTACTGATCAATTGATACTGGCTCTTGCCAACAACACTTCCAGCAACGTTCCCAGCAACGCTTCCGGCCACGTATCCCAAAACGTTGTGAAGCAGCACTTCCCATAGCACTTCCTGCAGAACATCCCAACGCGCTTGCGGTATCGCATTCCGCAGATTTCCTAACCTTGCTTAGCCTCCTCTTCTTCAGACCACTCTTCTTCAGGCCTTTATTTTTCAGCTCCTTCTTTTTCAGGATCTGTGACATTGGCCGAATTATTCAAAACAGCGGAGACTATTTGCGCTGTACTGGCCGGGCTTTGAATACAACGGAGGTTTTATGAAGATTGAATCGGCAAGCATGACGGTGGTGACGGCACAGCTGGCGGAGGCCCGTCGCTTTTATCAGCAGTATTTTGCTGCCCGGCCGCTGTTTGATTGTGGCTGGTATGTGGTGCTGCGCCTCAGTAACGGGCAGGAGCTGTGTCTGATGGAGCCACAGGAGGGGATGGTGCCTTTCAACGGCGGTATTTTTCTGAATATCCGCGTGGAAGATGCCGACGCCCTGCACAAAAGCTTAACGGCTGCAGGGCTGGCGGTGGCAATTCCGCTGGATGATCATCCCTGGGGGGACCGTGGTTTTGGTGTGGTCGATCCGGCCGGAGTGATGGTGTATTGCCATCATACCATTGCGCCTGCGGCGGAATTTGAGCCGTTCTTTCTGCCGCAGGATTAAGACGCAGAATCAGCCATCGCGGCCACCGGATTAAATCAGGGTAAAGGCATCCGGCGCACTCAGCCGGGCCAGATTGTTGGCCCGCCGATCGTTGCCGTTATTGTCTGCCCGTAACATAGCCGGGGTGCATCCCAGCCAGCGGCGGATATCGCGGCTCATATGGGCCTGATCGGCAAAGTGGTATTCTGCTGCCAGTGCAGCCAGTGGTTCATCGCTGCCGGCAATGGCCCGTGCTGTTGCACGGATTCGCGCCAGTTGTTGCCAATAACGCGGTGGCCTGCCGGTGTATTCCACCAGCAGGCGGCGCATGTTGCGCTCGCTGCGCGGCCGGTGCACAGAAGCGCCTGGCGGCCGGTAATCGCCGTCCTGTTCAGCCAATTCCAGCAGGTAAGCGTTGATCCATTCCGGTGGTGTTATGGCGTGGTTATCAATCTGTTGCTGCAGATAACGCAGCAGGTTGTCTGTACTGGTGCTGCTGTTTTGTGCCTCAGAGTGCTGGTCAGTCAGCTGCAGCAGCGGCGCTGACCAGCGCTGCAGATAACGGTCACTCAGCAGCATGGCTGGAGCTTTCCTCTCCCACGCGAACCTCACTCCCGGCGCCAGCCTGATGCCCATAAATCGCGTGGCAGTCTGGCATTGTATGTGACGCGCGCTTTCGTCCAGTGCGCTGCACAGCAAGGCTGCAGGCTGTCCGGCCGGCATAATGGCAATTACATCGCGGCAACCATCGGGCCATATAACCTCTGTTCCCGCAGGCAGTTCGGCTGACCAGGTACAAATAACCGGGTTCATCGGCTCATCCTCGTTCATGGGATGCACTCCGCCGGCGTGGAGGCTTACGCGCTTAGCTCATCCCTGCTGCTGATTTACGGCAAAACCCGCAAAAGCGGCTACACTTGAATGCAGAGTTTCAACTAAAAAACCTGCGCTATCAATGAGCTGAAGCAGGTTTGCTATGGCAGTCGCCATATGTGCAGCATACACACGGAGGTAATATCACCATGACCGACCTGATGGAAAACACCAACGAACTCACTCGCCTGGCCGCCGAAGTGGAACGTCTGGAAGACGAAATTCATCGCATCGATAACAAACTGAACAACGATGGTTTTATCTCCCGCGTACCGGCGGCGATGATTGAAAAAGAACAGAAAAAGAAAGCCTGCTTTGAGCGCGACCAGGCCAGACTGAAGGAAAAAATTGCGACAATTGGCAGCTGAGCAATGATTATTCTGCGCTCTGTTTGCGCAGGCCTTTTGCCAGTCCGGAACCGGCTTCACGCCGCTTATCTGCCTGATCAGGCCTGAGCCCCTGCCGCAGAGGTTTCAGGCCTGTTGTTTATTTATCAGCGATTATCCGCTTCAGATCAGTATCTTCAGCCCTCAGCGGATGAGCAAGAGGGGCTCCATCGTGCACATATACTTTACGCGCTCCGGCACCCAGCCCAAGCTCGGTGTACATGCGCCGCTCGATCTCATTAATGCCGCCTTCTGTTTTTTCCATCGGCTGAATAATCAGCACGGGCGAACGTGGCAGAACACTTTTTTCATACACGCGGTAAATAGCGTAACGCAGCAGTTTTTCCGCATAAGCAAAATCGGCAATTAACAACCGTGGATGATCGAAAGGATTAACCAGTGTTAAATCTGGCTCTGGCTTTTCATTGGGTTGTTCATTCCGCTGTTCGCTGCGCTGTTTTTGTAATTGCTCTTGCTGATACAACTGCGCAGCATGACGGCCAACGGCCATCACAATTTTCTTACTTTTTCCGCTACGAATAATCAATAACGGCTGGTCGTCAAATACCCTGGCCGATTGCGTGCAGCTGATCCGGATACGGTCGCTCCACAGTTGCGCATAGCAGGTGCCGGACGGCAGTGAGCGGATAAAAGCAGACAGCATGTTATTCCCTTAATCATCGGTCATTTGGTATGCAGAAAATTTCGCTACACGTCGTTCAGCAGTGCCAGCGTATAGTTCAGGCGCTCGTTGGCAGAATCCATTTCCAGAATTTCCTGCAGAATATCGGCATCGAAAGCGATCATTCCAAACAGTTCAAAGCTGAATGCCTGCGCACTTTTTGTTTGCCACTCTTGTGATTCCATTAAATATTCAATACTGCGTTTTACATCCTCGTCGCCCTGCCCCAAAGCGTAAAGACGGTGCAGGATTTTATCTTTTAATAAAGCATTATCGGCCTCATCCTGCCCGGCTTCTGCGGCGGATAATTCGCGGTCGGGAAAGGGCTCACATTCGTAGATCTGATAGGGCAAGAGCTGCACCGCTTCTCCCAAACGGTAACGCTGTTCGATGTGCACATTGAGGTACATGCGGCCGTCTTCGCTGGTATCGACCAGCTCGCAACGCCCGGCGCTGACAACCGGGTATGGCCGGTAGGTTGCCTGATTGCTGTTCAGCGCTTCTTTCAGGTTATCGGTGGGTTTGCCGGGACTGATCATTTTTTCGGTATGACAGATGGCCACCGGCATACCGGTGTCGAGACAATGCTGAATCATGGCGCGATAGCGCGGCTCAAATACGTGCAGCGGGAACACGGTACCGGGAAAGGTAACGCAGCCCGGAATCGGGAAAATACACAGCTTGCTCATACAGCCTCCGCACATGCATGCACTCAAACACTATAACGCGATTTACAGAGGCGGCAGAACCCGAATCGAAGGGAAACACATACGACAGTGCCCGACTGCCACTGTTATCCCAGTGCGCGGATATTATCGGCGGTCAGGTTAATAATATTCTGCCGCGCCTGCGGGCTGATCCAGGCGTTATGCGGAGTAACAATCAGATTAAGATTGCCCTGCTTAAGCGCAGACAGCAGCGGGTGCCCTTCGCTCGGTGGTTCGACCGGTAATACATCGACCGCCAGCCCACCCAGATGCCCAGACTGTAACGCCCAGAGTGCGGCCATTTCGTCGATGATGCCACCGCGTGCACAGTTCACCACCAGACAGCCGCGTTTCAGGCGGTCGATATTGTCGCGATTGAGCAGGTGCCGGGTGTGTTCATTGAGCGGGCAATGAAAACTGAGCACATCAGCCTGCTCGATCGCCTGCTCAAACGATAACCGCCTGTCATCTTCTGCTCCGGGGCGGGCACAGAATATGACCGTCATGCCAAAAGCTTCAGCCAGTTTAGCCACGGCACTGCCCAGCGTGCCCTGACCAACAATCACCAGGGTTTTGCCCGCCAGCTCAGTCGTATTGTGATTCAGCAAACAAAAGAACGGGCTTTGCTGCCAGCTTCCGCCACGGACATCGTGCTGATAACGCGGCAAACGCGCGGCTAAAGCCAGCATCAGCATTAAGGTATGCTGAGCCACCGAGTGCGTACCGTAGTTGCTGACATTACGCACGGGGACACCCTGCGCCCGGGCAGCATCCATATCAATATTATTGGTGCCGGTAGCCAGCACCAGAATGCCCTTACGGCCCTGCATAGCCCAGTCGGGGATCTGCACTTTATTGGTAATGATCAGTTCGGCATCGGCCAGATGCTCCTGCAGCTGCTCCGGGCTGGTGCGGGCAAATACCCGCAGCTCACTGACCACGGCGCGGATTGGCTCTAAATCGACACCCGAACCCAGTGTGTCGGCATCCAGTAATACGGCTTTCATCATGTTCGCTGTTCCTGTTCAGGATGTGTGGGTCAGACCCTGCTTATTCCGGCCATTGTTGGTAACTGTGCCAGACAATACAACAGTCTGTTGCACAGCAGGCGGATGAAATCCGACATTGCGGCCCTATATAGTTATCGCAATAAGTAAATTATTCATTCATCCCGGAGAATGTATGTCCACCAATACCCAGATTCTGTTCAACGCCATCAACGTTGGCGATATTTCCCTGCCTAACCGCTTTGTGATGGCGCCTCTTACCCGCTGCCGCGCCGTTGATCATCAGCCCAACGCCCTGATGGCCGAATATTATGCTCAGCGTGCCAGTGCCGGCCTGCTGATTACTGAATGCACCATGGTTACACCGAACACGTCGGCATTTGGTAATGACCCGGGTATTTACTCTGCTGAGCAGGTTGAAGGCTGGAAGCTGACCACCGATGCCGTACATAAGGCCGGTGGCCGTATTTTTATGCAGATCTGGCACGCCGGTCGTGCAGCCCACCCGCTGCTGAATAACGGCACCGAAGCGGTTGGCCCAAGCGCTATTGCCATTAATGACGAAGTGCACACCTCCGAAGGCAAAAAACCTTACAGCGTGCCACGCGCTCTGAGCAAAACTGAAATTGCCGCTATTGTTGATGACTTCCGCAAAGCCGCAGCCAATGCCATTGCCGCAGGTTTTGATGGTGTGGAAATTCACGGCGCTAATGGTTATTTAATTGACCAGTTCCTGCGCGACGGAGCAAACCAGCGCACCGATGAATACGGTGGTTCGCTGGAAAACCGCGCCCGTTTTCTGACCGAAATTCTCGACGCCGTTACTGCTGAAATCGGCAGTGGCCGCGTGGGTCTGCGCTTGTCGCCACTGAACAGCTTTAACGATATGCGTGACAGCGATCCATTAGCCTGGACCGAGCATCTGGCCAAACACCTGAACCGCTTTAATCTGGCTTATCTGCATTTAATGCGTGCCGATTTCTTTGGCGTACAGCAGGCGGATGTGGTGAGCATTGCGCGTGAACATTATCAGGGCCATCTGATGCTGAATATGGGTTACAGCGCTGATGAAGCGGCTCAGGTGATCAGCAACAAACAGGCTGACTCAGTTGCCTTTGGCACCGGTTTTCTCGCCAATCCGGACTTGCCTGCACGGGTTCAGGCCAGAGCGGAACTGAATACTCCGGATCAGAATACCTTCTACAGCGCGGGGGCAGAAGGTTATACCGATTATCCGTTTATGACGGCCTGAACATAAAAAAAATCCTGCACCGGGTTTCGTCCGGTGCAGGATTTTTTTATTTCCGCCAGTCTGATCAGGGACGCTCGTCGTACTGAGGAATATCGTCATGCGGCTGATCCCAGGAGGCTTTTGAGCCCATATAAATATGCGCTACGGGTTTTACCTCGGCATCAGTATCGAGGGTGCCGATACGCAGCCGGTAAATATCCGGCATCGATGGCCGCCGGCTGTACAGCGGCGAGCCGCAGTTTTTACAAAAGGTGCGGAATACCCCCGGCGTGGATTCAAACTCTCCCACCAGTTCCTGCCCTTTCAGCAGACGGAATTCATCGACCTTAATCGCCGCATTAACCGCAAAGGCGCTGCCGTTGGATTTACGGCATTTTCCGCAGTGACACACCATGGCCTGACCCAGTTCGCCATCAATCTGATACTGAATGCCACCACACAAGCAGCTGCCTGTCAGCATAGTGCGCTCCTTATCAGGCCTGCAGTGCACGCTGGATGGCATCAGCCACTACTTCATCACTGACCTGCAGATCAGGAGCAAAACGAGCCAGAACCGTACCGTCTTTACCGATCAGGAATTTTTCAAAATTCCACATGATGTCGCTGTCATTGGCTGGCAGCAGATCTTTGGCGGCCAGCTTTTCTTTCAGCGCACCACCGGCAACAGCTTTTGGCTGAGCTGCGATTAACTGCTGATACAGCGGATGACGGCCAGCGCCGTTTACCTCAATTTTGGCAAACATCGGAAAGGTAACGTCGTAGGTGAGACTACAGAACTGCTGAATCTCTTCTTCACTGCCCGGCTCCTGCCCAAGGAACTGATTGCAGGGAAAGCCTAAAACTTCCAACCCCTTGGCCTCTTCAGCCTTGTACAAAGCTTCAAGGCCTTCATATTGCGGCGTCAGGCCACACTTGGATGCCACATTCACAACCAGCAGCACCTTACCGCGGTAGGCCGCCAGTGTGGTTTGGTCACCCTGCAGGGTTTTTACTTCGATATCGTAAATGCTCATACCTGATCTCCGTAGTAGGTTTTTCAGACCACAGGCTGAAGGAATAAACGCAGCCGGTCAACGACCGGATAGAGAAACAATGCTTGCAGATTTGAGGCTTAATCGCCCTGGCGGGTGCGCTTGATAAAATGCGCCTTACAATCCTCGTTCACCAGCGTGAAAATACTGTAGTGTTTTTTACCGGTTTTGACGTAACTGGCCACCTCTTTCTGGCGGCTGGGATGGTGCACTTTCAGCACCCGGGCGGGGTGAAAAATTTCGGCCGTTTTGAAGTAACTTTTGGCTTTATCATCGCTGGCGGCTTTGGCGTCGCGATCACTGCAGGCGGCATGGGTCACTGACGCCAGAAACAATGATCCTGCCGTCAGAATTACCAATAACCGTCTGAAAAAAGTGACCCAATAAACGCGCATAAACCTCTCCGGATATCAGGGAAGTGTAGACGCATCAGCAAGAGGAGCGTTGGCTGACAGACAAAAAAAAGCCGCAGACCAAAGGTGCTGCGGCGAGCTTCTCGAGCACAGAGAAATCGTTAGTCGTCGGAGCCCATCACACCCAGAATCTGCAGCAGACTCAGGAACAGGTTGTAGATGGCAACGTACAGGGTAACGGTTGCAGAGATGTAGTTCGTCTCACCACCGTGAATAATGGCACTGGTCTGGTAAGCAATCAGGCCGCTCATCAGCATGATAAACATGGCGGATACCGCCAGAGAGATCATTGGCAGTCCCAGGAACAGGTTACCGATAGACAGAGCGAAGGCGACCAGAATACCCACCATCAGGGTTTTGCCCATACCGCTCAGGTCTTTACCGGTGCTCAGCACCCAGCCAGACATAGTCAGGAAAATCAGGCCAGTTGTACCCAGTGCCATAGCGATCATATCGGTGCCGCCCGGCAGTTTGGCGTACATAGAGACAATTGGTCCCAGCGTCAGGCCCATAAAACCGGTCAGTGCGAATACCGAGACAATACCCATCGCGCTGTTCTTGGTTTTCTCAACCAGAAACAACAGGCCAAAATAGCCCACCAGCGTCAGGATGATACCCGGATGCGGCCAGTTAAAGGCCATCGACAGACCTGCCACTGCGGCACTGAAAATCAGTGTCATGGACAGCAGCATATAAGTGTTACGCAGTACTTTACGGCCATCCACGGCCTGCGTTTCATACGCCTGATTCTGTTCAGCCGGTACAACCACCGGCTCAGCGGATGCAGACTTCATGTTCAGATAATCGGGACGATTCATTGCCAACTCCTGTTTGTAAGAGATTGCGCCATTGTAGGCAGCGCGAATACAAAATAATATTCGAATTATCTTGCACTAATACATCGGTTTTTACGAATAGTTTATGAAGCGTCTTAATTATAAGCACCTGCTCTACTTCCATACAGTGGCCGCCGAAGGCAGTGTTCTTGCTGCCGCTAAACGGCTGAATGTGACACCGCAAACCATCAGTGGTCAGCTGCGGCTGCTGGAAGAAGACCTCGGCAATGCCCTGTTTGCCAAAGCCGGGCGCGGACTGGAGCTGACCGATGCCGGCCGGGTGGCGCTGGATTACACCCGCGAGATGTTCCGTCTTGGTGATGAACTGCAGGAAGTGATGCACCAGGGAGCAACTGAGCGACCACTCGAATTCCGCGTGGGCATTGTCGACGCACTGCCCAAGTCGATTGCGCACCGCTTACTGACTCCGGCACTGAGAATGCCCGGACGTATGCGTATCGTCTGCCACGAAGAGCAGATGCCGATACTGCTGGGCGAGCTGGCCGTACACCGCCTCGATCTGGTGCTGGCCGACAGCCCCATTCCTTCCGGGATGAATATTCGCTGCTTTAACCATCTGCTCGGACGCAGCACGCTGGCCTGCTTTGCCGCTCCGGCGCTGCGCGCACGCCATCCCGGTGAATTCCCTGAATGTCTGCGTGATGCACCGTTGCTGCTGCCAACCGATACCGCCTCTGGCCTGCGTACCGAGTTACTGAGCTGGCTCGACCGCCTCGGGATGCCGGTACAGATTGCCGGTGAATTTGACGATTCCGCCCTGCTGGAAGCCTTCGGCAACGAAGGCCACGGGTTTTTCTTTGCTCCCGCAGTAATCCGCGATGAAATCTGCCGCAAGTATCAGGTGGAATGCGTCGGGGAAGTGGATGATCTGATGCAGGAGTTCTATGCCATCTCGGCCGAACGCCGTATAAGCCATAACGCGGTCAGACTCATTACTGACCGCGCCAAGGATGGTTTTCTGACCCGCTAAAGCTCAGAGCAGAACAGCCAAGGCAGAGCTTACTCAACCGGTTTCAGACACTCGTTGCGGGTTGAGTCTACTTTGCAGCGGATTTTACGCTGCAGTTTAAGCATCAGCGGGTCGTACACGCCTTTATCACGCAGGGCAATGCGCAGCTCGCGCAAACGGGCCTGTTCTCTGGCCTGCTCATCCGCCGGCACATCAATCCAGAACGATGCGGCGATATTGGCACGCTCCTTCTCGACCCGTTTTACGTAATTGTCGAATTTGAACAGAAAATCTTCGCGCAGAATCTGCGCCAGACCAATGGGAAAACGCTCACTGCGACCAATCAGCTGTATGGTCGACTGCGACACCGGCATCTTCATAATTCCCATACCCGCCTGAGCTTTTCCTGCCCCGGCCACATGATAGGCAACCAGTGGCGCCAGCATGGCTTCGGCCTGCCCCGTCACAAACTGATCAACACTGCTGAGCAAACCGCCACTACGCGCATTGGCTTTAAGCTGCCCTGCCAGCGCCTGCAGTGACACATCATTGTCTGGTACCACCAGATCTTTGCCGGCCATCCCGGCGAAGGTATTCAGCGCCGGGTTACCGGAATAGGCGTAATTTTCCCCCAGAGAGGCCACCCCCAACACTACATAATCGCCCTGCTGGAGTTTATCGGCCATTTTCGGACTGGCGACCACCTGCATCAGCATCTGCAGGTGCTGCACATCGGGGATACCGCCCAGTGCTTCAAGCGTACCGGCAAAACGGTTAAAACTCAGGGCACGGCTGCCACTGATCAGGGCCGCATCACACTGCCCGGATGTGAGAGCATCAACCAGACTGTCTTCGTCTTTGTAGGCAACCAGCGTCAGGTTGAGTCCATAATGCAGCGAGCGCAGCCGCTGATCATCCACCGCCGCAAATACCGGACCGGCTTTGCCCAGCATGTCCCAGACGCAGAAACTGCGATTGATTTTGCCGTTCTCCAGCTGATCGGCGTACAGCTTTTTCAGGGCTCTGATACGCTTCTCCAGGGGCAGGTTCTGACTCATTACCGTCGCCTGCAGCTTATCCTGCTGTTTGCTGTCGAGATCCGCTGCATTGGCGTTAGGCACGCCAAATAAGACAAGCAGAAAGACACTCCATAAGCCTTTAATCATCCGAATATCCTGCTGAGTGGTGTTTACGGTTATTGTTATTTTTTATTGTTGGCACAATGAAAGTCAGCCGAACAAGGCTTATTCCTTCAGGCCTTATAATATTCATCAGTAGTGCATTAAACCGAAATCCCCGTCCAATCTCTATGTCGTAACAGGCCGTTATTCGACCTGTTTTTGCCGGAGATAACCGTGACAGCCACTTATCGTAAAGGGCAGAATATGAAATAGTGTGCAGAGTAAAGACGCGGATACAATCCGCTGCGAAAGACAAAGGAATGCTTATTACTGTCCGGCTGTTCAGCAATTTACCATTCTTAACAGAACAAAAATGGGTTAGTTATTAATGTTGTAAACAGACCGAAAAATCAGCCATAAAAATAACAAGGATTTACGCATGTCAGTCAAAACACCTCTGGAAATGCTTTATCACTGGGAAAAAACCACTCCGGATGCCGTCTATCTGCGTCAGCCAATTGATGGGGTTTTTCATGAATTTACCTGGGCACAGGTGGGCGATCAGGTGCGCAGGGTTGCTAATGCACTGATTGCGCAAAATTACGAGCAGGGCTCACACATCGCCATCCTGTCGAAAAACTGCGCCGAGTGGTTTATTACCGATCTGGCAATCATGATGGCCGGACATGTTTCCGTACCCATTTATTTTACCGCCGGACAGGAAACCATCCGCTACGTCCTTAACCACAGTAATTGCAAGGCCATATTTATCGGCAAACTGGATGATACCGAGCATCAGTGCGCCGCTATCGACAGTCATATCACCCGTTTCGCCATGCCATATGGCACCATTCCGGCCACTTATCAGTGGCCTGAGTTGCTGCAGCAGCAACCACTTTCCAGCTCACCTGTACCAGCCGCGTCTGACACCATGACCATTATTTACACCTCTGGCAGTACCGGTAATCCGAAGGGTGTGGTCAATACTTTTGGTTCTTACGGCTGGAGCTGTCAGGCTCTGGCTCAGGCACTGAAGGTCGGCACCAAAGAGCGCATGCTCAGCTACCTGCCGCTGGCCCATATTACAGAGCGTGTCTACGTTGAAGGCGCCAGCCTGTATAACGGCTTCTGCGTTTCTTTTGTTGAGTCACTCGATACCTTTGCCGAGAATCTGAAAGCCGTATCGCCGACGTTATTTATTTCTGTGCCGCGCCTCTGGACACGTTTTCAGATGGGCGTACTGGCCAAAATCCCACCGAAAAAACTCAATCGCCTGCTCAGCATTCCGATCCTGAAAGGCATCGTCGCGAAAAAAATCCGTCAACAACTGGGACTCGACAGCGCACGCCTGTTTGGTTCCGGCTCTGCGCCTATTTCTCCGGCGACTCTGCACTGGTATGAGCGCATTGGTATTAATATCAGTGAAGGCTGGGGCATGTCAGAAAACAATGGTCTGGGCACGCTGAGCTATCCGTTCCGCCGCGATAAAATCGGTTGTATCGGTCATCCGTATGACGGCGTTGATCTGCGCATTGCTGAAGATGGCGAAATTCAGCTGAAAGGCCCCTGCGTAATGAAAGAATATTATCTGGAGCCGGAAAAAACCGCCGAAGCCTTCACCAGTGATGGTTATCTGCGCACCGGCGATAAAGGCACCATTGATGCCGACGGTTATGTGCGTATTACCGGCCGTCTGAAAGAAATTTTCAAAACAGCCAAAGGGAAATACGTCGCGCCGGTGCCGATTGAATCCTTATTAATGGAAAATTCTCTGATCGAACAGATCTGCGTAACCGGCAGCAATCTGAAGCAGCCGATTGCCCTGGTGGTTCTTACCCCGGAAGCTCAGGTGCATGATGCGGAGCACTTACGCCATAGCCTGAAACACACTCTGGAACACACCAATAAAAAGCTGGAAAGCCATGCCCGTCTGGATGCCATGGTCGTCGTGGATGACAGCTGGAGTGTGGAAAATGGCCTGCTGACGCCAACGTTAAAAATCAAACGCCATTTGATTGAGAGTAAATATCACGATCTGATTCAGCGGGAGCATAGCCAGAGCGTTGTCTGGCAACAAGCCTGATAAAGGCAGCACCAAAGAGAGCGGGCGTTATTCGCCCGCCAGTTCCTCACAACGCCAGACGCCCTGCTCTCCGCCCAGATGCTGACTCAGCTTTGGTAACAGGTTCTGCATTTTATCTTTCAGCGTCCATGGCGGGTTAATCACAATCATGCCGGATGATGTCATTCCCCGCCCTTCGGTGTCCGCGCTTAATCCCAGCTCAAATAACTGAATACGGGCAATACCACTGGCTTTCAGTTGTTGTTCCAGCTTATTAATGCGGCTGCGTTCCACCACCGGATACCAGAGCGCATAAATACCGGTGGCAAAACGCCGGTGGGCTTTTATCAGAGTTTCCACCACCAGTTCATAGTCGCTTTTAATTTCATACGGCGGGTCAATTAATACCAGTCCACGGCGCTCGCGTGGTGGCAATGCGGCAATTAATCCTTTAAAACCATCGCTCTGTTCAACCCTGATCCGGCGGTCGGTTGCCATTAATTCATCCAGCAAACGGAAGTCCTGCGGATGCAGTTCAAATAACTGCGCGCGGTCCTGTTCCCGCAGAAATAACTGCCCAAGCCGTGGCGATCCCGGATAAAACTGACTGGCAGCCAGGCCACTCTGATCATGAGCCGGACGACTGCTGGCTACCGCTTCAAGGTAGCTCTGTAATTCTGGCCAATCACTGTTCTGCAGACGGCCGATACCGGTTTCGAATTCAGCATTTTTTTCTGCTTCCGCTGATTGCAGCGAATACAGACCAGCACCTGAGTGCGTGTCGATATAAACAAAAGGTTTTTCTTTCTGCTGCAGGTATTGCAGGATTTCAACCTGAATCAGATGTTTCAGTACATCGGCAAAATTGCCGGCATGAAAAGCGTGGCGGTAGCTCAGCATAGAATATCCGCAGTGTTCAGATGAAAGGTTATAAAAAGATAAAAAAAACGCATCGCCAGGCGATGCGTTTTTTACTGACCAGTAACGATTATGGCCGGTCGTCCACTTCTTCCTCTTCCGGCGGCATCAGATCTTCGCGGCTGATCTTCATCATCAGCAGCAGACTGGAAGCAACGAATACCGACGAATAAGTACCGACCAGTACACCGATCATCAGTGCCACGGCAAAGTTATGAATCAGATCGCCACCCACCACCATCAGCGCAAATAATACCAGCGCCGTGGTTAAGGAGGTCATGATGGTACGACCCAGCGTCTGATTGATCGAGTAGTTGATCACCTCTTCGGCATCACCGCGACGCAGCATGCGGAAGTTTTCACGGATATGGTCAGACACCACGATAGTATCGTTGAGCGAGTAACCGATGACCGCCAGCAGCGCGGCCATTACCGTCAGGTCAAATTCCCACTGGAACAGAGCAAACAGACCGATAATGATGATTACGTCGTGGAATAACGCCACCACAGCACCGACCGAGAATTTAAACTGGAAGCGTGCGGCAACGTAAATCATCACCACAAACAGCGCCAGTAATAACGCAAGGCCACCCTGATCGCGTAATTCTTCACCCACCTGTGCACCAACAAACTCGCTGCGCATCAGCGTCAGTGTGTTATCGGCACTCTGGGTTTGCAGAATATTCAGAACTTCTGCGCCAAGGTTGTCGCGGAAGGCTTCTGACATGCGTACCAATACATCGGTTTCTGCGCCAAAGTGCTGAACCGTTACATCACGATAGCCGGCACTTTCCAGCGCGGTTGAAATACGATCAATGGATTCCGGTGTTTCATACTGAACTTCCAGCAGCGTACCGCCGGTAAAATCCAGCCCCAGATTCAGACCACGTGCTGCGATGGCACCAATGGAGATAACAATCAGAATAATCGACAGAATGCTGGCTGCATGACGCAGACGCATAAAGTTAAAATTGGTCGCCCCAATCATGACTGACCTCCGATAGACAGTGTTTCAATACGGCGGCCACCGTAAATCCAGTTGATAATGGCACGGGTCAGAACGATCGCTGTAAACATCGAGGTGATAATACCGAACGACAGTGTTACCGCGAATCCTTTTACCGGACCGGTTCCGACGGCAAACAGAATGACCGCAACAATCAGCGTGGTCAGGTTGGCGTCGAAAATGGTAATAAAGGCGCGGTTATAACCTTCATGGATCGCCTGTTGTGGCGAACGGCCATTGCCCAGTTCTTCGCGTATGCGGGCAAAAATCAGCACGTTGGCATCCACCGCCATACCCACGGTTAATACGATACCGGCAATACCCGGCAGCGTTAATGTGGCGCCGATAATCGACATCAGGGCAATCAGAATCACCAGGTTAGCCAGCAGCGCAACGTTGGCAACCAGACCAAATAAGCGGTAGTAAACCGCCATCAGAATCAGCACCAGCGCCAGACCCAGAATGACCGAGTTAATACCCATCTCGATGTTTTCTTTACCCAGGCTTGGTCCGACCGTCCGTTCCTCAACGAAGTACATAGGCGCTGCCAGTGCACCGGCACGTAACAACAGTGCCAGCTCTGAGGCTTCAGCTGATTCCAGACCGGTAATACGGAAACTGTTGCCTAATACACTCTGAATGGTTGCCAGCGAGATAATGGATTTTTCCACGATCTGAATGGTTTTCGGTGTTTCCACACCATCGACCAGTTCATAGGTGGTTTTTGGCTTACGCTCAACAAAGAGTACCGCCATGCGGCGCTTAACGGCCTTGCGCGTTACCTGGGTCATCATCGCGCCGCCTTTGGCGTCGAGATCAATATTTACCTGCGGGAAGCCATTTTCATCGAACGATGGCTGTGCGTTGGTTACGCTGTCACCGGTGGTAATAATGGCTTTTTCCAGACGTGCGGTCCGGAACTGCTCATTACGGAACGCGTATTCATCAGTCTGGAAACGGCTGGCACCCGGCTCGGCTTCAAGACGGAACTCCAGATTCGCGGCCTTACCCAGAATTTTCTTGGCTTCAGCCGTGTCCTGTACACCTGGCAGTTCAACCACGATACGGTTACGGCCCTGACGCTGCACCAGAGGTTCAGCCACACCCAGCTCATTCACCCGGTTACGCAGGGTCGTGAGGTTTTGCTTGATGGCGTAGTCTTCAAATTCTTTGATTTTGGCTTCGGTAATCGCCAGTACAACGTCGGCGTACTCACCTTTATCTTCATTTTCCTGCAGGAATTCAGGATAGGTGCGGGAAATAAAGCTGTTAGCCTGCGCCCGGACTTCAGCATCGACGAAGCTGATACGCAGCTTATGATCTTCAATCTGAATACGGCGGTACTTCAGCTGTTCTTCACGCAGACGGTTACGGAATTCTTCACGGTAGTTGGCGATTTTGCTTTTAACGTAGTCATCCATATCCACTTCCATCAGGAAGTGCACACCACCGCTCAGATCCAGACCCAGGGTCATAGGACCCGCGCCCATATTGAGCAGCCAGTCGGGTGTGGTTGGCGCCAGGTTCAGTGCGACAATGAATTCATCACCCAGCAAACGCTGTACAGCGTCTTTTGCCGGCAACTGATTTTCGTTGCTGGTCAGGCGAAACAGTGCCGTACTGCCGGTCACTTCTTCGCCAAAAAATTCGATATTGCGTTCCTGCAGAGCAGAACGGACTTTGCTCAGCACCGCTTCTGACATTTGCGCACCGGAACGGGCCGGTGTTACCTGAATAGCGGCATCGGGCGGATAGAGGTTAGGGGCGGCGTACAGGCAGGAAAACACCAGCGCCAGTACAATGAGAAGGTTTTTCCACAACGGGTATTTATTGAGCATACAACTGCCCTTATTCCTTATTCAGAAAACAAAGACGGCCTCCTGAGAGACCGTCCTGAGCCCGGAGACGGGGCTTAAGCTTTAACGTCTTTGATGGTGCCTTTTGGCAGAGCCGCAGTAACGGCCACTTTCTGCACCGGCAGCTGAACACCGTCAGCCACTTCAATCACCACAAAGTCATCAGTCACTTTGGTGATTTTGCCCAGCATACCGCCGGCAGTAACAACTTCATCACCTTTGCTCAGACCACCGATCAGGTTGCGGTGTTCTTTCTGACGCTTGCTCTGTGGACGCCACAGCAGGAAGTAGAAAATCAGCAGAAAACCGCCGAGGAATACCAGCTGACCGGTAATGCCCATCGGCTGTTGTGCAGCCGCTGCACCGTCGGCCATGGCCAGACCGGAGGTAGTTAAGGCCAGAGCTGCCAGAATTGCTTTCATGTAGAGAGTCTCCCAATTACTTACCGCGAGTGTGTCACGGCTGAACGACAAAATGTTTACAGACGGCACCACAAAAAGTGCCGCGTGTTATTTATTCCCTGGCTCCGGAGTCCTGATCCAGTGGCGGGGTCTTCATGCCCCGTTTGGCATAGAACTCATCGACAAACCCGGCAAATGTACCTTCTTCCAGTGAGCGGCGCAAACCGGCCATCAGGGTCTGGTAATAATGGAGGTTATGAATGCTATTTAAAGTAGCCCCCAGAATTTCTTTGCATTTGTCCAGATGGTGCAGGTATGCACGGCTGAAGTTTTTGCAGGTATAGCAGTCGCACTCATCATCCACCGGGCCGTTGTAGGTACGGTTGGCGGCATTACGGATTTTCAGCACCCCTTTCGAGGTGAACAGGTGCGAGTTACGCGCGTTACGGGTTGGCATCACACAGTCAAACATATCCACCCCGCGACGCACACCTTCCACCAGATCTTCCGGCTTACCCACGCCCATCAGATAACGCGGCTTGTCCTGCGGCATTTTCGGCGCCACATGACGCAACACGCGCATCATGTCCGGCTTCGGTTCGCCCACACTCAGACCACCGATGGCATAACCGTCAAAACCGATTTCCAGCAGACCGGCGAGGGATTCATCACGCAGGTCTTCATACATACCGCCCTGAATAATGCCGAACAGAGCCGATGGGTTATCGCCATGGGCGTCTTTTGAGCGTTTGGCCCAGCGCAATGACATGCGCATCGAATCAGCGGCCTGCTTTTCAGTCGCCGGATACGGAGTGCATTCGTCAAAAATCATTACGATGTCAGAGCCCAGATCGCGCTGTACCTGCATCGAGCTTTCCGGCGTCATCATGACCTTGTCGCCATTGACCGGCGAGCGGAAAGCCACCCCTTCTTCGGTAATTTTGCGCATATCACCGAGGCTGAACACCTGAAAACCGCCGGAGTCGGTCAGGATTGGCTTATCCCAGCCGATAAAATCGTGCAGATCACCGTGCTGTTTAATTACCTCAGTTCCGGGGCGCAGCATCAGATGGAAGGTATTGCCGAGAATAATCTCAGCGCCCAGCGCCTCAACCTGATCCGGGTTCAGGCCTTTCACCGAGCCATAAGTTCCCACCGGCATAAAGGCCGGGGTCTGAATTTTGCCGCGCGGAAAGGTAATGGTGCCGCGGCGCGCGTGGCTTGAGCCATCAGTAATTTCGGAATGCAGTTCAAACTGCATAAAACATTCACGGGTCATGGACATTATTCCGGTTGAGCGTCGTTCAGCACTGGCTGCGGACGGGATAAAAACATGGCATCGCCATAACTGTAAAAACGATAACGCTGGGCAACAGCCTCGGCATAGGCTGCCATGGTGTTATCACGGCCGGCGAAAGCAGACACCAGCATAATTAAGGTTGATTCCGGCAGATGGAAGTTGGTGATCATCGCATCCACACTACGGAAACGGTAGCCGGGGTAAATAAAGATGCGGCTTTCATCATAGAAAGGCGCAATCTGACCACTCTGGCTGGCACTTTCCAGACTGCGCACCGAGGTAGTACCCACCGCCACGACACGCTTACCGGCAGCACGGGTGGCGTTCACCGCATCAACCACGTCCTGGCTGACTTCAATGTACTCAGCGTGCATCTCATGATCGTGGATATTATCCACCTTGACCGGCTGGAAGGTGCCCGCGCCCACATGCAGGGTAACGTAGGCAAAATTAACGCCCTTCTCTTTAAGCACCTGCAGCAGCGGTTCATCAAAATGCAGCCCGGCGGTTGGTGCCGCCACTGCACCCGGTTTCTCGGCATACACCGTCTGATAACGCTCGCGGTCTTCCTCGGCATCATCGCGCTCCATATAAGGAGGCAGAGGCATATGACCGACCGCATCGAGAATGCTCAGTAATGGACGCTGATCAAGGAAGCGTAACTGAAACAGCGCCCCTTCACGGCCCACCACTTCGACCTCAACACCACCCAGCAGAATCCGGCTGCCGGGTTTCGGCGAACGGGAGGAGCGCAGATGAGCTAATGCTTCATGCTCACCGGTCACTCTTTCTATTAAGGCTTCCAGTTTGCCGCCACTGAGCTTTTCGCCAAACAGGCGCGCCGGAATCACTTTGGTATTGTTGAACACCAACAGGTCACCGGGCTCCAGCATGGAGGCAAGGTCTTTAAAGGTATGATGCGCACGCTCACCGGTTGCGCCATTCAGGCACAACAAACGTGAGGCACTGCGCTCTGCCATCGGATAACGGGCAATCAGCTCGTCCGGCAGATCAAAGTGAAAATCGCTGGTCTTCATCTCGTTCTTGGCGGGCTCTGAGACTGCAAAACTCGGCTTGCAGCCCCGGCCGGTGCAGTAATGACTGGAGGGCTGCAAGATTACCGGAGATAAGCCGGTAAGTTAAGGAAATCATTAGAGAAATTGTTGACAGCGCATTTTTTTCGAGTACTATGCGCGCCACTGACACGCTACTGATGCGCCAGAGTGGCGAAATTGGTAGACGCAGGGGATTCAAAATCCCCCGCCTTTGCGGGTGTGCCGGTTCGAGTCCGGCCTCTGGTACCAAGCAAAAATAGTACTGTCAGTGTGATGTGCGAAGTGGTAACATGCCGCGCCTCAAGCCCAGGTGGTGAAATTGGTAGACACGCAGTGTTCAGGTCGCTGTGAGCTATGCTCGTGAGAGTTCGAGTCTCTCCCTGGGCACCATTAGTTAGAAACTGATAAGTCGTCAGACTTACAGACCCACGCCGAAGTGGTGAAATTGGTAGACACGCAGTGTTCAGGTCGCTGTGAGCTATGCTCGTGAGAGTTCGAGTCTCTCCTTCGGCACCATTCTTAAAGAATGGTGACAATTTGAAAGGTTAACAGCCTTACCCCTGCCCAGGTGGTGAAATTGGTAGACACGCAGTGTTCAGGTCGCTGTGAGCTATGCTCGTGAGAGTTCGAGTCTCTCCCTGGGCACCATTCTTCTGACGAAGATGGTGATTAAAAATATCCCCTCCCCAAAATAAAATCCCATCCAAATAAGCTAATTTTTTCAGTCTGGCTGAATCTGCATCTGTTGCAACGACCTCGGCATCTGTTCCTTTAACCCTATCCGTCTGCACTGCGTCACCGATACCCATCAGAGCAATCTGTCCGACTTATCATTACTGCATTTTCTTATTTACAAAAAACTAAACAGACAACCGGTAACAGCCAGTTTTAAATTACAAATAAAACAATCAGAAGTAATTGATTATCGGCCACTGGCAATAGAATAATCATTAATATAAAACCAGCAATTTCCAAAAGCCGGGTGAAAAAACTCTGCCCATCATTTTCCGTACAGATAGACAGGAATTCGCCAAAAATCCGCCCCAAACACTCACTCTGTAACGAGATTTTTCAAACAAATTAAAACGAAATATTTTTTTGTAGCCAACTGTTAACTTCGTGTTTCATTTCTTTATTTCCTGATTGCAATTCCGTAACCGACTTAATTCATTCTGTCGCATTTGGTTAACTTTTTATCCAGATTCCGTCTAATGAAATACCACTACTTTCATTGTTTACCCCGGAACTTCCTTCTAGTGTTTTGACTGATCATTCCCTTCTTACCCTCAACAGCTGACGACTATTGAGATGCTGAATGAGCCTGAATCAGGCTCGAGGAACCGGACATGATAAAAACACTTCGCCTCATGCTTATGCTGCTATTCCCCATAGCAGCGACCGTGCAGGCCGCGACAAAAATCCACGAAGTTCAGGTCGAACCACCACAAACGCCAGAATATCTGGTGATCTGGGGGACTGAATTCTGGGTTGGAGACCCGGCCCCTGACCCCGCAATTTATTTCGGGACTGAACCTGCCCCGCTACCTCTTTCCTCTGACCAATCTTCCTGCGATTTACTTCCGGCACCACCGCTGGACGTAACCGACAGTTTTGACTGTGTTGTCGTCGACCTGCCTCAGGCCGCCAACTTCTATGGTCCGGGAAAAGTACCGGCGGGTGATTACCTGCTTAAAATTGTCACCACCCGACCCTTTGCCAGTTGCGACAATGGCAAACCGGATTCACTCACTTTTGAATATCAGCCCAGTCTGTGTCAGTACCCACTGCCACAGGAAGACGCCGTGTGTAACGATCTGGGAGCATTAAGTGGGCCGATCTCTGTTACCACCTCTGGTAAATACGGTGACCGCTGGGATGTAACCCCAAGCAGCGGCATACAACCAGGTGAACAGTTTATCGTTACCTCTAACTACGACCGCTGGAATAACAGCCTCGACTTTGTAGTAACGGATGGCAGCAGTACCCAGACATTGTCTGTTCATACTTCGTGCTCTCAGCCACTGAATGTCGGTGATGTCTACGGCAGCCTGGTGCTGTCGGATTTCGGTGGCTATGAAGGTGGTACCAGCACCCAACACGATTTATATGACCTGACCATCGGCGCCGAAGGCCCACAGGGACTTCAGGGCGACACTGGTCCTATGGGTCCTATGGGTCTGACTGGCCCCGTTGGTCCTCAAGGTCCGCAAGGCGAAATCGGTGCTACTGGCCCTGTCGGTCCTCAGGGTCCGCAAGGCGAAACCGGTGCTACCGGACCTAAAGGCGATCAGGGTGATGTCGGTCCTGTCGGCCCTCAGGGTCCGCAAGGTGAGATCGGCCTGACTGGTCCTATCGGTCCGCAGGGTCCGCAAGGCGATCAGGGTCCACAGGGTAACGTCGGTGAAGTTGGTCCTGTTGGCCCACAAGGTCCTCAGGGCGAGATCGGCCTGACTGGTCCTGTCGGTCCTCAGGGTCCGCAAGGTGAAACCGGTGCTACCGGACCTAAAGGCGATCAGGGCGAGATCGGCTTGACTGGTCCTGTCGGTCCTCAGGGTCCGCAAGGTGAGATCGGTCTGACTGGTCCTGTAGGCCCTCAGGGTCCGCAAGGCGAAACCGGTGCTACCGGACCTAAAGGCGATCAGGGTGAAGTTGGTCCTGTCGGCCCACAAGGTCCTCAGGGTGAGATCGGCCTGACTGGTCCTGTCGGTCCTCAGGGTCCGCAAGGTGAAACCGGTGCTACCGGACCTAAAGGCGATCAGGGTGATGTCGGCCCTGTCGGTCCACAAGGTCCTCAGGGTGAAATCGGCTTGACCGGTCCTGTCGGTCCTCAGGGTCCGCAAGGTGAAACCGGTGCTACCGGACCTAAAGGCGATCAGGGTGATGTCGGCCCTGTCGGTCCACAAGGTCCTCAGGGTGAAATCGGCTTGACCGGTCCTGTCGGTCCTCAGGGTCCTCAAGGCGAGATCGGTTTAACCGGTCCTGTCGGTCCACAAGGTCCTCAGGGCGAGATCGGCTTGACCGGCCCCGTTGGCCCGCAGGGTGAAACCGGTGCTAAAGGCGACCAGGGCGATGTCGGCCCACAAGGTCCTCAGGGTGAGATCGGCCTGACTGGTCCTGTCGGCCCTCAGGGTCCGCAAGGCGATCAGGGTCCACAGGGTAACGTCGGTGAAGTTGGTCCTGTTGGCCCACAAGGTCCTCAGGGCGAGATCGGCCTGACTGGTCCTGTCGGCCCTCAGGGTCCGCAAGGTGAGACCGGTCCTACTGGCCCTAAAGGCGATCAGGGTGATGTCGGCCCTGTCGGTCCACAAGGTCCTCAGGGTGAGATCGGCCTGACTGGTCCTGTCGGTCCTCAGGGTCCGCAAGGCGAAACCGGTGCTACCGGACCTAAAGGCGATCAGGGTGATGCCGGTCCTGTCGGCCCTCAGGGTCCGCAAGGTGAGATCGGCCTGACTGGTCCTATCGGTCCGCAGGGTCCGCAAGGCGATCAGGGTCCACAGGGTAACGTCGGTGAAGTTGGTCCTGTTGGCCCACAAGGTCCTCAGGGCGAGATCGGCCTGACTGGTCCTGTCGGCCCTCAGGGTCCGCAAGGTGAGACCGGTCCTACTGGCCCTAAAGGCGATCAGGGTGATGTCGGCCCTGTCGGCCCTCAGGGTCCGCAAGGCGATCAGGGTCCACAGGGTAACGTCGGTGAAGTTGGTCCTGTTGGCCCACAAGGTCCTCAGGGCGAGATCGGCCTGACTGGTCCTGTCGGTCCTCAGGGTCCGCAAGGTGAGAGCGGTGCTACTGGCCCTAAAGGCGACCAGGGCGATGTCGGTCCACAAGGTCCTCAGGGTGAGATCGGTCTGACTGGTCCTGTAGGCCCTCAGGGTCCGCAAGGCGAAACCGGTGCTACTGGCCCTAAAGGCGATCAGGGTGAGATCGGCCTGACCGGTCCTGTCGGTCCGCAGGGTCCGCAAGGCGAAACCGGTGCCACTGGCCCTAAAGGCGATCAGGGTGATGTCGGCCCACAAGGGCCTCAGGGTGAGATCGG
The DNA here is from genome assembly GCF_025345565.1 of Thalassolituus hydrocarboniclasticus. Lineage (NCBI taxonomy): Bacteria > Pseudomonadati > Pseudomonadota > Gammaproteobacteria > Oceanospirillales > Oceanospirillaceae > Thalassolituus > Thalassolituus hydrocarboniclasticus. The sequence goes on along the minus strand of NZ_CP054475.1, from coordinate 1,595,677 downwards.
CCTGACCGGTCCTGTCGGTCCGCAAGGTGAGACCGGTGCTACTGGCCCTAAAGGCGATCAGGGCGATGTCGGTCCTGTTGGTCCAATGGGCCCTATGGGTCTGACTGGTCCGATCGGTCCACAAGGTCCTAAAGGCGACCAAGGCGATCAGGGGGAAACCGGTGCTACCGGTCCTCAGGGTCCTGAAGGCCCTCAGGGGCCAGCGGGTCCGGAAGGTCCGTTTGACCGTGTGAACCTGCCTTTCAGCTCTGACCAGACCGTGGGTTCCGGTGGTATCAAGTTCATTGGTTTGGGTGATACCTCCAATGAGCATGAGGTCGTGGCCCTGCCATTGGCTTACTCAGGTTATGTAACCAATCTGGTCGTTCGTACCTCCGCCGCTTTCCAGGCTAACAACGAGAAGATCCGCTTCGAAGTCTGGCTGGAAAAAACCGACGGCAGCGCTCCGTACTTCTCTGAGCTATTCTGCGAGATCACAAAAGATACGTATGACGGTAAAGGCTGCTCCGTCCGTATTGATCCCGGCAGTAACTCACTGATGGCAGTGCACTCTATGTACTCGATCAGTATCAGGGTCATCAACGGACCTGATCAGATCGACAACGGCAGCATTGACTGGTCCGGTATCCAGACCTCGGTATCTGCTCTGGTCGGTATCGCGACAGGCGATGTAGAAGAGGAGGAGGTACCGCAATAACCTTCCCCTCCTCCTAACCACAGCCCCAAAGGAATCCGGTTCCTGCGGGGCTTTTCTCATTCAGTGCTGCGGCAAATGCGCAAAATTGCGCGGACTACGACCAATGCCCCCTACCCTAAATGGCTGCTTTGGCTAAGCTTTGCAGATGGAGACTCCGGAGTCCGTTATGTCAAAGCAAGGCATCAGAATACTGCTAACGACCATTGTCAGTGCGCTGCTCAGCCTGCTGGCTGTGCAGGTAATGAATCTCCCCGACCTGCTGACCCTGAAAGAAGCTGCAGCTGTATTGTTTACCTGCATTGTCACGCTCGCGCTGCTATACCGCGCAGTAATAAAGCCGCAAATCGTGTTCAGCCACCAGATCGCGCACCGGCTGACGCACAATAGTGAAGAACATGATCGGGGTCGCCACCCCTTGCCCGATTATCTGCAGGCAGAAATGCAGCGCATTGATGAGCAGCTCGCAGTCTATGCACAACTGAAAGCGCGCCTGTCAGAACATGGTGGCCGTATTGCAATTGCCGCAGCAGAGATGTCCTATGCCGCCGACCAGATGAAAACCAAGATTCATGATGAGGTCGCTGACACAAACCAGATTGTCGCATCAGCTAATCAGATTCACGACACCGTTGAGCATATGGTTAACCAGACTCAGGAGGCCTCCCGCGCAGCCAGTGAAGCCAAAACCATTAACTCCCATGGTAAAAAAGCCGTTGATGAAACCATTCCTCAAATGGAAGGTACCCGGCAGCAGGTCAACACCAACGCTGAGCTTATTGCTCAACTGGAAGCCAAATCAGAAGAGATTAAAGCCGTTACCGGCGTCATCAGTGATATTGCTGAACAAACGAACCTGCTGGCTCTGAACGCCGCCATCGAGGCCGCACGGGCCGGTGAACAGGGACGGGGATTTGCGGTCGTGGCCGATGAAGTACGCGCTCTGGCGGCCAAAACCTCCGGCGCCACGCAGCAGATCGGCGAAACCGTCAATCAGATTAATCTGGAAATTAAAAATGCCGTCAACAACAGCCAGCAATTAACGGTCACCATTGATCATGGTGTGCAGATGACGCAAAAAATAAGTACACACCTTAATGATATTTATGATCGCTCTGAGGAAATCGAACACAGCATCAACACTATTGCATCCAGCGTTCAGGAAAACAGTCAGAATATCCGCCATATTTCCTCCATCGTGCAGGAAACCAGTAAACGGCTGCAACTGACCGAATACGAAATTGCCTCCATTGCCGAACGTTCCCTCAGCCTTTCCGAGACGGCCGAAAAAATTTACGAGGCGTTTGGCAACAGTGAACTGGGAGAGCTTCATGACAAGGCAAAAAAAGAAGCAACTGATGCAGCAGCAGCCATTGGCCACCTGCTGAGTGAAGCGATAAAGAAAGGGATGCTGAGCGAAGATCAGGTATTTGATAAAAACTATCAGCCAATTAAAGGCACCAGCCCTACCAAGTATTCAACCAGCTATGACACCTTCAGCGACCAGAATTTTCCGGCTATTCAGGAACCGATTCTTGAGCGTAACAGCGATTTTGCCTATGCCGGTGCCGTTGACGTTAACGGTTACTTCCCCACCCATAACAAACGTTTCTGCCAGCCGCTGAGCGGGGACTATGCCAAAGACCTGCTGCAGAACCGGACTAAACGTATTTTTAATGACCGAACCGGAGCACGCTGCGGAGCAAACACCCAACCCTTCTTACTGCAAACCTATAAGCGGGATACCGGTGAAGTAATGCACGATTTATCTGTGCCTGTTTATGTAAACGGCCGCCACTGGGGAGGCTTCAGGATTGGTTACCGAAGCCAATAAGGAATAATAAACGACAGGGTAAAATGAAAGACCATAAAAAAGAAAGGTTGCCGGGCAGCCTTTCTTTTTTATTTTTCAGAAGCTTAACTGCGGTAATGCGTTACCTGATTACGGCCATTGGCTTTGGCATAATAAAGTGCTTCATCGGCACAACGGACCCAATATTCAGGCCCATCCTGATATTTCGGCACATCACCATGAACACCAATACTGACCGTCACTTTCAGCCCCTCTGCCAGACGATCAAAGCTCAGGTTTGCAATGGTTTTGCGCAGACACTCGGCGACCAGCATAGCGCCCGACAGTTCGGTATTGGGTAAAATAAGAATAAACTCTTCACCACCATAACGCGCAATCAGATCCGTATTGCGGTGCACGGTCTGGCGAATAGCCTGGGCGACAACGCGCAGAATTTCATCCCCTGCCTGATGCCCGTGTACATCATTAACCTTTTTAAAATAATCCACATCGAGCATTAACAGACTGAGAGGTTCTCGTTCACGGATTGCCCGCGCCATTTCCCGCTGCATTATCTGATCAAAGAAACGACGATTGCGAACATTGGTCAGCGGATCGGTAATGCTCATAAGCTCCAGCTTACGGTTAGCATCTTCCAGTTCAAGCGTGCGCTCTTTAACGCGTAACTCCAGAGTTTCTGTTGCCTTACGCTGAACCTCAAGTGCTTTGGCCTGGGCTTCCCGTGCAGCCCGCTCGTGCTCCAGTGCTTTTTCCTGGGCAAGCCGCGCATTACGCTCCTGTTCAAGCGCATCTTCCTGAGCGATACGGGCGATTTTTTCATGTTCAAAGGCAGTGATCTGCGCTTCAAAACGTTCACGTTTTTCCTGATTCAGCCGGTCGGCCAGAGCAAAAGAAAGCAAAATCACTTCTAACGCCGAGCCAAACTGAATGATATTTTCAGTAAAGACATTACGCGGGATAATATTGAACTTATTCATCGCCAGTATCGCCCCACCCACCAGCATCGACGACCAGGCCACGGTATAATACCGGGCCGAGGAATAACCCTGACTCCAGCGCAATATGCCACTATAAATAGCAAGTCCAATGCCCAGTACCGCCGTAGCAATCAAAATCCGGATCATGGTGTGGTAAGGAATGATGTTGCTCAGAACAACAATGGCCAGCGCGGCAAAAACAATCACCAGAAAAGAGCGGTTAAGCCAGTTCACATCCTGAAGATTGAGAAAATTACGGGTAAAAATCGCAGCAAAAACGACAACGCCACTGAGAAAAACAATGATGCTCTGATCGTTCCATCTTGTGGATTCAGGCCAAAGATACTGAAAGTTAATTCCCTGCAGGCTTCCAAGGAATGCAGCCATGCTGCCAACGTAAAAAACGTAATACAGATAGTTAGCTTCGCGCACAGCCAGAAAAATAAACAGGTTGTACAACACCATAATCAACATGATGCCGTAGTACAGCCCCATGCCCAGAACCTGATGCTGATCGTGAATAAAAAAATCACGCTCTTGCCAGATACTTAATGGGAACTGCATAGAGCTGGATGTCTCTACGCGAAATATCCACTCATCAGCCTGCCCAGCCTGCAGCGTCAGTGGTATTACAAAATAACGGTGAATAACCGGCCGCTGATGGAATGCTTGCTTATCCCCCAATTCCAGCGTTTGCCACTCACCGTCTTTGTGCCGGTGATAAACACGCACATGATCAAGAACCGGATAGGTCAGACTGAGAAAGCGCTGCTCAACCTGATCGCCCGGATTACTCAACGCCAGACGGAACCAGTACACCGAATCGGTATAACCAAAAGCCATATTATGGTGCTGATTGCGTTGCCAACCCAGAGTTACCGGAGGTAACCCCTGAATATCTGCTTTTGCATCCTCATAGTACTGCAGCACAGGGTCAAGCTCCTGCCCCGACGCCAGTGTGCGGATATCAACATATTCCTCTACCGATGCAGCGCTGACGGATAATTGGTCGGCATTAGGTTCATCACCGGTAATATCAGCGCCAGCTGCCAGAACATCCGAACATGAAAGAACCACCAACCAGATTAAAACGAAGGGCGAAAATAATCGCTGGGACATAGCAAACCCATCCATATGATGAATTCAGTCTAGCAGCCGTAAACTATCACGCCGGAATAGCGGACGATCACCCCAAAAAAGAACTCCCGTGCAAAATTAAAAGATAATTTTATTAATTATAAAATATCCAGGCCGGCTGGTGCTTAACAAAAAATTACCTTTACGAACTACAAAAAAATCACAATTCAGGTCGTGCCATATCATCAGAGTTGCGCACTATTCACCGTTTTTTCACTGCCAGCCTGTTATAAAAGGCGATCACAATGAAAATGCCCACAGAAGGCATCAGGCAATGCGGTGAGGTAAGGATGAAACGCGCACTCTGGCTCGTATTAATACTGACACTGGGTACTGTCCTCAGTGGCTGTAAAAGTGAATATTCCGGTGATGTTGGCGGCGCTTCGAATGGCGGCAATGGCAGCCTGATTGGTAATTACAACCCTGAAGGCCAGCGTCAGTACGAACGCCAGTGCGCTTCCTGCCACGGTGTCGATGGCAATGGCACGCCCATAGGCTCGTCACTGGTTGCCTGCTCAACCTGCACAACCCTGAGTGTTCTGGCCGATGAAATCAGCCGCACCATGCCCATCGGTAATGTTGGCAACTGCAGCGGCAGCTGTGCCAGTGACACCGCCGAATACATTCTGTACGCCTTTAACGGGTATAACCTCGCCGCGGCAACCACCACACTGGAAGGCGTGGTCAATCACGAACTCAGCGCAACATTGCGCAGTGCTGCGCTGCAACTGGCCGGCCGCCTGCCCACCGCCAGTGAAATTGCTATGGTGGAAAAAAACGGCGAAGCCGGCCTGAGCCTTGCGCTCAATCAGCTGATGAATGAAGAGAACTTTTATCAGTGGCTGATGGAAGCCTTCAACGAACAGCTGCTGACCGATAAATACCTCACCAGCAACCAGTTCGAAGGTGGGGTTAACCTGCTCGATCCGGACGATTACCCGCAACGTAAGTGGTACAACGACGCTTACCCGGCGGATGAACAAAGCAGCATCCGGGGCTGTGTGCGTACACTCACCAACGATGCCGTGGCCCGCGAACCTCTTGAGCTGGTGCGCTACGCCGCCCAAAACGGTCTGCCTCATACGCTCTACATGAACGCCGATTACATGATGGTGAACTGGTACAGCCAGCAGGTCTATGAAGCAACATTAGTTGATCCCGGCACATCTTTTAAGCAGCTGGCCGAGCCGGTCTGTGATGCCAATGGTGTTAAAGTTTATTACGACCCGAACGACTTCCGCCCGGCGCGGGTAACCAAAAATCTCGAATATGAAATGGGTGGCCTTTATCACGCCGGTGTACTGACCTCGCCGATGTTTCTGAACCGCTACCCGACCACCTTCACCAACCGCAACCGCCATCGTTCACGGATTGTGTTCGATTACTTCCTCGACACCGATATTCTGAAAATCGAGGGCGATCGTCCGGGGGACGGCATAGGCACCGGTACGGCCAACCCGACATTACTTGATCCGGCCTGCTATGCCTGCCATCAGGTGATGGACCCGGTGTCTTCTGCGTTCCAGCACTTTACCGAACGGGGCCAGTTTATCGTTACCGGCAGCACCTCACCCAACCGCTGGGACAGCTCCGATATTGAGCCTGCTGGTCTGGCAGGAAAAACCATTCCACTGTCCGGCAGCAGCGGCTACTTCCGCAATATGCTGCAGTGGCTGGGCAATGAAATCGCCAACGATCCGCGTTTTATCCGCGCCACCATGCGAACGCTCTACAGCGCCATCATCGGCCAGGAGCCGCTCGAAGCGCCCGGTGAAAGCGGCAGCGATGCGGATAAGGTCGCTTATAACAGCCAGCGCGCGGTAATCAACACCATCGGCCAGGCCATGGCGGCCGACGGCTGGAACATCAAAACCGGGGTGAAAGGCATCATCATGAGCCCTTACTACCGCGCTAAAGCCGTGGACGCCGGCAAGCTGGTCAGCAACCAGCATATCGGTGCCAGCCAGTTCCTCAGCCCGGAGCAGATGCAACGCAAGCTGCAGGCCACTCTGGGCTTTGGCTGGGATGAATTCCGCAACGAAAACAACCGCATCATGTACGGCGGCATCGATTCCGACAGCATTACCGAGCGCATCCGCGAGCCCAGCGGGCTGACCATCGCCATTCAGCAACGCATGGCCTCAGAAATGGCCTGCCGCGCCAGCGCACTGGATTTCACCCGCAGTGCGGCCGAGCGCAAGCTGTTCCGCTTTGTTGAGCCAACCACCACGCCTGAAGACGCTAGCGGTACGATTAATGCTCAGGCTGTCAGCATGATCAAACACAACCTGCAGCATCTGCACTGGGTACTGCTGGGCGAACAGCTTGATATCAACAGCAGTGAGCTGCAGGCCAGCTACGATCTGTTCTATCAGGTCTGGTCACAGGGACAGCAGCTACTGGCCAACAGCGGCAACTACGACCCCAATCCGGGCGCTTCACTGGAGTGGGAATGCCGTGGTCGCTGGTACCGGCTGGCCGATGGCCGCACAGGTGACACCCTGCCGACCGAACTGCGCATAGAACGGGATGATCATTACAGTATCCGTGCCTGGATGGCGGTGATGACCTATCTGCTGTCCGACTACCGCTTTGCCTACGAATAAGGAGAACGCCATGAAACGTCGTCATTTTCTGCAACTCATGGCTGCCACCGGCATGACCGCCCATATGCCGCTGTGGACTCCCAAAGCCCATGCCGCCGTTCCCCAACAGTTTTTGGTGGTGGTTAACGCCAGTGGCGGCTGGGATCCAACGTCTCTGTGCGACCCCAAAGGCCTGAACGGTGCTTATGAAGCTCAGTCGGATCGTCATCTGGGATCGACCAACTCCGTCGATCTGGACCCGGCCAAAGCCTTTGGTGATATTCGCTGGAGTGCCATTCCATCATTTGTCTCCGCTGATGATACGGTGCTGCAGCGCATCGAAAGCCAGTTTGATCAGTTTTTCAACACCTATGGCAATCGCCTGACCATCATCAATGGCATCGACACCGGTACCAATAACCACGACACCGGCAACCGCGTGGTATGGTCAGGTCAGCAGGAAATCGGCTATCCGAGTCTGGCAGCCTACTTTGCTGCAGCCACCAGCCCAACCCTGCCGATGGCATTTATCAGCAACGGAGGCTACGACTTTACCGACTCGCTGGTTGCCCGCGCCCGCGCCAGTAACGCCGATTTTATTAACGAACTGGCCGACCCCAATCATTACAGCAACGGCCGGGGTTTCCTGTACCGCAGCAGCGACCGCAGTATCGACCAGTACAGCGCCGTGCTCGCCGCCCAGCAAGCCCGCATTCAGCGCCAGCAGCTGCAGGAAGCCCTGCCTTTACGTCGCCAGCAACTGGGACAGTTATTCGGCGTGCGCAGTGAAGACAGCAACCTCGGCCAGCTGAGCGTATCGCTGGCTGATATCAAAGCCAACGTCAGCCGTGACAGCAACTGGAACCCCAACCGCTCCAATAACCTGAAAAGCCAGGCAGAGGTGGTTACGGCTGCTTTCCACAGTGGCCTGGCCGCTTCGGCCAACCTGAATATCGGGGGCTTCGATACCCACGGCAACCATGACTCCAGTGCCTATCCGCAACTGGGGGATCTGCTCGAAGGTATTCATTTTCTGCAGGCCGCCCTGCAGTTCGCGGGTATTGCCGACCGCACAACCGTGGTCGTCGGTTCTGACTTCGGCCGAACGCCCTACTACAATTCCGGTAATGGTAAGGATCACTGGCCGGTAACCAGTATGATGGTGCTGCATCCCGGCAGCACCGGCGGCAAAGTATTCGGCGCCTCCAGCAGCGACTTCCGCGCCCAGACGCTGAACCGCAGCACCGGCTTAGCCGACGCCGGCGGCGATAAACTGACTCCGGCCCATGTAAATCAGGCTCTGCGCAAACTGCTCGGAGTTGATCAAAGCGTCCTGAACAGCAATTATCCGCTGCGGGTTAACGATTTTGATATTTTCGCTTAATAAGGAGATAAGCCTGTGCGCTTACTGATGACCGCTGTACTGTTACTGACCACCCTGCTGACTTCGTCTCTGAGTCTGGCACTGGAGACCGGCGATAAAGCACCGGGTTTTAAACTGCCGCTGTTAACGCAGAAAGGTCAGCTGTCGCTGGCCAGCTATAAAGGCAAAGTGGTGTATGTCGATTTCTGGGCCTCCTGGTGTGGTCCGTGCCGTAAATCCCTGCCACTGCTGAACGAGCTGCGCGCTGAGTTGAAAGGTCAGGGCTTTGAGGTGCTGGCCATCAATCTGGATGAAGACATCAAAGATGCCCGCGCCTTTCTGAAAGAGTTCCCGGTCAGCTACCCGACGCTGTACGACGGCGAAGGCAAAACCCCAACCGCCTTTGGTCTGCGTGGTATGCCAACCTCTTACCTGATTGACCGTCAGGGACGGATTCAGAGCGTGCATCAGGGCTTCAAACCCTCCGATATCAGTAAAATCCGCGCTGAAGTCATCCAGCAACTGAAACAGAAATAACGGAGCACAGACATCATGCACAGCCGAGTCGTGCTCGTTATTGCCATACTGCTGCTCAGCACTGGCTGCACCACAGTCAAACCCTGGGAAAGGGGCAATCTGGCTCAGGACATCATGGCCTGGCAGCCCGACCCGCTGAAAGCCTCGCTCGACAATCATATTCACTTTTCCAAGGAAGGCTCGTCCGGCGGTGGTCAGGCCGCCGGGGGCGGATGCGGCTGTAATTAACAATGAGCAAACAAACACTCAATTCTCTGGCCGCTCTGGCAGCGGCGGCTGCAACCCTGCCGGTTCAGGCGGAAAGCGCGCCAACGGATCAGATCATGGCGTATCGTTTCAGCCAGTATCAGGAAGCCGATGCACCGCGAGAGCGTACCTTCACGCCGACCACTGAACGTTACAGTATCGATATTCATCAGTTCAGATACGGCAAACCATTAGGTGATGACTGGTATCTGAACAGCGAGTTTCAGTACGAGACCCTGAGCGGCGCTTCTCCTATGCAGACTTATCAGAATGCCAATGGCCAGAGCGTGTTGCTGATGAGTGGCGCCAGCATTTCCGAAACCCGCTACGACCTGAAAGTTGCTCCCAAACGCTATTTCAGTGGTGCGCTGAACGGCCAGCTCGACGGCACTCTGGGAACCAATCTGGCGCTGTCGCTGGAGAACGATTACCGCTCGGTTGCCCTTGGCGCCGACGGCTCGCTGGAATTGTTTAACAAACACACCACCCTGCTTGGCTCGGTCAGTATGTCGCTGGATGAACTGTCACCCAGCGATGCCTCAATCTCCGCTGACCGGCAACGCGCCGATGGTCGTGGCAAGCGCAGCGTTTCCATTTACGAAGGTGTATCGCAGGTGATCGATAAAAACCGCGTGGTACAGATTGGGATTGGTTATACCCAGCTATCCGGCTACCTGTCCGACCCGTATAAATTTGAAGACCGCCGCCCCGACCGGCGCGGACAGCTGACTATCAGTGGCCAGTACCGGCACTTTTTTCCGTTATGGGATGGCGCCGCCCTGCATGGCGATTACCGCTACTACAGCGATGACTGGGGCATTCGCTCGCATACCCTGACAGCCCGCTGGGCACAGAGCGTCAGCCTGGCGCCGTTTTCGTTCCGCTTTATCCCGATGATGCGCTATTACCGCCAGACCCAGGCCGATTTTTACAGTCTGGAGCAGAATCCGCCGGATGATCAGCTCAACAGCTCCGATGCACGGTTATCGTCTTATGGAGCCTTCAGCTACGGCCTGGAAAGCCGCATTCTGTACCAGCAGTGGACACTCAGTATCGACTGGCAGCAATACCTGTCATCGGAAGAGTTTGCCCTGGTGCAAACCACCAATAACGAAACCCCGGCACTGGTCGATTACAGCGTTCTGAGTCTTGGCATTGAATACCGTTACTGAAGCACAGCCTCTGCACCGCCATGAGTTTACCGCCATGGCGTCGCCCTGCTGTTTTCATCTGCCCGACCTGCCCGGCATTCATAATCTGGCGCAACAGATGGAAGAGGAAGTGCGCCGTATCGAGCAGAAATACAGTCGTTACCGCCACGACAGTGTGCTCTCCCGCCTCAATGCACACGCCGGGCAAACCAGCGTGATTGATGCCGAAACCGCCTGGCTGCTGAATTACGCCAAGGTGTGCTTTGAGCAGAGCGACGGCCTGTTTGATATCAGCTCCGGCATTCTGCGCAGCGTCTGGAATTTCCGTACCCCCACCCTGCCCGACAACACCGATCTGCAACGCCTGTTGCCACGCATCGGCCTTGGCCGGCTCACCCTGAACGCTAACGAACTGTGGATGCCCGCCGATATGGAGCTGGATTTCGGCGGCATCGGCAAGGAGTACGCCGCCGATTGCGCCGCCGCCATTGCCCGCAATGCCGGTGTGCATCAGGGCATTGTTGACCTTGGCGGCGACCTGCACATTCTCGGCCCGAAAATCACCACACAGGGCGAAGAGCCCTGGCTGCTGGGGGTGCGCCATCCACGCAAGCCGCAGCAGGCCATTGCCCAACTTCCGGTTTATCGCGGCGGCATGGCCACCAGTGGCGATTACGAGCGCTATTTTGAGCTGGATGGCCGCCGTTACTGCCACCTGTTAAACCCACAATCCGGCTGGCCGGTCAGCCACTGGGCATCGGTGACGGTGCTGGCGCCGTCCTGCCTGCTGGCCGGTACCTTATCCAGCATTGCCATGCTGCGTGAAGCCGCTGCCGTCGACTGGCTTAAGGAACAGGACGTTCATGCCCTGCTGATCGACCCTGCCCTGCAACTTCTGCCACTGACGCCTGACATTCAACAGCCATAACCTGGCACCGGCGGCATTGGCCGTGACCGCCAAGGGCTGATATAAAGAGGCCCTCAATAAGAAAAACATCAGCAGGTCAGACTATGGAAACGCCAAGCGCCGCCCCCGTCAGTACGCCATCCACTGCGCAGGAAGGCTCAGTCCCAATTGATTACCGTAATCACGATGCCATGGGCCTGGCCGATCTGGTACGGCGAGGTGAGACTTCCGCAGGCGAGCTGCTGGATCTGGCCATTGCCCGGGCTGAAGCGGTCAACCCCAAAATCAACGCCATTATTACCCCGCTGTACGATTACGGCCGCGCCCAGATTAACGCCGGTTTACCCGATGGTCCCTTTTCCGGAGTGCCTTTCTTACTGAAGGACCTGCTTTGTGCAGTTGAAGGTACACCGCTGAGCAACGGCAGCAATGCATTAAAAGGCCGTATTTCACCACGCGACAGCGAACTGGCCAGCCGTTTCAGACGCAGCGGACTGGTGTTTTTTGGTAAAACCAACACGCCGGAACTGGGGCTGATGGGTGTCACCGAACCCAAGGCCTTTGGCCCGGCGCGCAATCCCTGGAATCTGAATCACACCCCCGGCGGCTCCAGCGGTGGTTCGGCCGCAGCGATTGCCGCCGGTATTGTGCCGATGGCGTCTGGTGGCGATGGCGGCGGTTCTATCCGTATTCCTGCGGCCTGCTGTGGTCTGTTTGGTCTGAAACCCAGCCGTGGCCGGGTACCGACCGGTCCCTATGCGCAGGAATTCTGGGACGGTGCGGCGACAGAGCATGTACTCACCCGCAGTGTGCGTGACAGCGCCGCCATGTTGGATGTGATCGCTGGCCCCGATGGCTCCAGCCCCTATCCGCTGCGCAGCCGTAATAATTATCTCGAATGCCTCAGTCAGCCCCTGCGCAAACTGCGAATCGGTTATACCAGCACCTCCTTTATCGGCCGCCCGGTCAGTGCCGATGCCGTTGCCGCCGTTGAGCACAGCGCAAAATTGCTGGAGCAACTCGGCCACGAGGTTGAAGCGGTTGAGATTCGTCTGGATGGCGAAGCGCTGGCCGACAGTTACCTGACCATGTATTTCGGCCATGTCGCGGCCGACCTTGAATTTATGGCGCAGCAGTTAGGCAGCCGCATCAGTAATCTGGATGTGGAAGACGCCACCAAAGTGCTGGGCTTTCTCGGTAAAACCATCTCCGCCGGAGATTTCGTGCAGGCCAAGCGCCGCTGGAATGACTTTGCCCAGACCATGCACCTGTTTCATCAGCGCTACGATTTACTGTTAACCCCAACACTGGGCTCTGAGCCGGTGCCGACTGGCAGCTTTGAGCCACCGGCATGGGAAGCAGTCGCCATGAAAGTGATCAATGCCTTTGGCCTGCACAAACTTCTGCTGAAAAGTGGCATGGTGAAACAGATGGCGCTGGATAATCTGGAAAAACTGCCCTTTACCCAGCTCGCCAACCTGACCGGCCTGCCGGCGATGTCGGTGCCGTTATACTGGACAGCCAATAACCTGCCTCTGGGCTCGCAGTTTATTGCGCCAATGGGCGATGAGAACACTCTGCTGCAGCTGGCCCAACAGCTGGAACAGGCGCAGCCCTGGATGCGGCGCATCCCGGATTTATAAGGTGCAACGCATCCCGGACTTATAAGATGCGGTGCATCCCGGATTGATAAGATGCAACAAACACACTACAGAAAATGAAAAGAAAAAGGCCATCCACAATCCTGTCACAGAATTGTGGCACCCTGACCAATAACAATTAAAAGATTGCCAATATGTCCATGAATAATAAAACCGTTCTGATTACCGGCTGCTCCTCAGGTATTGGCCGCGCCCTGACCGAAGAATTTCTGCGTCATGGTTATCTGGTGTATGCCGCGGCGCGCAATACCGACAGCCTGAATAACCTGACCAGCACTCATTTGATTCCTCTGCAGATGGATGTGAACAATACGGCGGATATTCAGCAGGCGGCTGAACTTATCCGTGAACGCTCAGGCCACCTGAACTGCCTGATTAATAATGCTGGTTACGCCGCGATGGGACCGGTGGCCGAGCTCAGCAGCGAATCGCTGCAACAGCAGTTTGCCACCAACGTATTTGCGCCCATAGCGCTCACCAAAGCCTTATTGCCGTTATTACAGGCCGGGCAGAATGAAAAACATCCGGCTCAGGTGGTCAACATTGGTTCGGTTTCCGGCATCCTGACCACGCCGTTTTCCGGCGCCTACTGCGCCACCAAAGCCGCTCTGCATGCCCTATCCGATGCTCTGCGTATGGAGCTGGCACCCTTTAATATTCAGGTCATTACCGTTCAGCCCGGTGCAATTCAATCAAAATTCGGTGATAACTCACTCGCTAATCTGGGCGATCTGATTCAGCCTGATTCACTCTACGCACCACTGAAAAAACAGATACAGGCTCGGGCAACAGCCTCACAGGACAACCCGACTCCGGCAACGGATTTTGCCCGCGAATTAATGGCACAGTTATTAAGCCAGCCGGACCCGGTAATCCGTATCGGCAATGGCAGCCGCACACTGCCCTTTATGAAACGCTGGATTCCACTGCCTCTGCTCGACAAAATTCTGAGCAAAAAATTCGGCCTGCTGGCGTTAAAACGCTGAGGCCGAGAACACAACGTGGTCTCATAAAACATAACCTGACGCCATAAAAAAACCGCAGCCTGAGCTGCGGTTTTTTTTATGGTCTTATTACGTCTGTTTAATCAGAAATAATAATCCATGGTCAGGTACAGTGCATCGTAGTCGCCATCAACGACTTCGCCGTCTTCACCGATATCACCATCATTGGATACATATTCAAGGTAGAACCAGCCCGGACCATAGTTATAGCTCACACCCGGCGCCCAGCTGTCGGCAGAGCCAACGGTATTACCCTTGGTATTCGCTTCAGCATTGGTGTAATCCACATAAAACAGGTAATCACCCATGCTGTAAGTCAGCGTAACCGCTTTACGGTCGTTTTTAATTTTAGGAGCACCACTAAAGCCACCAATATCAGTCAGATCACGTTCGGTGATCATATACTGGGCTTTAACGCCTAAGTTGTTGAACTCACCTTCGTAATACACAACCGCGGCATTATGCTCGCCAACATACGGACGATCAGCATTGGCACCGCTCAGATCACGCAATTTACCGTTCTGGTAAGAAGCACCCACTTTCTGCTTTTCGGCCAGATCGTACGCACCGTTCAGCACAAAAGTCTGCGTTTTCTGGTAAGTGGTTGTGCTACCCCAGTGACCGCCGTCATCCATGGTTTCGGTGCTTGAACCAAAGTCATCAACGTGGAAGTAAGCAACGTCATAGTTAACCGCCCCCAGATCGGCACTCCATTTAACACCGACATCCATCTGGTCGGCATAACCACCCAGCAACTCATCGCCAGGCCAGAAGTTAACAGTTGCCCAACCAAAAGGGACCTGAGATTTACCGATTTTCAGCTCACCCTTGCCAAAGGTTTTACCCACCCAGGCTTTATGGAAACCGAAATGAGCACCGGTATTGTTATTTGCCGGATCGGTGAAAGCACCGGTGCCATAACGCATTTCTGAGGAGAACTGCCAGCCGGTTTTTTCATCGGTTTTATCGATATACAGAATCAGCGCTTCGTAGTTGGTATCACCATATGACACTTCATCAACACTTTCATTTTGAGCATCAATAGCATGATTAAGCCAGAAGCCACCGCTGATCGATTCCGATGCAACAGCAGGCACCGCACTTGCACTGATGGCCGCAATGGCCAGGGATAAGTGTACTTTTTTCAAAAGACTCTCTCCTTCCTTATTATGAATGAATCCCGGAAATCTCAGGGATTTCCGTGGATATCTGGCCAGAACAGACGGAGATTACCGCCTGTTTATACGGCCAAATTACGGCATCAACCTAATGTTGATACTAGTCGTCGGACATCATTTTGCCCAACAGCGTGTGATACAGCTCGCGGTCACCGACAACGCCCTGCACCCCCTGTTCATCACCTACCAGCACCGAGTGCCCTGTGTGGTAACGGATTTCCATCACATCACGCATGGCTGTGCGCGGCCCCACACGGGTGGGGATTTGCTGCAGCGCGCTGATATCATCACCCTGCTGCCAACACTGTACAGCATAGACCTGATCTTTTACCTGTACCTGATTACCATCGGGGCTAAGCCAATAATCATGGCGTTTGCTCAGACAATAGCCCCGTTCCTGCTGCGCCATATCACTCAGCTCACGCATTATTGATACCGCACGCAATACATTCAGCGGATTGGTATGGGCAACAAAATCACGCACATAATCGTTCGCCGGATTGAGCACAATGCTTTCCGGTTTACCATGCTGCACAATTTCACCGTCTTTCATAATGGCGATATGGCTGCCGAGTTTCAGCGCTTCATCAAGATCGTGGCTGACAAAAATAATGGTCTTCTTCAGCTTTTCCTGCAGCTGCAAAAGCTCGTCCTGCAACTGAGTACGGATCAGCGGGTCCAGTGCGGAAAACGGCTCATCCATTAATAAAATATCAGATTCAATCGCCAGCGCCCGGGCCAGACCAACCCGCTGCTGCATACCACCGGATAACTTACCCGGTTTAAGCTTGCGCCATTCGGATAAGCCCACGACATCAAGCTGCTCACTGACCCGGCGTTTAATTTCAGCTTTCGGCAAGCCCTGTAACTCCAGCGGCATCGCAACATTTTCTTCAACGGTCAGCCAGGGCATTAATGCGAATTTCTGGAATACCATAGAAATCCGGCGCATACGGATATCCCGTTTGGTCTGCTCATCGGCACCGACAAAGTCGAGCATTTCACCATTGTGCTCAATATTGACCGATCCACGGGCCACCGGGTTAAGACCGTTAATGCAACGCAGCAGGCTGGATTTACCGGAACCGGACAGCCCCATCAATACACAGATTTCACCGCGCTTTACCGTTAACGATGCGTCTTTAACAGCAACCAGAGAACCACTCTGTGCACGTACCTGTTCACGCTCCAGGCCCTGATCAAGTAATGCCAGCGCCTGCTGGGGTTGTGGACCGAAGACCACATCAAGATGTTTAATTTCGATCATATCAGCTCACCTGCTCCCGTTGTTTGCACAGGCGATCGAGTAAAATCGCCAGCAGAACAATGGCCAGTCCCGCTTCAAAACCGCTGGCAATATCTACCGTGTTCAGCGCCCGGACCACAGGTTTACCTAAGCCATCAGCACCAACCAGCGCCGCAATCACCACCATCGACAGCGACAACATAATGCACTGGGTTACACCGGCGGCAATGTTGGAGGCCGCCGCCGGTAATTCAATCCGCCATAATAATTGTGAGCGGGTCGCACCAAAGGATTGGCCTGCCTCAACCATTTCTTTCGGCACTTCAGAAATCCCCAGATAGGTCAGACGTACCGGTGCGGCAATAGCAAAAATAATGGTGGAAATCAGCCCGGGAACAACACCAAGACCAAACAATGTCAGGGTTGGAATTAAATATACAAAGGGCGGAACGGTTTGCATCAGATCAAGCACCGGGCGCAACAAAGTATATAAACGCGGGTTATGAGCAGCATAAATACCGATCGGTAAACCCAGTAAAATGCAGAACAGAGTGGCATACAGAACCAGAGACAGGGTCTGCATGGTTTCGATCCAATAACCCATATTCCAGATCAGTAACAGTGATAGAACCGCATAAGCGACCAACCCGAAAGAGCGGTGCAGCCAGAATGCAAACAGCGCCAGAACCGCAATAAAAATACCGGGATGCATCCAGGTCAGCGCATCAGTGCTGGAATTAATCAGCCATTCCAGTGATTCGGCCATGGCATCAAAGAAACCGGAGGTGTTGTCCACCAACCAGTCGAAAAACAGCTCGATATATTCACCGAGTGGAATTTTAAAACTATCCATAAGACTCACGTAGTTGTAAAAAACAGAACAGAAATCTGAGCAGAGGTCAGTGCACAGAATGCACTGCCCACCTGCCTTTATGGATACTTAGCGGAAAGCAGCCTGAGCCTTGCTTAAAGCCGGCGTACCATCAGCGGCTTTAACGTCTTTCAGCCAGACACTCAGTACGTCAGGATTATTCTTCAGCCACTGTGTGGCTGCGGCTTTGGGTTTTTTACCCTCATCAAGAATGGCCGCCATCACCTGATTTTCCATTTCCAGGGTAAAGCTCAGGTTATTGAGGAATTTACCGATTTCCGCACACTGGCCAACATAACCTTTACGGGTATTGGTAAATACTGAGGCGCCACCCAGATCCGGGCCAAAGAACTCATCACCGCCTTCCAGATACGCCAGATCGAAGTTGCTGTTCATCGGGTGTGGTTCCCAGCCAAGGAAAACAATCCACTTATCACGGCGGGTTTTGCGCTTAACCTGTGACAACATACCCGCTTCGCTTGATTCCACCACTTCAAAACCTTTCAGGCCAAAAGCATTCTGATCAATCATGTCCTGAATCAGACGATTACCATCGTTACCAGGCTCAATACCGTAGATTTTTTTATCGAACTTATCGGCAAATTTAGCGATATCCGCAAAGGTTTTTACTCCGGCATCATAAACGTACTGAGGAACTGCCAGTGTGTACTTGGCGCCACTCAGGTTTTTACGCACGGTATCGACCGTACCACGTTCACGGTAGGCTTTAATGTCGCCTTCCATAGTTGGCATCCAGTTACCCAGAAATACATCAATATCGCCATTTTCCAGCGACTTATAGGTCACTGGTACCGACAGTAACTGCGTACTGGTCTGATAACCTGCACTTTCCAGCACCACAGAAGCCAGAGCGGTGGTGGCGGTAATATCTGTCCAGCCAACATCAGAAAAGCGTACGCTATCGCACTGCTCTGCCTGGGCGGCAGAACCCGCCGCCAGTACCATGGATAATAAAATCGTTCGTAAAGTCATCATGTATCTCCTGCATTTTTTTGCCGGATCATGCCGGCGGATTAGTCCGTTGTTTTTCTTTCCAGTCGGCTTCCATACCAACCTCTGCGTTACCGGGAGGTAATATCTGTGAGCGGCCTGTCAGACTGCTGCGGATAAAATCCGCCGCACGCTCGGCCACCATGATCGTGGGGGCATTTAAATTGCCGTTGGGAATCGTCGGGAAAACGGAGGAATCCACCACCCTGAGTCCCTGCACACCATGAACGCGGGTTTCAGGATCCACCACGGCCAGTTCATCGGTGCCCATTTTGCAGGAGCAGGATGGGTGATAAGCGCTTTCGACATTGCTGCGCACAAATTCATCGATCTGTTCATCCGTCTGTACCTGCTCGCCCGGTTGAATTTCACCATCGCGATAGGCATCAAATGCCGGCTGACCAATAATTTCCCGGGTCAGCTTTACGCAATCGCGGAAACCTTCACGGTCATCTTCGTGCTGCAGATAATTAAACAGAATACGTGGTGCACTGTGCGGATCAGCGCTGACAGCGCGGATATAACCACGGCTTTTCGGTTTGTTATGACCGATATGCACCTGAAAACCATGACCATCAAACGCTGTTCGGCCGTCATAACGCATTGCTGCCGGTAAAAAATGGTATTGCAGGTCGGGCCATTCAACCCCGGCTTTTGAGCGGATAAAGCCACAGGACTCGAAATGGTTGGTCGCGCCCAGACCTTTGCGGGTAAGCAGCCAGCGACTGCCGATTAAAAACTTACTCCACAACCCCAGTTTGCTGTTCAGGGTAATGGGCTGTTTGCATTTAAACTGAAAATAAAACTCCAGATGATCCTGCAAATTTTCACCGACACCGGGTAAGTGATGATTTACTTCAATACCGGCTTTCTCCAGTACCTCACGCGGGCCAATACCGGATAACTGCAGAATATGCGGTGAACCAACGGAACCGGCCGACAAAATAACTTCTTTACGCGCCCGCAGGTTTTCAATTTTGCCTTTACGCTCATAGCGCACACCGGTTGCACGCAATGCATCCGGCTGTTTGTCCAAAAGAACCTTATGCACCAGCGCATGGGTAATCACAGTTAAATTATTGCGTTTCATCGCCGGACGCAGATAGGCATTGGCGGTTGACCAGCGCAGGCCATTTTTAACCGTCATATGCATCGGGCCGAAACCTTCCTGCTGCTTACCGTTATAGTCGGCGGTAAAGTCATAGCCAGCCTGCTGCCCGGCTTTAATAAAAGCGCCGTACAGCGGATTCTGCATATTGTTGCCGTTATTAACGCCTAACGGCCCGCTGTCACCACGGTACTCATCACCACCAAAGGCCCAGGTTTCGGCCTTTTTAAAATAGGGTAAACAATGGGCGTAATCCCATTCGGTCGCGCCAGCTTCTGCCCACTCATCAAAATCACGGGCATGTCCACGCACATACACCATGCCGTTAATCGATGATGAGCCACCCAGCACCTTACCGCGCGGGCAATGCATACGGCGGTGATTGAGATACGGCTCCGGCTCGGTTTCAAACTGCCAGGCGTATTTTTTGGTATTCATCGGAATGGATAATGCGGTTGGCATCTGAATAAAAATACTTCTGTCCGAGCCACCGGTTTCCAGCAGCAATACCGATACCCGGGGATCTTCGCTCAGACGATTCGCCAGCACACAACCGGCTGAGCCGGCACCGACAATGATGTAATCAAATTCGTTCATGGGCATTTCCTCAGAATGGGCTTTCCAGTGGATTCATACCCACGTACACCGCTTTCAACTGGGTGTAGTGTTTAATGGTTTCGACGCCGTTTTCACGACCGATACCGGATAATTTGTAACCACCCACCGGCATTTCCGCCGGTGAGGCACCGTAGGCATTAATCCAGCAGATACCGGCCTGCATCTGATGAATTACCCGGTGCGCACGGCGGATATCGCGGGTAAAGACACCAGCTGCCAGCCCCAGACGGGTATCGTTGGCGCGACGAATCACTTCATCTTCATCGCGGAAAATCAGCACCGACATCACCGGGCCAAAAATTTCTTCGCGCACGATGGTCATATCATCACGGCAATCGGTAAAAATGGTGGGCGCAACAAAATAGCCGTTAGGCGCACTGTCCGGCGCCAGCGCGAAACCACCACTGGCCAGAGTCGCACCTTCGGCTTTGCCTTTGTCGATATAACTCAGAACCAGTTGCTGGTGTTTAGCGGAAATTAAAGCGCCGAAATTCACGTCCGGGTCCATCGGATGACCCGCCACAATATTATTTTCGGTACGTTTCAGCAGACGCTGCATAAAATCGTCATATACCGCTTCGTGCACAAATACCCGTGTGCCATTGGTGCAGATTTCACCCTGGGTATAAAAATTCGCCAGCATGGCCGCCGAGACCGCATCATCAAGATCAGCATCGTCAAAAATAATCAGCGGCGATTTACCACCCAGTTCCATGGTTACGTCTTTTAAACTGCCTGCCGCAGCAGCCATTACTTTTTTGCCAGTGCCTACCTCACCAGTAAAAGATACTTTGGCAATGCGCTCTTCCGCCGTCAGCCAGGCACCTACTTCGGCCGCACCGTGAACAACGTTAAACACACCGGCAGGCACACCGGCTTCAATAAATATTTCCGCCAGTTTTACTGCGCCGTAAGGCGTTTCTTCTGACGGTTTAAAAATCATCGCATTGCCGCAGGCCAGTGCCGGGGCAGATTTCCAGCAGGCAATCTGCAGCGGATAATTCCACGCACCAATACCGGCGCAGATACCCAGTGGTTCGCGGCGGGTGTAATAAAAATCACCGCCCAAATCCTGCTGATTACCTTCAATGGCTGGTGCGATACCGGCAAAAAATTCAATTGAATCGGCACCGGTAACCACATCCACTACGGAGGCTTCCTGCCAGGGTTTACCGGTATCCCGTACTTCACCGGCAGCCAGTTCATCGTTGCGCTCACGCAGCAGCGCCACCGCTTTTAATAAAATACGGCTGCGCTCCATCGCCGGGGTTGCTGACCATTTTTCAAAACCACGCTGGGCACTGGCCAGCGCAGCGGCTTTAATGCTGTCGTCGGCAACCTCCACCTGATAAGCCACTTCGGCAGTTGCCGGATTGATCACATCGAAGGTTTCACCGCTTTGGTTGGCCATTAACTGGCCATCAATAAAATTCATCAGTCGCATGGATTCAGATCTCATCGGGAATCGGAGCGACCCCTGGTCGCTATCAGTGAATCTATAAAGGCTTTGCACAGACGCTCGGCTTCGTTAAAAGCCTCATCGGTTGCCGGTGTCAGATTGAGCGTGCTGCGCAGCCACATGCCGTCAATCATGGCGGCGGTCATCGCCGCGGCATCACGGGCGTCGGCGGGATCAGCCATTAGCTGGCGGAAGGAATACAGCAGGTTGCTGTTCAGACGCTGGCTGTTTACCCGCTGTAAACGGGCCAGAGCCGGGTCGTGCATGGCTTTCGCCCAGAACGCCAGCCAGGTAACGGTGGCCGAAGACGAGCGCTGAAAACCGGCAAAGTTGGTTTCGACAATCATCATCAGGCGCTCACGTGGTGATACCTGACGCGCCTGACCGGCCTGCAGTTGTTGCAACAAGCCCTGCTTCAGCTGCTCCAGCAGATGTCGCACAGCGGCTTCGATAACACCCTGCTTGCCACCGAAATAGTGGCTGATGATGCCGGATGACATCCCCGCCAGCTTGCTGATGGTAACGATGGTCGTGCCCTGAAACCCATACAACTCAATGGATTTCAGAGTGGCGTCAATCAGCTGCTGACGCCGTAAACCCTCGATATTTGCTCTGTTTAAACCGTTACTCAACTGCTTTCCCGCCATTGATTGAACGTTCAATCAATACGAGTCTAAAGTTTAGTTCTCTATGGATCAACCCATCAGCGCAGGACAAAGCACACAGCGGAGAAGCAGCAAAAAGGCCGCAGGCCAGCCACCATGCGCCCTGGGCAGGGGTAAAAATTAATTAGATATCTATGGAATTTTTATACTGAACAGCGGCAAAAATACTCATTTCCCGGACAGCAGGTATAAAAAAACGCAGCCCCGGCAATGCGGCAGCTGCGTTTTTGTCTGACTTATACGTGACAGCAAGGCCGCGGGCGCGGCCAGTGATTATTCGGCGCGGTGTTCGCGTGCCAGGTATTCGTGTGATTGCATCTCCAGCATACGCGAGGTGGTACGCTGAAATTCAAACTCCAGCTTACCCTGACCGTAAATCGCCGGAATCGCCGCATCGGCCGACATAATCACCTTCACGCCACGATCATAAAATTCATCGATCAGGTTGATATAACGGCGCGCCAGATCGTCGTTTTTAATGCCCATAACCGGCACATTCGAAATCAGAATGGCGTGGAACTGTTTACCCAGCTCAATGTAATCGTTCTGCGAACGCGGGCCATCGCACAGCGCGGTAAATTCAAACCAGGCAATGTCATCACACAGCGCCTTAACCGGAATTTTACGCCCAAGAATTTCCACTGTGCAGTTGGTTTTAACATGACGCGGGTCGGCGATCAGGCTGTCGAAACTTTTCTGCAGACTGGCTTCTGCACCGTCATCCAGCGGGTAATGGTAAAGCTCAGCCTGCTCCAGTGTGCGCAGGCGGTAATCTACACCCGAATCCACATTCACCACTTCGGTGTATTTATTCAGCAGTTTAATCGCCGGAATAAAGCGGTCACGCTGCAGACCGTCTTTGTACAGACCGTCAGGCACGATGTTGGACGTGGCCACCAGGGTAACACCGCGATTGAACAGTTCCTGCATCAGGCCACCGAGAATCATCGCATCACCGATATCGGAGACGAAAAACTCGTCGAAGCAGATCACTGCAGCCTCATCGGCAATGCGGTCAGCAACAATATTCAGCGGGTTCTTTTCGCCGGCCAGCGCCGTCAGATCGCGGTGTACGCGCTGCATAAAGCGGTGAAAGTGAGTACGCATTTTGCGTTTGAACGGCAGCGCATCGTAGAAGGTATCGACCAGATAGGTCTTACCGCGACCGACGCCGCCCCAGAAGTAGATCCCTTTTTCCGGTTCCGGCTTTTTCTTGCTCAGCTTGCCAGCCAGCTTACCGAACAGCCCCTGTTGCGCACGGCGGTTTTCCGCGGCGACCAGGTCGTCAAACAGACGTTGCAGATGCTTAACCGCCATTTCCTGCGCGGCATCATAAGAAAAGTCATCGCGTTGCAGATCGGCTTGATAGAGTTCCCAGGGCGTAGACACAGACAGTCTCCCTTATAGAAGTGGGATATCGGGAAGAAATTCAGGGCGCGCAATTTAACCAAGCAGGGGCAAAAGTGCAAATCCTGACCAAGGTCGGACGGCAGGAAATGCCTGCCAAACCGGCCTCTTCCACTGACTCAGCCCTGCTCTCTCAGCCCTGCTCTCTCAACTCAACCCTCTCAGCTCAGCCCGGCCGCCTTAAGCAGCGGCGCCCAGTCTTCCTGCAGACTGGCCTTAAGATCGGTCAGGCGACCATGAAAGAAATGACTGCCCTCACAGAACACCTGATAGTGTGGCGTTGGCACGACACGCTCAGCCCAGTCACTGACTTCATCAAAAGGCACCACTTCGTCGGCATCGCCCATATAGACGAAGGTTTCAAACTCATAAGGCAACTGGTTAGGTGCATCAAAGTGATGCACCGCCGGCGCCAGCAGCACCAGCGCAGCAATGCCTTCCGGTTCACGACAGGCGCTTAAGCAGGCCATACCGGCACCGAAAGAGAATCCGGCCAGAATAACCTTTTGCCAGCCCAGCTCGTTACGCGCATAGTTCAGCGCCGCCAGCACATCGTCCTGTTCGCCCACACCCTTATCGTGCACACCTTCACTGTTACCAACCCCGCGAAAATTAAAGCGCAGGGTCGGCAACCCCAGACCGGCCGCCGTACGTGTTACGGTGGTAACCACTTTATTGTCCATCGTGCCGTGAAACAGCGGATGCGGATGACACATCAGCAAGCCCAGCTGCGTCTGCTCTGCTGCTTGCCAGCGTGCGTCCAGCGCTCCGGCTGTACCTGCAATCGTGATTTTCTGTTCCTGCGCCATAGCGTCTTTTCCTCATCTGTCCGGCAACTGTATGACAACAGCTGAAGCCTGCCGTGGCGGGCGCCGGGTGGCCCGAACCAAAGCATCTTCTTCACCATATGCATATAGCTAAATGTTATTGAATATACCTTCTTATATATCAGGCAACTTGGTATATTTCGCGCAATTTACATTGCCCCACACCTACCTTTTGGGAGCCATCAGACCAAAATGACTGACTACAACCTGACGCACTTAAAGCAGCTGGAAGCGGAGAGTATTCATATCATCCGCGAAGTCGCCGCTGAATTCGACAATCCGGTGATGATGTACTCCATCGGCAAAGACTCTGCCGTGATGCTGCATCTGGCCCGTAAAGCCTTTTATCCGGGTAAACCGCCATTTCCGCTGCTGCACGTGGATACCACGTGGAAGTTTAAGGAGATGATTGAGTTCCGCGACAAGATGGCCAAAGAAGTAGGCATGGATCTGATCGTACACATCAATCAGGAAGGTGTGGAACAGGGCGTTGGCCCGTTCACCCACGGCTCATCCAAGCATACCGACATCATGAAAACCCAGGCGCTGAAGCAGGCACTGGACAAGTACGGTTTTGATGCCGCCTTTGGTGGTGCCCGCCGCGACGAAGAAAAATCCCGCGCCAAAGAGCGTGTGTATTCTTTCCGTGACAGCAAACACCGCTGGGACCCGAAAAACCAGCGTCCTGAGCTGTGGAATATCTACAACGGCAAAGTCAACAAAGGCGAGAGCATCCGTGTTTTCCCTCTGTCTAACTGGACCGAGCTGGATATCTGGCAATACATCTACCTCGAAAATATCAACATCGTACCGCTGTACTATTCCGCCAAGCGTCCGGTGGTTGAGCGTGACGGCATGCTGATCATGGTTGATGACGAGCGTATGCCATTAAAAGAAGGCGAAGTGCCGGAAATGAAATCCGTACGCTTCCGTACCCTGGGCTGCTATCCGCTGACCGGCGCCGTCGAATCTGAGGCAGAAACCCTGCCGGAAATTATTCAGGAAATGCTGCTGACCACGACATCTGAGCGTCAGGGCCGTGCCATTGACCACGATTCATCCGGTTCGATGGAGAAGAAGAAACAAGAGGGGTACTTCTGATATGTCACACCAATCCGATCTGATCGCTGCCGATATTCTTGAGTACCTGAAGCAGCACGAAAATAAAGAACTGCTGCGTTTTTTAACCTGCGGCAACGTTGACGATGGCAAATCCACCCTGATCGGCCGTCTGCTGCATGACTCAAAAATGATCTATGAAGATCAGCTGGCCGCCATCGAAAAAGACAGCGCCAAATCCGGCACCACTGGCGAGAAAATCGACCTCGCCCTGCTGGTTGACGGCCTGCAGGCAGAACGTGAGCAAGGCATCACCATTGACGTAGCCTACCGCTACTTCAGTACCGCCAAGCGCAAGTTCATCATCGCCGATACTCCGGGACACGAGCAGTACACACGCAACATGGCCACCGGTGCTTCCACCTGTGATCTGGCGATTATTCTGATCGACGCCCGCTACGGCGTGCAGACCCAGACCAAACGTCACAGCTTTATTGCCTCCCTGCTGGGCATCAAGCACGTGGTGGTGGCGATTAACAAAATGGACCTGCTCGACTTCAGCGAAGAGCGCTTTAACCAGATCCGTGAAGACTACCTCGCCTTCGCCAAAAACCTGAATCTGGAACTGAGCGATATTCACTTTGTGCCGATGTCCGCCCTCGACGGCGACAACGTGGTAGAACGCAGCGCGCGTGCTGCCTGGTACACCGGCCAGACGCTGATGGAAATTCTGGAAAGCGTGGAAATTGCCAAGGACAAAAACCTGGAAAACTTCCGCCTGCCGGTACAGTACGTTAACCGTCCGAACCTCGACTTCCGTGGCTTCTGCGGCACCATCGCCTCCGGTATTGTTAAGCCGGGCGACACCATCATGGCGCTGCCATCGCAGAAAACCAGCAAGGTTGAAAGCATCGTAACCTACGACGGCAAGCTCGAAGAAGCCTTCGCCGGTCAGGCCGTAACCCTGACCCTTGAAGACGAAATCGACATCAGCCGTGGCGACGTTATTGTGAAGCTCGACGACCTGCCAACCGTGGGTAAAAAGCTGAATGCCGACATCGTCTGGATGACCGAGAACCCGTTGATTCCGGGTAAGCCATACGACCTGAAATTCGCCTCCAGCTCAACCGCCGGTACCGTGAGCAAAATCCACCATCTGGTGGACGTAAACACACTGGAACAGAGTCTGGCCGATCAGGTAAACCTGAACGAAATCGCCCTGGTGGAAGTGTCGCTGGATAAAGCCGTACCTTTTGACTGCTACAGCAAAATTCCGGGCACCGGCGCCTTTATCATCATCGACCGCCTGAGCAACGTGACCATTGGTGCCGGTATGATCGTTGGCGCCGCCAGCGCATCGGACGATAACACGCCGGTAACCGCCGCAGAGAAAGCCCGTCGCTTCAACCAGAAGCCAGCCATCGTTGCCGTTAACGCCGTGAATGCTGAGCAGGTTGTACAGAGCCTCGACCGTCGTCTGTTCGAAATGGGACGCGTAGCTGCCATTGCCAGCAACGAACACGCCCAGCTGTTGAAAGACGCAGGCCTGGTAGTACTGGTAGCCGGTGGTGCCGATGGTGCCGATATCAGCCTCGCCGCTGATCAGGAAAGCCTCGACTCTCTGATCGCCGACCTGCAGGAACAAGGGATCATCTGATCCCTGCCCCTGCCCGTTCGCAAGCCGCTGAGCAAAAAACAAAAGCCCCGCCGGAAACGCCAGGGCTTTTTTTATGCCCGGAGCTTTTATGCGCCAAAGCGGCAGACACGTGAATGCTTGCCCTTCCCGTACCTGACGTCATCCCAGACCCGCACCGCCTGAACACATATCAGAAGCCCTCAGACGCAGATAAAGCCCGATTCAGCGCCATCTCAACAATCGCGACAGCAATCCCTGACTGCAGCAGCACAGGGCCTCTGCCCGGACTTTCGCACGGTTTAGTAACTCTTTGAAAAATATCAGAAAAAAATGTTTGACAGGCAAAAGAATGCTGGCATAATACGCGCCACTTGAACGGAGCAATGCAGCGAGCATTAACCACTTCTTTCAGGTAACAATGTGGCTATGTAGCTCAGCTGGTTAGAGCACAGCATTCATAATGCTGGGGTCACTGGTTCAAGTCCAGTCATAGCTACCACGAATTCTAAGGCCTGCGAGGTAAGTTATTACTTCGCAGGCTTTTTCGTTTTGGAATGGATTCTATGCTGCATCTTAAAGATATCTTCGATATTGATGAAGATAAAACCTCTGGGAAACATTTATTCCTCTTAGCTCTAGCTACCGGCACTGGCTCATACCTAGCGTATTTCATAACAACCGAAACAGACGCTATGAGGCTAATCAATAGTGATGCGATATATACATTTATCCTAGTCACAATATTTTTTACAGGATTTACAGTTGGAGCTCTTATCGCAAGGCTATTTATAAACACACTAACACTAATTTGCGACATAGTAGAATGGTTAATCAAAAAATATAACCAAGTTTCAAAGAACAAAAAGGAAAAGCTATCACAGCTAGAAAAAGGAGTTATAATCCTAGAGAACTTTTCTCGAGCTCTACCGCATTTGACGGATGTGGAAAAAGAAGTCGTACTCCACATGGCCACAGAAGGAGACATTAGACTCCCTGACTACGACCCGGATGTAAAAGGAATGCTTCATGCGAAACTTATTGCAAGAAAGTTTCAATTGAACAGCAATGAATCATTATACGGACTACCTAGCCCATCACATTCAGAAATTGTTAATAAATATTTTCAAGAAGAAGGCATAGTAATAAAATAAACACCGAAACGAAGAAAAAATACTCGATATCCTAGCCCCATTCAAAGAATGGCAGCACAGCAACGCAGAGGCCATTAAAAAATCTACAACATTAATCTATATAGCTATACAACAATCGAAAATAAGACAACAATTACAATCAATCCATTTACATACTAACATCTAGACAAACATCACAACATAAAAATCAAACCACACACATACATCAATGACATAAAAGCTTCTATACAAACTTAGACCTCATTGCAAATACTTATCCAAAACAGCCCACCCAACAACGTTTTTTATCAGATACATAATTTAAATATCAGAGAGAGCAGGTAAATTCCGCCCTCCTATTTGAGCACTGAATACTTTCATAATCCCACTCATCATTAAGTAAGTTAACGAAAACGTGCTGAAATATATGGACAATCAATTCATGATTAAGCATGCGACAGCAAACTAAACGCCATCCAGTATCGATTAAAAAAATCTTATGACTTGCTTGTTTATAGTGAGTGTAACTTCACAAGGGAATTGGAGTTAGCAATATACAATCTCGCCAGGCCGCTGCTCCATAAAGTAGACCCGAAAACCATACAGTCTCCTCGTTATTCTCCCACAGCTTTCACCTGCGCCAACCGCTTATTATCTCCGCCCTCCTCCGCAACGGTTTCTATTTTCCGCACAGTATTTTCCTGACCAGCAACGTCCTGCTCAATTAACGGCTGCCACCAGTAACTGAAGCGCTGTTCGCTGCCGATAATCACGCCTTCGCCAATGGTCGGTGTAAGCAACGCAATATCGCGTTGTTCGGCCTGTTGCCGTACCTGTTCCAGCGGGTCGTACCAGGCATGAATAGAAAGATCAAAGGTGCTGTTATGAATGGGCAGCATCTGTTTGCCGCGCAGGTCGATATGCGCCTGTACACTTTGCTCCGGCATCATATGCACATGCGCCCAGCGCGGGTTGTAGGCACCGTTTTCAATCATGGTTAAATCAAACGGGCCGTAGCGTTCGCCAATGGTTTTAAAGCCGTCAAAATAGCCGCCGTCACCGCTGAAAAAATAGCGTTTATCATCACGGATAATCACCCAGGATGCCCACAGGGTTTCGTCGCCATCCAGAACACCACGGCCAGAAAAATGCTGCGCCGGAGTGGCGGCGACTAAGGTGTCACCAACCTGAGTCTCCTGCCACCAGTCGTGTTCGTGAATACGCTCTTCGCTTACGCCCCAGTCACGCAAATATTGGCCTAAGCCCAGTGGTACATAAAAACCCTCGGCGCGATCAGCCAGCGCGCGGATGCTGGCTTCATCCAGATGGTCGTAATGGTTGTGGGAAATAATAATGCCGGTCAGCGCGGGTAATTCGTCCAAACCAATAGGCGGCTGATGAAAGCGTTTAGGGCCGGCCCACTGCACCGGAGAGGCACGTTCGGAGAATACCGGGTCCAGCAGCCAGAGTTCACCGTTAAGCGCCAGCAACAGCGTTGAGTGGCCAATGCGGTATACGCGGTGTTCCCCGGCAGGCAGCTGTTGCAGCTCGTCGGCATTGAATGAGCGCACCGGAATAGCCTGCGATGGCACCGAGCGCGGATGCTTGCCGGTCGCCAGCTCCCAGAAAATTCCGGCCACCTCTTTCAGCCCCTGCGATGGGCGTGGTACCGGATTAGCAAACTGCTTTTCCGCGGTCACGTATTGTGGTGATTGCTGCAGGCGCTGGTTCTCGGCGCTGCTCTGTGCACGGTTACTGGCACAGCTGCTCAGCAGCACGGGGATCACCACCAGTAAAATCAGAATCGTTACTGCTCCAACGGCCAGAATGGGATCTTTCATCTGCTCCTCCGCCCACAAGGGCATGTTGATCGCTCCATATTAAGTAACCAGCGGTTATTAATAAACCGTTTCTGCCGACTACTCTGTTCGCTGCCGCGGATCAATCGTCCTTCTTTGCCTCTGTCTGGCTTCTGTATCCTGTACCCGGACAAAGGCTGGCCCGCTGACATCGATAACATAGCGTTCGGGACAGAGGGAATGCTTAAATTTATGGCGAGAAAATGTTATGGCAACCTGGGTTATAACAACCTTTATTATGACAACCAGGGCATCAGCCTAAGCGCCTGAACAGAATGTTTACCGCCATGAAGCACTGCGTCACCGGTCAGTACAGCCGCACCTTTTACTCGTGCCAGAAATATTGCATTTCCAAATGACAGAGAACCCGTAATTAAGCTTCCGCCAACACGGCCGTTATTTATCTGCGTATTACTGACGATGCCCGGCCACCGGACGCCCTTTACTACAGACTGATGCATGCCAAAAAATTATCAGGTTACAGAGTTTTTATTCATTACTGATAAGTCGCGTAACGCAAATAATCACTCTGTAAACATCGCGTAACCAGAGTGTAATTCCCGGGTAAAAGGCGCGAAAAGGCCTAAGTCTGCAGTATGAAAGTGTTAACTGCTCTGCATTATTCCCCGGTTCATAGCCATACACTGTACAACTGTTTAAGTGTCAGAGTGTTGCGCTATGAACCATGCGTTTGCCATTGATGAGCAAGTATCCGGTTATCAGGATGACCATACAGCCCAGCCATTACTGAGCGATATTCTTGCGGATGCCGTGAGTAATCGCCTGCTGTTTCCTTCGGCTGCGGAGCTGCGTGGTTTCAGTCGCCACCAACACAAACATCAGCTGCAGTTCAGTGTGCAGACCGCCGCCGGCGCTTTTTTTATTAAATGCCAGGAACTGGCTTATCTGCCGCGTTTTGCGGCTGAACAGGAATGTCTGTTGCGGATGATGGCTACGCAAACCATGGCTGCCTGCGCCCCGCTGGCAATGGGTTCTGTCAAACGTGCTGACATCCAACCGATGTCTTACCTGATCCTGCAGCATATTCCTCTGGCTGTACACGGCGACTGGTTCAGTGCCGGTCAGCAGCTGGCGCAAATGCACCATCACATCACTGACAAAGGCTATGGTTTTGAACGCATGACCTGGTGTGGCGAAACCCCACAGGACAACCGCTGGCAGGAAAACTGGCGTGAGTTTTTTATCAACCAGCGCCTGCAGCCATTACTCACTCAATTACTTG
The DNA here is from genome assembly GCF_025345565.1 of Thalassolituus hydrocarboniclasticus. Lineage (NCBI taxonomy): Bacteria > Pseudomonadati > Pseudomonadota > Gammaproteobacteria > Oceanospirillales > Oceanospirillaceae > Thalassolituus > Thalassolituus hydrocarboniclasticus. The sequence goes on along the minus strand of NZ_CP054475.1, from coordinate 1,564,285 downwards.
ATCGCGGTATCCGTATTGCGCACAGCCAGAAAGCGCTGCAGCGGGCAAGTGAGATTCTCGCTAATCATCAGCCCGATGCATCATTACTGCACGGTGATTTATGGTCGGGTAATATTGGTTTTAACCCGGACAGGCACTTGTCTTACCCGGTTCTGTTTGATCCGGCGAGTTATTATGGCGACGCTGAGACCGATCTGGCGATGACCGAATTATTCGGCCGCTTCCCGAAAAAATTCTACGACGGCTATGACAGTGTTAACCAGCTGTCTGCAGACTATGAAAAACGCCGCCCGGTGTATCAGCTCTATCATCTGTTAAATCATGCCCTGCTGTTTGGCGGCAGCTACATTGCTCAGGCCGAAGCGTTAATGGCGAAGCTCTGATTTTTCGTGGCATTTAAAATCTGAACGTAAAAAAGCCCGGAATTTCCGGGCTTTTTTATTTCAGGCATTTTTATCTTAAGGATTCAGGCGCTGTTTTTTCCATTCACCGGCGGCCATAGAATATTCCAGCCGGTCATGCAGGCGATGCTCACCACCCTGCCAGAATTCCATACGCGCAGGTTTTAACCGATAACCGCCCCAGTAATCCGGCAGTGGTACGTCCTGCCCGGCGTACTGCTCAGATACCTCTGCAAACTTAGCTTCCAGCGTGGCGCGGTCAGCCAGAGGACGGCTTTGCGCTGATGCCCAGGCACCGAGCTGGCTTTCCCGTGGACGGGAGTGAAAATACGCTTCCGCTTCGGCACGGCTGATCTTTTCCACCAGCCCCTGCACCTGTACCTGACGCTCCAGATTAATCCAGAAAAAATGCAGGCTGGCATGAGCATTAGCCGCAAAATGCTGGCCTTTATTGCTGTCGTAATTGGTGAAGAAAACGAAGCCGTTTTCGTCATACGCTTTCAGCAGCAGAATACGCTGCCAGGGCTGGCCTGCGGCATCCACCGAAGCAACCGTCATAATGGTTGGCTCCAGCGGATCGGTGCCACGGTATTGTTCAAACCAGGCATGAAACTGGGTCATAGGGTCCGCTGCTGCGGTTTGTTCGTCTAACCGGCCCTGAGTATATTGCCGGCGGATATCACCTAAATTAACCATTTAACTCTCCTGCCTGTGTTCATAATATCGATACTGAAAGTCTAACCTTTGCAATCGTTCTGAATATTGATCTGTCGCCCTGGGCGGTTTAAAACGCGAGAAAATCAAACGCACGCAGCAATGCAAACAGTAAACAAAACAGCGCGGTCTGCGCCAGCTGCCGGTTCAGCTTTATGCCATAACGCCGCCAGATACGCAGCACCAGCCACAGTGCAGCCGGTAACGCACACCAGACAAAGCTCAGAATATCCGTCGGTAACAACACAAAAGGGAACAGAATAAGCGCGGCATACATCAGCCGGGTGGCACGTTCACCCAACCATAACGCCAGCGTGGTTTTACCGGCCAGCGCGTCGCTGTCGCGGTCACGCAGGTTATTCACCAGCATAATGGCGGCGGTCAGCAAGCCCATCTGTACCGCTGCCAGCCACACTTCCGGCGGCAATGTCTGGCGCTGCAGATAATAACTGCCGCACACTGCCAGCAAACCGAAGAACAGGAAGACCGTGACCTCCCCCAGACCATGGGACGCCAGCGGCACCGGGCCGGCACTGTAAGCCAGCACCCCCAGCACCGAGGCCAGCCCCAGTAGCGCAAAGGGCCAGCCGCCCTGCAGCACCAGCCAGCCACCACTGATCAGCGCCAGCAATAAACTCAGAATCAGCCCGCCCTGCAGCTCCCGGATACTGAGCCAGCCCGATTGCGCTGCCCGCGGCGGACCAAGGCGCACGCCGTCATCGATGCCACGCTGAAAATCGAACAGGTCATTGGCAATATTCACCGCCACCTGCAGTGCCAGTGCACACAGCAGAATCACCAGCGCCAGCGACCAGGAAAAACCTCCGGCCGCCGCTGCCATGCTCTGGCTGAGCAATACCGGTGCCAGTGCTGCCGGTAAGGTTTTGGGCCGTGCGGCCAGAACCCAGGCCTGTTGTTTGTTCACAGAGAATCCTTATTCATCGTGCCGGCAGCGGACCCGGAAGGCTGCTGACGCTTTCTTACCCGTCCGGCAACGGCCCGGGCAGTCAGGACGCAGCTCTTTTGCTATGATGCGCGCCTGTTCTTTGCCGACCGTTACAGGTGTTGTTATGTCTGATCAGAATTACCCAACCGCTCCGCTCTCCCGCCGTCTTGCGGCGCTGACTTACGATGCGCTGGTTCTGATTGCTCTTTATATTATGCTCGGCGGCCTGCTGGTCACCGCTGTATCGAAAATCATCGGCAGTGAGGAGTTTGTGCGTCTCAGCCCGGCGATGTCGATGTCTGTCATGTTTACTATCTGCTTTTTGTATTACAGCCATTCCTGGCGCCGCGGTGGTCAGACCATCGGCATGAAAGCCTGGGGACTGAAACTGCTGAACGACAACAAGAAAGGCACTGGCATTCAGCTCAGCCAGTGTATGTTACGGACCGGGGTTGGTTTTTTCTCGCTGTTGTTTATGGGCCTCGGCTTCTGGTGGATGCTGTTTGATAAACAACAACGCAGCTGGCACGACATCGCCTCTCTGACGCGTATGGTTTATATCCCGAAAAACATGAAATAAACGCCCTTCCGGCACCGCCCACCCCCCGCGCTACTCCGAACTGGGCGGGGCGCTTACCCCGCCTTACGCATCAGCAGCACACCCAGCAAGAAGCAGCCGGCAATCGGAATAATGCTCGCCCAGATGGGCGCAAAGCCGAACACAATGCTGGCCGGTGCCAATAATTCTTCCGCGTATTTGTACACCAGCCCGACCAGAATACCGGAGAAGATCCGGTAACCCGGTGTCACTGCGCGCAACGGCCCGAAAATAAAAGAAATACCCAGAATCACCAGCGCAAAGGTACCTAAAGGCTGCGTGACCTTACGCCAGAAGGATAATAAATAATTGTCGGCGTTCAGCCCCTGCTTGGCCAGATAACGGGTATAGCTGAACAGGTTGGAAATCGACATATCACGCGGCTGCACCATCACCACGCTGAGGCTTTCCGGGGTTAACTCGGTATCCCATGAAGAAGTCGGAAAACGCCGTACTTCGGTACGGTCACCCAGCAACAATACATCCTGCACGTCTTCCATCTGCCAGTGCGAACGCTGATAAATCGCCCGCTGCGCCGTGCGTACCCGCTGCAGCTCGCGGTCGACATCAAATTCATACAGGGTTACGCCGTGCAGTACGCCACCGGGTTCAACCGCGGTAAAACGCATAAAATCATGGCCTTCACGGTGCCAGTAGCCTTTGCCTTTATTCGACAACACATCACCCTTGCCCTGGGCTACGGCTTTCTGCGACTGGGCAATACGCTCCAGCGTCGGAATAGCAAACTCAGCCAGCAGCAGGCTGAAAACCATCAGCACCGCCATTGGCTTGAGTACCGAAATACTGATACGCGCCACCGAAATACCGGCAGCACGCATTACCGTTAATTCGCTGTTAGCGGCCATACTGCCAAGACCGGCCAGACAACCGATCAGACAGGCCATCGGCATATATTCATAGGCACGGCGTGGCAGACGCAGACCCATAAATTCCAGCGCCTGCACAAACTGATAATCGCCTTTCAGCTGATCGAGCTCGTCGACTAAGGTAAAAATCGCATCCAGGCCAACAATCACAATAATGACCACCAGCGTGGCCATAAACACATTACGTGCGACGTAGGAATCCAGCTGATTCATTACAGGCCCTTAATCTTGCGCCGGCGAATCCACTCCGGCAGTAACAACAAACCCGCCGCAATCAGCAGATAAACAATATGCAGACTCCACAGGCCGATGGCCGGATTGAGCGTACGCTTTTCAATCATGCCGGTCATGGCAATCAGCAGCGAGATATACACCATAAACAACACAATGGCGGGAAACAGCCGGGCAAAACGCCCCTGACGCGGATTCACTTTCGATAACGGGAAAGCAATCAGGGTGACAATAGGCACCATTAAAATTAATGAAATACGCCACTGCAGCTGCGCCTGATGCTTAGGTTCGGCCGAGCCGATCAGTTCCAGCGTTGGTACCGCTTCTTTGCGCAGCTTGCGCCGCTCTTCCGGCTCGTCGGCGATTTTTACGCCGTATAAATCAAAATCCAGCACCTGCAGCTGAGCACTGCCCGGAGTCAGGTCGTAACGGCGGCCTTTATGCAATTCCAGAAAGCGTGAGCCGGTTTCATCGCTGACATACTGAGTGCCACGCTCAGCCAGAAGCAGCGTGTTGCCGTCGGCAATAAAGACCTGGTGCATCTGGGTTTTGTCATTGGACAGCGCTTCGGTATAGGTCACACGGGAGCCTGTAGCGGTACTCTGAAAACGCCCCGGCGCCAGTAATTCAAATTCGGTTAATTTCGATTGTTTTTCATACAGGTTTTCCATTTTCTGCGCCCCCCAGGGGCTCAGCACCAGAGTAAAACTGGCCACCAGCAGGGTCAGAAACAGCGCCGGTATCATGGTGTAACCGAGTAATTTTTTATCCGAAAAACCGGTAGCGGTAAGTACCGTCATCTCGCTTTCGGCGTACAGACGGCCATACGTCAGCAGGATGGAAATAAACAGCGCCAAAGGCAAAATCATTTCCAGAAAAGATGGCAGGCGCAGCAACAGGGTAAAAAACACAATATCCAGCGACACCTCACCGGCCGCCGCCGCTGCCAGCTGCTGAATCAGACGACCACTCATCAGGATCATCAGCAGCACAGTGGTCACTGCCACCAGTGAGCCGGCCAGTTCCCGGGCCAGATAACGGAAAAGAATCAAAATACTTACCTTATTGCTAACAAACGGCTGTGTTCCGCCCTTGATTTTCGTACACTTGAACGCATCTTTGAGTCAAACGGGCAGGCAACACCGCCCTTTCTTTTCCCGTCAGGAGCCATCATGCAATATCAGATTTCCACGAATTCTGCCGCCGATGTTCAAGCCAGCTGTATTGTGGTCACTCTCGACCAGTCAGGCAAGCTGTCTGACGCCGCCGCTGCCATCAATAATGCCAGTAACGGTTTTATTCAGGCCCGCATCGATGACAAAGACATCAGCGGCAAACTGGCCCAGACCCTGTTACTGCCGGCCGTTGCCGGGGTAAAGGCCAGCCGCGTATTACTGGTTGGCACCGGTAAAGACGCCCTGACCCGCAGCAGCGCGGTTAAAGTGCTGAACGCCATCGCCAGCGCCTGTAGCGGTTTTTCCGGCAGCATTGCGCTGGCCCTGAACGGACTGGCGAATGATAACCTGAGCGAAGAATGGCTGGCAGAACAAAGCGCCATGGCCTTCGGCAACGCGCTGTACCGTTTTACCGAAACCAAAAGCAAGCAGGATGACGACGTTCGCCAACCCGACAGCATTATCTGGCTGGGCAGCGATGTCAGCGCCGCGCTGAACAAAGGCGAAGCCGTGGCTCAGGGCGTGGCTTACGCCAAAACCCTCGGCAATATGCCACCGAATATCTGTACCCCAAGCTATCTGGCCGAACAGGCACTGGAGCTGGCCGCCAATGGCGCGCTGGACGTGACCATTCTGGATGAAGACCAGCTGGAAGAAATGGGCGCCGGCGCCTTTGTTTCCGTTGCCAAAGGTTCGTCTGAGCCGGGCAAAATGATCATTATGAAATACAACGGTGCCGCCGATAAAAACGCCGCGCCGCATATGATTCTGGGTAAAGGCATCACCTTTGATACCGGCGGCATCAGCCTCAAGCCGGGTCTGGGTATGGACGAAATGAAATACGATATGTGTGGCGCCGCTTCCGTGCTCGGCACCATGCAGGCCTTGCTGGCATTAAAACCCGCCATCAATGTGATTGGCATGATCACCAGCGCCGAAAATATGCCCGCCGGTCATGCCAGCAAGCCCGGTGACGTCGTCGCCAGTTTGTCTGGCAAAACCATCGAAATTCTCAACACCGACGCCGAAGGCCGCTTAGTACTGTGCGATGCCCTGACCTACGGTATCGACAACTTTAAACCAGCCTCCATCGTGGATATCGCCACCTTAACCGGTGCCTGCATGGCCGCTCTGGGTCGCGTTAATTCCGGTTTATTCACCACCGACGAAGCCCTGGCCGGTGAACTGCAGAATGCCGCCAGCCACAGCGGTGACAAAGTATGGCGTCTGCCACTGGAAGACGACTATCAGGAACTGCTGGATTCCAACTTTGCCGACATCGCCAATATCGGCGGCCCGCTGGCCGGTGCCACCACCGCCGCCTGCTTCCTGTCGCGTTTTACCGAAGGCACGCCATGGGCGCACCTCGATATTGCCGGCACCGCATGGAATACCGGTGGTAAAACCAAAGGCGCGACCGGACGTCCGGTGCCTTTATTGGTGAATTATTTGCTGGCGAAGTAAGCGGTAGCGAGCATAAAAACCGGCCAACCCCAGTGTTGGCCACTGCTTTCCTATAGCCTGGAGTGGCATCGTGGCTCTTCAGGCTGTGCATTGTGGGAGCGGCTTTCAGCCGCGATATCTGGTTTATTTTGTGGCCGTTCGCCTCGTTGGTTCTGATCTCGTCTAAAGGTTTGATGCCGCTGCGCGGGCTGGCTTTTCTGGCTGAAGCCAGGCCCTATGACCTCTTTGAGGGGTCTTACCCCTCACGCCGGTCGGGCGCTTACTCCTGACCGCCATGGATGGCGGAAATGCAGATTGTGCAGGAGCACACAATCGGCCCGCTTCGCGCTGTGCAGGACTTAACCCGCGTTGAATAATCCTGCCATCCCGGTAACTAGGACGGGCAAAAGCCCGCCCCTTAACCAAACGTTATGCGACTACACATTAAAATCAGGATAGACATGAAGTATTTGGGACTACTAGCTATATGGGCTTTATCAGCCGACATATATGCTTTAGAGAATGAGATAGAAAGACTTTACAAGGCTAACAATGTTGAAGGGGCGATACTCATTGAATCTGCTGATGGTAAACTAAAGTATCAATATAATGTTAATAACAAAGAAAGCTTCATCCCTGCTTCAACATTTAAAATACCTAATACACTAATCATACTAGAGGAAGGTTTGATTAAAGATTCCTCTGAAGTCATTGCTTGGGATGGCGTAGAGCGCGAATACGCTCCATGGAATAAAGATCAAACACTTAAAACAGCCTTTAAATACTCATGTGTATGGTGTTATCAACGCTATGCAAAAAAAGTAGGCGACTTAAAGTATCATAAGTACCTTAAAGATTTTGACTACGGAAACCAATTAACTGGCAGAGAGATCACAAGATTTTGGCTTGATGGTGATCTAAGGGTCTCTGTGAAAGATCAAATTAGTTTTTTGCGTAAGCTGTATGTGGAGAATCTACCAATACAGAAACAACATATTAAAACACTGAAGAATATTATGCTGTCAGAGAGCAACAGCCAGATAAAGATCTGGTCAAAAACAGGTTGGTCTGGCAAAGACGGATGGTATGTGGGTTATCTTGTTATTAACAATCAAACATGGTTTTTTGCAAACCACATTGAGATAAAGCAAAGTTCAGATTTGGCGTTGAGGAAAAAACTTACATTGGAAGCGTTTAGGATCCTCAATATTGTTCAGTAGTACTTGGCATAACAAGCGCATGTTGTCGGACTGGTGATCTTCCCCCGCTTTAACGGACACCAAAGTCAAACTGACGAGCTGTCCAATGCCAAAATATACTCAGCCAGGAAAGACCTGGCAGTATCCAAATGATTTAACGCGAAAGCAGTTCAGCTGAGTCTGATTGAAGGGATTCTGGTTCAGGAAGTCGTCGATTCTCGTTATTTTTAGTCATTCAGTCCGCGCTTTCCTGGTTTTGAGGTTTGGCTTTGGCATCCGCGGTAGCCAGCATCTCTTCCATTTCCGCCTTCTGTTTTAACGCACAGGCATGGAGTTTTTGCTGGCGCATACGGCGGATCGCTTCCAGCGGGTTTTCTTCAGGTTCGCTCTGCGATTCCCTTTTCCTGTCAAATGACCCGCTGATATCAGACTCACTCATCGTCACTCGCCTTTTTAATCAGAAACCGGAATACGCCATCAACCTCTTCCTGCAGCAATAATTCATGCTCAAGGAAATTGCAGAATTTTAAAAAATCGCGCCGGGTCGAAGGGTCGGTGGCGAGAATTTCCACCACCTGACCAATCTGCATATCGCGGATCTGGTTGTGCAGCATCATCACCGGTTCCGGGCAGAACAGCCCTTTGGTGTCGAGGTGAAAATCAATGGCTGTGTCGTTCATAACTCTCTTCTTACCTGTTCGTTTTGCCTGCAGAGCCTGCGCCCGCTCAGACCAGCGCCTTGCGTGACGGCAGTAAACCGCGCTGTACCAGCGTCCAGACCGCACTCATCGCCGCCACACACAAAATGGCTGACAGCACAAAGTGGCCATCATACCCCAGAGTTTTGGCGCTGAAACCGGAAAGTGCACCGGCCAGCATACCGGCAATAATCACCAGACAGCTTTGCAGGGCATAGTCGGCGGCGGCACAGTGCTCGCGGCAGCGGTCCATCATCACGGTAAATAACGCCGCCGTCGCCATACCACCAGCAATGTGCTCAACGATCACCGCCAGATAAATATGCAGCCAGTCCGGCGCCTGCCCTGTCGCCGGCTGCAGGCCGAGATACGACAGCAGCGCCAGTGCTTCGAGCAATAAAAATCCGAGCAATGCGCTTTGCCGTCCGAGCTTACCGACCAGCCAGCCACCACCCAGTGCACCAAGCAGACCGGCCAGAAAACCCACGGTTCCCAGAATCAGACCCATCTGCTCCAGCGTCACTCCGGCATCGCTCAGCATCGGCCGGATCATCGGTGTGCCAAAGGCATCACCGAATTTATACACCAGCAGAAACAGCAGCCAGAAGGCGGCGTATTTCAGGCGGAAAAAGCCCAGCCACAAAGGCCACAACGGCTGGCGGTCAACCACATGCGGCTGCGGCTTAAACCACCACAACGGCAGCGAGCCCAATAGCATTAACAACGCCAGCAGCAACAATGAATTCTGCCAGCCCAGCAGCGGATACAGCGACACCAGCGCGCCACCAGCCAGAATCATCCCGACCCGATAACCGGCGACCTGAATTCCATTACCGATACCGCGCTGCTCCGGCGGCAGGTTTTCTACGGCCATGGCATCGGTGGCGATATCCTGCGTCGCCATCAGGGTATTCAGCATTAACAGCAGGCCGACAAACACCGCCATCGCCTGCCCGGTCCATAAATCCAGAGGCTGACTGGCAATCACAACCAGCACTGCCACCGCACTGTAATTCATGGTCAGAATCCAGCTGCGGCGGAATTCCTGTTTACGCAGGGAAATACGGTCGAGCCAGGGCGCCCAGATAAATTTCAGCGCCCAGGGCAGCGCCAATAAAGACAACAGACCAATAATGGTCAGGTCCATGCCCTGCTTACGCATCAGCGCCGGCATCGCCTGCCCGAAAAAGCCGTGGGGCAACCCCTGCACAATATAAAGCCCGCTTAAGGCCAGCCATTTATTCATTCTGTTTCTTCTTTTGTTGTTCTGCTTTTTATTTGCTGCCGTCAGCTCGCAAAACTGACGCGGCTGACTTTACACATTGCGCTGCGGCTGCGCCAGCTACACAGGCCTGTTATTCAGTGCATAAAAAAAACGCAAAAGCGTAATGTTGTTCACTTAAGCAACCAGCCAGCGCTGACTGCATTTGAACAGCCTTTGCGGGGCAAGCCCCTGCGCCCCCTGTAAGGAGAGGTATCTCCTTACGATCCTCTCTTTTCGGCGCGTCCGGCCTGACTTAGAAAAAAGAGGGCAGCCAACTGTGATTATGCGGCACGCAAAACAATTCGCCCCGGAACGACGTTTTAAAATACCAATAATTTGTATCGTTCCGGGGCAGGGTTTTGCTCTGAAGGCCGCAGAATCATCTGGTTGTCTGGCGCCGCACGATCGCCGGTTTAAGCAATCCGCTCAGCCGTATTTCAAAGGAAAGCGTGTTTGCGACACACCTGGCTCCCACGCTCTGCGTGGTAGCCCTTGCTGGCACAGTTGCATTCCCACGCAGAGCGTAGGAACGAGAAAAGAATACGTTTGATCTGAAACGCGGCAGTGCGGTGATGGTTTTCTGCGCCTCTGGGGCCGCCGCCGAAACCGCAGATATATCTGGTTTGTCCGCAGGGTCGGTTAATGCTCCTGCCAAACCGACATTTCTGCCATCCCTAGCGGTCAGATGCGAAAGCGGCCCAGCCATGGACAATTTGTCGGGAACAAAATTGAACAGCCGCAGGCTGGCCCGTAGGGCGAAGGGCAGGACGCCTGAAGTCTCCCGATGAGGCGCGCGGGCAGTAAAGATCAAGGTTTCAAGGGTGACGGCCCAGAAGGCGCGAAGTTGGGCCTGTTTTTGCTCCTGCAAAACATGCATTTCCGCCATCCATGGCGGTCAGGTATAAAGCCACGCCGGCAAGGGGATAAGTTCCCCTGGGAGGCATTGGGCGTTTCAAAATGATTTAAAACGCTTAATGAACAGCATTACCTCAAGAGCGGGATTAAATCGGCCCATAAAAAAACCCCGCAAAAGCGGGGTTAAATTTATAAGTATTATGAGGTGAGAGTGTAGTTATTGTCTCGTTGGTGCGTTGTTGTTTCGCTGCGGAACGGCTCAGCGTTCCAGAATAGCCACAACGCCCTGGCCGCCAGCGGCACAGATCGAAATCAGACCACGGCCTGAACCTTTCTCTTCCAGCATTTTCGCCAGCGAGGCGACAATACGGCCACCGGTGGCGGCAAACGGATGGCCGGTCGCAATGGAAGAACCGTTCACGTTCAGTTTGCTGCGGTCGATGCTGCCCAGCGGCTTATCCAGACCGAGTTTTTCTTTGCAGAATTTCTCGTCTTCCCAGGCTTTCAGAGTGGAAGCGACAACGCCCGCAAAAGCTTCGTGGATTTCGTAGAAATCAAAGTCCTGCAGGGTCAGACCAGCGCGTTCCAGCATACGTGGTACGGCATAAGCCGGTGCCAGCAGCAGACCTTCTTTATCTTTGTTGCCGTCTTTACCGAAGAAGTCGACAGACGCGGTTTCGTGGAAGCTCAGGTAAGCCTTAACCGGCAGGTTGTGTGCTTTCGCCCACTCTTCAGACGCCAGCAGCACCACAGAAGCACCGTCGGTCAGCGCCGACGAGTTACCGGCGGTCAGCGTACCTTTACCGGATTTCTTGTCGAAAGCCGGTTTCAGGCTGGCCAGTTTTTCCATGTTTGGCGTGCGCGCCAGGTTGTCTTTTTCCAGACCCAGATACGGGCTGACCAGATCATCGAAGAAACCACGCTCATAAGCGGCCAGCAGATTGGTGTGGCTGTTGAAGGCGATTTCGTCCTGCTCTTCACGCGAGATGCCCCACTCTTTTACCGTCAGCTCAGTGTGCTCACCCATCGACAGGTTGGTGCGCGGCTCGCCGTTACGTGGCACCAGCGGCGCCAGATGCTTAGGACGGATTTTTGCCAGCAGCTTGAGTTTTTCACCGGTAGTTTTGGCACGGTTTACGTCCAGCAGGATTTTACGCAGGCCTTCGTTCACACCGATCGGCGCATCGGACGTGGTATCGGAACCACCGGCAATGGCGCTGTCGATCTGGCCCAGAGCAATTTTATTTGCCGCCATGATAATGGCCTGCAGACCGGTACCACAGGCCTGCTGAATATCAACACCCGGAGTACGCGGGTCGAGGGCGGTGCTGAGCAGGGTTTCACGCGCAAGGTTAAAGTCACGGCTGTGCTTGATTACCGCACCGGCGATAAACTCACCAATCTGTTCACCCTGCAGGTTATAACGGTTCACCAGGCCATTCAGTGCTGCGGTCAGCATGTCCTGGTTTGAGGCATAGGAATACGCGGTGTTGGAACGCGCAAAAGGAACACGGTTACCGCCAATGATGGCTACGCGGCGGATGGTCTGTTTAGCACTGCTCTTGGTCATGCCGGAAATCCTGTATTGATTCTGATTGTTAATTCTTGGACAAACACACATATCACAACGGCAGGCGCTGCATACTCTGCCATAAACGCTGCCCAGTTTAGCGCCCGGGCTATGGCTGGCATTGGCTGAAGTGACAGTTTTCCCCTCTTATCTGGTCAATTTCACTCCTGATGATTGCTGCTGTAATCTGCTACCGTCCGGCGCTGTACCATTATTTTGTTTTCGCTGTGGTTTACAGCGCCTCTGTGAACCATTTTTAACCGTTAACCGGCCTTGTTTAATCTGCATGAACAGGCCTCAGGACCCAACCATGAGCAATTTTATTGAATCTGTACTCGACAGCAGTATGGGCCGCAGTCTGATGAAGTCAGTTCTGCCAAAATCGATCGAACTGAAGCGCTACAACCCGAATCAGGCAACTTACTTTGAAGGCCGTGTGCTGATCGGCGCCTGCGACAACGCCGCGCTGCTGAGCGACATCATGCGCAACCTGAAAGATGCCAGCGCCAGCGTATTCTTCCCGGCAGCAGCAAAAACCGCTGCCGCCATCGTTGCCGCCGCCGGCGAGCACGGTGTTAAGGCCGTTGGCATCGAGTGCAGTGCCGATATGACCGACAAATTCGATGCCTTTGTATTCGATGCCTCCGGTTTTGCCGACACCGCTGACCTGAACCAGCTCTATTACTTCTTTAACCCGGTAATGCGTAAGCTGAACAGCAATGGCCGTGTGATCGTATTGGGTCGTCCGCATATGAAAGCCGCCACCGGCGAACAGGCTGCCGCCATGCGTGCACTGGAAGGTTTCTCACGCTCTGTGGCGAAAGAAATCGGCAAGAAAAGTGCCACCGCTCAGGCGATTTATGTTGAAACCGGTGCCGAGAAAAACCTCGATGCCGCGTTCCGTTTTGTGATCTCCGCCAAGTCCGCTTATGTCGATGGTCAGGTGCTGACCGTGCGTAAAGCGCAGGACGTTGCCTACCCGGACTGGCACAAGCCGCTGGCCGGTAAAGTTGCACTGGTGACCGGTGCTTCCCGTGGTATCGGTGAGTCCATCGCCCGTACCCTGGCGCGCGACGGCGCGACCGTTCTGGGTCTGGATATTCCGCCAGCGGAAGGCGATCTGCGCCGCGTAATGGCCGAAATCGGTGGTGAAACCCTGCTGGGCGATATTTCCTCCGCCGAGGCACCACAACAGATTTCCGACAAGCTGAAAGAAATGGGCGGTGGCGACATCATCGTGCATAACGCCGGTATCACCCGTGACAAAACCCTGGCCAATATGCCGGAGCACTGGTGGAACATGACCATCGACATCAACCTGTCGGCGGAAGAGCGCATCAACCACGTGCTGTTTGAACAGGGTACGCTGAACAACGGCGGCCGCATTATCTGCGTATCGTCGATGAACGGTATCGCCGGACAGACCGGTCAGACCAACTACGCGGCCTCCAAAGCCGGTGTGATCGGTTATGTGCAGTACATGGCCGATGAGCTGATGGCCAAAGACATCACCATCAATGCCGTGGCTCCGGGCTTTATCGAAACCGCCATGACCGATGCCATCCCACTGATGACCCGTGAAATCGGCCGTCGCCTGAACTCCCTGTCACAGGGTGGTAAGCCGGTCGACGTGGCGGAAACCATCGCGTTCTTTGCCAATCCGGCGGCTTCCGGTGTCAGTGGTAATATTGTGCGCGTCTGCGGCCAGTCGCTGGTCGGCGCGTAACCACTGCCCTGCAGGAAAAGTATCGGGGCCGCTCTGACCCCGGTGCTTTTCCTGATCCAGCTCAACAGCCGGGCTGATCCTCTCCCGCACAAGCCCTATTCCTGTCTGCATTGTTTCAAATCCGGCATATCCCGCTACACTTGGATGCAGTAATTGTCTGAATGCAGTGTATGCCCCAAAATTCTATCCAGCATGGCCTGAGTGACGTTTCCCGTCTCGGTATTGGCCGTTACAACCATTTTCTGGAAATGCTGCTCAGTGGCCGTCCGCTGGAAATGCTGCTGAATGAGCTGGTCCTGCTGATTCAGGAGAAGCAACCCGACTGTGTTGCCTCCATCCTGCTGCTCAGCGATGACGGCAAACGTCTGCTTCCGGGTGCAGCCCCGGGCCTTCCGGATTTCTATATCGACGCTATTAATAATCTCGAAGTGGGAGAAGGCGTGGGCTCCTGTGGTACAGCGGCGGCCACTGCGCGTCTGGTCATCGTTGAAGATATTCAGCGTCATCCTTACTGGCAGGATTACCGCGAACTGGCCGCGCGTGCTGGCTTACATGCCTGCTGGTCACAACCCATTGTCGGCTCCAAAGGCACAGTGCTCGGCGTGTTTGGCCTTTACTACCGTGAAGTGCGCCACCCGACCGGCATGGATCTGCTGCTGATTCACGAAGCCGCGCGTCTGGCGCAGGCCAGCATCGAGTTCCGCCGTGCCCAGAATCACCGCCAGCTGACCGAGACCATCACCCAGCACCTGCCACTGGGACTGATCATCACCGATAAAGAATTCAACATTATCGAGGTTAATCCGGCGTTTTCACACATTACCGGTTATCCCGATGCTGAAGTGCTGGGCCGTAAACCCGGCTTTTTTTCAACCGATCCTAAATCGTTACAGCAGTATCAGGACATCCTCGACAAGCTGCCGGCCTGGCGCAGCTGGACGACCGAAATCCTGATCAGCCGCCGTAACGGTGAACGCTTTAATGCCGAACTGTGCTTTTCGGTAGTACGCGATGAACAAAACGATATCCAGCGCTATGTGGCCCTGATCAGCGACATCAGCGAACGTAAACGTTCGGAAGAAACCATTCAGTATCAGGCCAGTTACGATCTGCTTACCAGCCTGCCCAACCGCAACCTGTTTTACGAGCGCCTGAACTGGACCCTGGAACAGGGTCGGCGCAAGCAACGCGCGTTTTCTGTGCTGCTGATGGACCTCGATTATTTTAAAGAAATCAACGATACCCTCGGCCACGATGCCGGTGACGAATTACTGGTGAAAGTCGGCACGCGGTTACAGCAAAGCATGCGTCCGCAGGACACCGTTGCCCGCCTCGGCGGCGACGAGTTCGGTTTTATTATTACCGGTGAACATGATGAGCAGGCACTGCGGGAATTAGCCGACCAGTTACTGAAAAATGTCAGCCGCAGCCTGACCATCCGCCAGATGCGCGACTGCCGGATTTCTTCCAGTATCGGTATCAGCTGTTATCCCAGCGATGGCAGTACGCTGGAACAATTACTCAAAGCTGCCGAACAGGCGGTTTATGCGGCGAAAAATGCCGGCCGTAATGGCTACGCTTTTTTTACTCCGGCCATGTTCGAAGCGGCAAAAACCCAGGCATTACTGCATCAGGAAATGCATTTTGCCGTCAGCCGTAATCAGCTCGAATTGCATTATCAGCCGATTAAGCGCCTCACCGATGACCGTATTGTGCAGCTGGAAGCACTGGTGCGCTGGAATCATCCGGAGCGTGGTCTGATCCGCCCTGACCTGTTTATTCCGCTGGCAGAAAAAACCGGCATGATCCGCGAAATCGGCCAATGGGTCAGGCAGGAATCTCTGGCCATGATCGGCCGTCTGCAAGAGCAGGGATTTAATGTCCCGATTGCGGTTAACGTGTCCACCGCTGAATTTTATGACCACGGCCTGGCCGACAAAATTATTGCTCAGGTACAGGAATCCGGCGTGCAGGGCGGCAGCCTGCTGGTTGAAATTACCGAAAGCCTGCTGATCCGCAACCAGCAGGAAACGCTGACCTTTCTGCAAAAACTGCAACAGGCCAATATTCAGGTTGCACTGGATGACTTCGGTACCGGCTTTTCTTCACTGTCATATCTGGCGGCGTTTCCCGCTGACAAACTGAAAATTGACCGCAGTTTTATTCATCAGATGACCGCCAATCCACGCAAGCAGTCGCTGGTTGATACCATTATTAACCTCGGCCACAGCCTGAATATGACGGTCATTGCCGAAGGGGTTGAAACCGAAGAGGAAGAAGCCCTGCTGCGCAGTAAAGGCTGTGATAAAACCCAGGGCTATTTACTGGCAAAGCCACTGCCTGAAACAGAGCTGATGGAATTTCTGCGAGGCTATAACGCCGGTACCGGGCGCGACTGATCTCAGCGCTTTTTCTTTGCCCGCTTTTTCTTCAGATAATCTTTAACCGGTGTTTTTTTATCCGGCAATGCCGCCGCAAAGCGCTCACGCATGGCTTCCACTTTGGCTTCTTTTTCATCATGCATACGGGCATGACGATGCTTTTCACCAGCCTGGCGAAAATCCACCACGGTATTTCCGGATTCTTTAGGCTCTGACATTATTGCTCCTGTTGCTGATAGCAGGACACCGCCATAGTCTGGCCATGTTAGCATAAGTCTTTTCTGACGGAACAAAGCTGCTGTTGTGACCACATCGCCTCACTCGCCATCATCGCCTCCTGCCCTGCCCATTGATTCGCTTCTGCCTGACCTGCGCGCGCAGCTGAACACGCATATGAATGTGCTGCTGAGTGCCGAACCCGGCGCTGGCAAAACCACCCGCGTACCGCTGGCCCTGCTGCATGAAGACTGGCTTGGCGGGCAGAAGATCATCATGCTGGAGCCACGCCGTCTGGCGGCGCGTAATGCCGCCCGCTTTATGGCGCAGCAGCTGCATGAAGCGGTTGGAGAAACCGTCGGCTACCGCATCCGGCTGGAGCAAAAGGTATCAGCCGCCACCCGGATTGAAGTAGTAACCGAAGGCATTCTTACCCGCATGCTGCAGGATGACCCTGAACTTAACGGCGTCGGGCTGATTATTTTCGATGAATTCCACGAGCGTAACCTGCATTCCGATCTGGCGCTGGCGTTGGCACATCAGTGTCAGCAGCTGTTGCGGCCGGAGCTGCGTCTGCTGGTGATGTCCGCCACCCTTGATGCCGACAGCCTCAGCGAAAAACTGCAGGCGCCGCTGTTGCACAGCCCCGGCCGGGGCTTTGCGGTCAGTCATTTTTACCGGCCTCTGCCAAACAGTAATGTCCGTCTGGCCGAGCACTGCGCCGGCGTTATCCGTGAAGCTCTCAACGCTCATAAAGACGGCGATGTACTGGCGTTTTTACCCGGGGTCGCCGATATCAGCCGCGTGCAGGCACTGCTGCAGGAGACGCTGAGCGGAGTGCTGGTCGCTCCCCTTCATGGCCAGCTGAGCGACAGTGAGCAGAAAACCGCACTGAGCCCTGCGCCCGCAGGCCTGCGCAAAGTCATTCTGGCCACCAACATTGCCGAAAGCTCGCTGACCATAGATGGCGTGCGCATTGTGGTGGATTCCGGTCTTGAACGACGGATGAGCTTCTCCCCGGCCAGTGGTATCAGCCAGCTGCAGACCCGGACTATTTCGCAGGCATCCAGTGTCCAGCGTGCAGGCCGCGCCGGACGTCAGGCTGAAGGTTTCTGCTACCGCCTGTGGCGCGAAGAAGAACAAAGCCGGCGCGAGCCCCATATCCGCGCCGAAATTCTCGATGCCGATCTGGCGCCGCTGCTGCTGGAATTACTGCACTGGGGCGCCGATCTTAACGACCTGCTATGGCTTACACCTCCGCCTGCGGCCAGCCTCAGTCAGGCCCGACAGGTGCTGACGCAGCTGGGTATGCTGCAACCGGATGCGCCGCTGCGCCTGAACGAACATGGCCAGCGCTGCGCTGCCCTCGGCCTTGAGCCACGCTGGGCCCATGCCCTGCTCTGCGCACAACAGTTGGGTATGGCGGCAGAAGCCTGTGAACTGGTTGCCGTGCTGCAGGAATGGCCCCACCAGCAGCGTCACAGCGATGACGCCGAACGTCTGCTGAGTCAGGCTCGCCGCCAGCAGGGCTTATGGAATAACCGTGTACGCCCGCTGGCACAGCGCTGGCAGCGGCAACTGCAGGCAACATCTTCGCCCAATACTCACGATGACAGCCCTGCTCCGGATAGCGGCCCCGCTCTGGATTGCAGTTTAGTCATCGCCCTCGCCTTTCCCGACCGCATCGCGCAGAAACGCAGCGCTAATGCTCAGGCATTTCGCCTGAGCGGCGGCAGCGGCGCCGAACTGCAACATAACAGCGATCTGCACAACGCCGATTACCTGGCCATTGCCGACATCAGCGGCGGCCAGCCGGACCGTATCCGTCTGGCGGCAACGCTGCACCGTAACAGCCTGGCGTCTTTACAGGAAATCGCCCCACAACTGTTCAGCGAACGCACCGAGATTGGCTGGAACGACAGCGGCCAGCTGAAAGCCCTGCGCCATCAGTGTCTGGGACAGCTGATCCTGAACAGCAAGCCGCTGCCTGCGCTGTCTGCCGCAGAATGGCAGCAAGCCTGGCGGGATTACTTTATCCAGCGTGGCCTGAGCGATCTGCCCTGGCAGGATGACACCAACACAGTGCGCAGCCGCATGGCGCTGGCGGCTCAGTATCTGAATCGTAACGGCGCTGAAGCCGAACAATGGCCGGATGTCAGCGATCAGGGCCTGCTGCAACGGCTGGATGACTGGCTGCTGCCGTTCTGTGATAACGCCCGAAACCTGCGCGATCTGAATAAAATCGCGCTGACCGATGCTCTGCTCAGTCTGCTCAGCTGGGAACAGCAGCAACAGCTCGCACAGCTCTTGCCGACACACTGGCAGGTTGCCAGTGGCTCGCGCATTGAACTGCAATACAACAATGATCCGAACCGTCAGGACGACCCGGAGCAGCCGCCGGTACTGGCCGTAAAACTGCAGGAAATGTTTGGCTACGAGGGCCAGCCCGCCGTTCTTAACGGCCGCCTGCCCTTGCTGATTCATCTGCTGTCACCGGCGCGCCGGCCACTGCAGGTCACCCGCGATCTGCCACATTTCTGGCGTAACACCTATGCCGAGGTGCGCAAAGACATGCGCGGCCGCTATCCGAAACATCCGTGGCCGGAAGACCCGCTCAGCGCCGAAGCCACGGCACTGACAAAGCGCGCACTGAGCAGGCGGCAATAATCTGGATTTTCAGGAGTGTGACTGAGAGCCTTGTGGCAAAAAAATAATATAAAAATCAACAGTACATGGTGTAACCAATCATTACCTGGTGCAGTGGTTATCTGCCGATAACCCACTAGCCTTTTCTGACACATACTATGTTCAGACCGGGTTATGCCTGTGAAACACGCGCCATCCGCTAAGAAAGTAGCTGTATTGCTGGGATTTTCTGTACTCACACTGGCTGTCATTATTGGCAGCCAGATAAGCCGTCAGTCTCTGGTAGAGGTCGTGGACCAGAACCGTCAGCCCGCTACTGCAGATTCCGATCCGCTACAGGCCAGTGCATCCGCAACATCGCCAGTAAGCCCGGCTGCGCCGGCAAACTCCCCCGAGTCCCGGCCTCCGGTCTCACAGCCGGATCTGACACTGGGAGCCACAGGCCCATTGCATACCCACCCTCAGGATGAGGGACAGTATTCCCTGCCACCGGCGTTAGCCGCCGACATCGAACGGCGCCGGATTCCACAAAGCCAGTTACTGCTGACACCCAATCGCTCAGGCGGCTACTCCATGGATGCCAAAGGCCAGTATCACACGGTCATTGTGGCTTTTATCGATGAGAACGGTCAGCTGCGCACCGAAGAGCGCATCGTTTATCCCATCGCAGATCAGCCAGCGCCAGCCCTGCAGGCACCACAAGCCCTGCAAGCCCCACAAGCACGATCAGCCCCGATAACTTCTGCCACAACCGAACCCGCTAAGCCATGAGGCCTGTTATGCATTGTCTGAAAATTCCTTTTTCTGCTTTGGCGTTGTTCGCAGCCGCGCAGTCCTATGCGTCCGGCATTCAGATTGTTAATGCTGATGGCGCTGGTGAAGGCTTTAACGATACCACTGCCGTCAGCGCGACCGGCGGTAACACAGCCACCACTTTAGGCGCGCAACGTCTGGCGGTGTTTAACCGCGCTGCCGATATTCTTAACGCCACCTTCGACATTGCTGTCACCGTTAACGTCAACTCATCCTTCGATCTGCTCTACTGCGATACCAACAGCGCCACACTGGGCAGCGCCGGGGCTGCCGACTATGAGTTTATTTATGATGGCAGTGAGTGGACGGTCTACGCCGACGGGCTGGCCAATCAGCTGCAGGGCAGTGACGTAACGCCTGGAGTTGCCGAAATCACCGCTCAGTTCAACAGCGGCATTGGCAATCCGGGCTGCCTGCAAAGCTCTGGCTGGTATCTGGGGTTTGATGATCCGGCTGGCAGCGGTACCTCGCTACTGTCGGTGGTGCTGCATGAAATCATGCACGGTATGGGCTTTCTGTCGTTTCTGAACCCTGACGGCAGCACAGGAGCAACGATCAACGGTAATTATGTTTATGACCCTTACAGCAAATTACTTTACGACGGCACGCAAAACGCCCGGGTGACAACGCTGAACCAGTCTCAGCGAGCGGCCTCAACGATTAACAATGGCAACCTGCTCTGGGATGGTGCCCAGACCAATGCACAACTCGGTAGCTTCAGTGCCGGAGTTAACAATGGCCGCATGCAGATGTATGCGCCTTCCGGCTATATTCCCGGCTCCTCTGTCAGCCATTTCGATACCGCGGCCACCCCCAATGAAATTATGGAGCCGCAGTACACTGAGTTTCTGGATGACACCGGTCTGGCCAAATATCTGCTGGCGGACATCGGCTGGACACTGGCTGTAGCGGCCAACAGCGCGCCGGTGATGGGGACGATTAGCGCAAAAACCCTGAATGAAGACGGCACGCTGAATGTAACACTGAGCGCAACCGATGCTGATGGGGATAGCCTGACGTACAGCATTACCTCGGCCACCACCGAGCTTGGCGCCAGCATCAGCGGCACCACCTTAACCATTGCACCGCAAGCCAACTACAACGGCTCCGGCAGCATCACCGTGCAGGTATCCGATGGTGATCTGAGCGACAGCACCAGCTTTAATGTCACCGTCGATGCGGTGAACGATGCGCCGGTCATTGGTGCGATTACGGCCAAAACGCTCAATGAAGACACAACGCTGGATGTGATCCTGAGTGCCACCGACGTCGACAGCGGTGCTTTAACCTACAGCATCACCTCGGCCACCACTGAGCTTGGCGCCAGCATCAGCGGCACCACTTTAACCATTGCACCGCAAGCCAATTACAACGGCTCCGGCAGCATCACCGTGCAGGTATCCGATGGTGATCTGAGCGACAGCACCAGCTTTAATGTCACCGTCGATGCGGTGAACGATGCGCCGGTCATTGGTGCGATTACGGCCAAAACGCTCAATGAAGACACAACGCTGGATGTGATCCTGAGTGCCACCGACGTCGACAGCGGTGCTTTAACCTACAGCATCACCTCGGCCACCACTGAGCTTGGCGCCAGCATCAGCGGCACCACTTTAACCATTGCACCGCAAGCCAATTACAACGGCTCCGGCAGCATCACCGTGCAGGTATCCGATGGTGATCTGAGCGACAGCACCAGCTTTAATGTCACCGTCGATGCGGTGAACGATGCGCCGCTGTTTACCTCGGCTGACAGCTTTAATATTGCCAATGACGCTGTACTGACCATCACCCTGACCGCCAGCGATGTTGATACAGCTGCTGGCTCTCTGACTTTCGGGCTGGTGAATTTTGACAGCAGCAAGATCGATGGCAGTCTGAGCGGCAGCACGCTGACCCTGACCCCGGTTGCCGGCATTAGTGGTGCCACTATGGTTGAAGTCTCCGTCGACGATGGTGATATCACAACATCGCAAAGCATCAGCGTAAATGTGCTGTCAGCCAGCAATCAGGCACCGGTATTTACTCCTCCGGCAGCGCTTACTCTGCTGCAGGAAACCAGCGCCAGTGTCACGCTGAACGCAACCGATGCCGATAACAACAGCCTGACCTACAGTATCCTCAGCAGCAGTGCTGGAATCTCCGCCAGCATCAGTGCCGATCAGCTCAGTATCAGTGCCGATAGTGGCTTTACCGGTACCGCCAGTATCAGTCTCAGTGTCAGCGACGGTCTGTTAACCGACAGCGCGGTACTGGCCATTACGGTGCTGCCGAAGTTCGAACTGCAGCAGGATGAAACAACACTGGGGAATGGTGGCACTCTGAATGCCGGGCTGAATTCAATCGCCCTCGCCCTCAGTGGTGGCGATGGCGAGCTTACGACCTCCCTGTTCTTTGATGGCAGCCAGCAGGACAGCCTGCTCAGCTACGATGCCGTCAGCCAGAGCTACACTCTGGCCATGCCTGCCAGCGGTGCCTTTGCCGGAACTTACACCCTGACCGTCAGCGACGGCAGCGGTTTCAGTGCGACCTATTACATTGAGCGTCCGTTACGGGTCGCCACTAATGTAACGCCGACACTGGCGCTGTCAGCCAGCCAGACCATCACCATCGAGGGGGCGCCGGCCGGCACCCTGCTGTCGCTGTCGAGCAGCTCAGCAGAGGTAGCCTTCAGTGATATTAACGGGATGGCCCTGACCAGCATCAGTGCGCCCGATGATGCTGAAAACTTCAATGCCGCCAGTGCGGTACTGACCTTTAACAGCGTCAGTGGCAGCAGCCAGCCGGTCATTACGGCATCCGGCAGCAATCTGCCCGATGGCGAGCTGCAACTGGCACTGCAGCCAGGCAGAACTCTGATCATCAGTGTCAGCGATCAGAATATGCAGCCCGTTACCACAGCGGTCGCCGCGCTGGCCGACAGCCGCTTTGAACTCTGGAACCTCCCTTCTGCAGCCAATGCCGACAGTCATGGCGAAATAAGCCTGCAGTTGCCACAGGAAAACCTGCAACTGAGCATCAGTGCCGACAATTATCTGAGCGCCACGCTGAATCTGGACAGCGAACAAAGCACTGCCGCCGTAACGCTGACCGCACTGGATAACCCTTTCAGCCTCAGCGGCATCGTGCAGGCCAGTGGTTTTGACTTCAGTAACGAGGCGCCGCAACTGACCCTGCTGTTCGATGACGACAGTGAGGAAACCCTGGTACTTAACAGTATCAGCAGCACTTCGGTCAGCTATAACTGGACCGGAGATCTGAGCGTAAAAACTCCGCAACAGTTGCAGGTATTGCACAGTCAAACCGATCGTCTTACGCTAGCTGTTGACACCTCTAACAGCAGCCAGAACATTAACGTCACCCTGCTTGCCAGTGTTCCGCAACCTGTCACCGGCATCGTGGTTGTCAGCTCAGGAGGTTCTGCAGGTGGCGGTGCGCTATGGTATTTGTTGTTGCTTTGTCCAATAATCACAACCTGCAGAAGACAGTTTCAGGTGGACAGTCAGTAATCGTGATGACAATCCACCATTCAATCACAGACCGCAAAGCGGTTGCAGATAGCAAGGATGCTTACGCAGGCTGTCTGTAATCAGGGAAGCGGCATAATAAAGATAACCATATGCTGCGTACGGATTTTTTTACGCTATTACTGGCAGGTTTCCTGACACTGATAACAGTGGCTTTGCCGGTTGCTGCTGAAAATACAATCGCCCCCCGTACCGGCATTCTTTATCTGACCGACAACGCCAATCAGATAAGCAGCTCCGGTGCTTTGTACTATCTGGAAGATCCTCTGGCGCAGCTGTCATTGCCTTATATTCTTGAACAGAATATTCCTTTCCGCCCTTACCCAAAAGCCGCTTTTAATGAAGGTTTTACCGAATCCGCTTATTGGCTGAAGCTGACGATCGATGCGGGCCAAAGTGAAAAATCCCGCTGGTTGCTGGAAATTAATTACCCCTTACTTGATGTGGTTAATGCCACCATATTAAGCCAGGATGGCTCTCAGCTCAGCTATTTCGAACTGGGTGATCTGCATGAATTTGCGCAGCGCCCGGTCTCTCATCGCAACTTTGTTATTCCGCTCAATTTCAGTACAGATAAGCGCCAGGTGGTGTATCTGAATATACAGACGACCAGTTCAATGCAGGTGCCCATCAGTCTGTGGGACAGTACAAGTTTCGTTGAAAAACGCAGTAATGAGCAGTACGGACTTGGTCTGTATTACGGCATGATGCTGGTGATGTTTCTCTACAATTTATTTTTGTGGATGAGCATCCGGGACAGCAATTATTTACTCTACATCGGCTACATCGCGTCTTTTTCTACACTGCAGCTGGCCACCAGCGGCCTCGGGTATCAGTTTATCTGGCCCGAGTGGATCTGGCTTGAGCAGATGGCAGTACCACTGACGATTGGGCTGGTCGGTGTTTTCGGCAGTGCTTTTACCAGAGGGTTTCTGCAGACCAATATTCATAACCGCCCGGCAGACATTGCACTGCGCGCCTGCCTGCTGCTGTCCGCGCTGATTTGTCTCAGCTCTCTGGTCTTTGATATCGCCACGGTAATGAGCACCGGTAAGTTTGTGGTGGTGATATTTCTGGTAACGGTGTTCTGCTCATCGGTCGCGTCATTAATCAAAGGGCAACATCAGGCCCGTTATTTTCTGTTTGCCTGGGTGTCGCTGATTGTCGGCGGCATGATCACCATCTCTATGATGCTGGGGTATTTGCCGAATAATGTATGGACGACCCACGCCAGTAAAATCGGCAGTGCACTGGAAATCGTTTTACTGTCTTTTGCCCTGGCTGACCGCATCAAAATCCTTGAGCGGGCGAAAAATAATGCAGAGGCGCAGGTTAAAAAAGAACTCGAGGAACGTGCTATCCGTCTGGCGGAGTCGAACCGTCTGAAAAATGATTTTCTGGCGACGATCAGTCATGAATTCCGTACACCACTGAACGGCATTCTGGGATCACTGGAACTGGCCACCGATGAACAGGGCACCCCACAACCGGAGACATTGCAGGACGCACGACGCAGTGCCAGGGATATGCTGGATCTGGTTGATAACGTTCTGACCTATACCGAGCTGCAGGCCGGTAACCGCATCCTGTCACCGGAGACCATCGAGCTGGCACCGATGATCCGCACCGCAGCTGACACCATACGTAAGCAGTGTCAGGACAAGCATCTGAATTTTGAGCTTATTCTGCAACCGGGCCTGCCTAATCATATCCGCGCTGACATTAAGTGCATCCGTCATGCGCTCAAGGCGCTGCTGGAAAACGCCGTTAAGTTTACCCAGCAAGGTACTATCTGTGTGGAAGTGGGCATCAGTCAGCGCAATAACATCAGCTTTCTCGACGTGAGTATCGGTGATACCGGTATCGGTATGACTCCTGCTGAGCTGGGCCGGGTGCAGGACTATTTCTGTCAGGTAGATGCGTCCGATCAGCGCCGCTTTCAGGGACTGGGGATTGGTTTATCGCTGGTACGCGCCGTTTGTCATTGCATGAAAGGCAGCCTGGAAATCGACAGTGAAAAACACCACGGCACCCGGGTACATTTGCATTTACCGGTACAGGCGCTGGGCGGCAGCGAAGTTCGCATGGTTCACAATCAGGTAGAAGCTGTTGATACCATACCCATTGAAAGTATCCGCGGCCGCGCTCTGGTGGTCGAAGACAACACCATCAACCAGCGGGTGCTGAGTTCCATGCTCAGCCGCTTACAACTGAAAGTCGATGTTGCCGACAACGGCGAAAAAGCACTGGAATTACTCCGCGCAGAACGCCCATACCGCTACGATCTGATTTTTATGGATTGCCAGATGCCGGTTATGGACGGCTTTGAAGCCACCCGGATTCTGCGCGCCAGTCACCTCGGTGAGCGCTACTCACCAGTGATTGCCGTTACTGCCAATGCCATGTCCGGTGATCAGCAACGCTGTCTGGACGCCGGCATGAACGATTACCTGAGTAAGCCAATCAGTCTTGAACAAATACGCCTGATGGTGCAGAAATGGCTGCCGGCCAATGCCGGCCGCGACTAATCTGCAGCTCAGGCACAGTTGCAGCCCCCAACGATCGCAGCAGAACAACGCGGCTGATCATCAAAGCGGGCCAAGCAACAGCTTCAGCCCCACAATCAGGGTGACCAGTTCATAAAGGCGTTTAATGGTCAGGTTACCCGCCTGAATCGATGTATGAGCCCCCAGATATCCGCCCACTAAGGAGCCGGCGACCAGTGCCGGAATCCAGCTCCACTGTACTTCCGCCAGCGCACTCATCGTCAGCGCGCCCGTACCGTTCCAGCCCAGACCGACCGCCACCAGCGTCTGCGCCACCGCAGTTTTGTAATCCAGCCCGAACCAGTACACCAGCCACAGAGTGACAAACAAACCACTGCCGGCCGACAGCGCACCATTGGCAAAACCAATCAGTAACAGCACCAGCGCACCCACCGCAAAGCCTGCTGCACTGCGGTTACGTCCGTCTTTATGCAGACCCAGTTGCGGCTTGAACCAGGAGTACAATGCCAGCGATAAAGTCAGTAGCCCCAGGGCAATCTCAGCCTGACGGGCCGGCACATCCAGAATAAACAAGGCGCCACCTATCACGCCGGGCACACCGGCGGCGACGATCAGCAGCAAAATCCGGCGATCAAGGTGCTGCTCTCGCAGATGACGGGCAGTGGCACCAACGCCCAGCGCAACCGTCGCCACTTTGTGGGTAGCCAGCGCCAGCGGGAATGGCAGCCCCATAAAAATGAGAATCGGCAGCTGAATCAGGCCGGCACCACCACCAGCCAGTGCAGAAAACCAATTCGCTACAATTGCAATCAGAAAAAGTGCGGTTTGTTCGATATAATCCATGCAGAGTTCATCTGGGGAAACTTATGAAATACGCTTTGTACTACTACGACGCCTGTCCATTCTGCCAGCGTGTGCTGCGTGCACTGCCCGGCGTCAAGGTCGAGGTCGAAAAACGCAATGTGCTGACCAATCAGGAATTCCGTAAACAACAATATGCAGCAACCGGCCGCACCACGGTGCCCTGCCTGCTGATTTCTGATAACGGCAAAGAGACCTGGATGTTCGAATCCGCCGATATTATCCGCTTTTTACAAAGCCGCTGAACAAAGCAATCAGTCAAACCTGAGCGCTCAGCACAACCGGCCGCTGACAATAACGCGCGGCCGGTCACTACTCTTCTGTCCTTAACGGGACAGCAGAGCACTCATCTGCGGATCAGCCAACAGGCGACGCACGGTTTCCACCACCGCCTGGGTTTGGGCATCCACCTCCACATTAATGCGGTCGCCCACCTGTACCATGCCAAAGGTTGTGACATCACGGGTTTCAGGAATCAGGTGTACGCAAAAACGATCGTCTGTTACTTCAGCAATGGTCAGACTGCAGCCATTCAGTGCGACATAGCCTTTATCCAGCAGATAAGGCGAAAGATGTGCCGGGCGTTCCATCCATACCACCCGGTTATTGGCAGAATCTTCAACCGCCAGCACCGCGACCTGATCCATAATATGGCCGGACAACACGTGACCACCGATCTCATCACCAAAGCGCGCTGCCCGTTCAATATTCACGATACTTCCCGGCTGCAGATCGCCGAGGTTGGTGACCTTAAGTGTCTGCCCTATTGCATCAAAGCTGACCCGTCCCTGCTCCAGCGTACGTACGGTAAGGCAGGTGCCGTTAATAGCGACAGACGCGCCAATCTGCAGTCCGGCACTTAATTTTTCCGGGAATTCAAAAGTGAATGTGGCAAAATCTTCTTTGCGTTCCAGCCCTGCCACAGGCAATCTGGTTTGCACAATACCGGTGAACATCAGTCTCTCCAGCCAACTCAGAAAAGCGCATTATGCACTATACTCGCAGCAGAAGAAGGCATGAGATTGCCAGAGCGCCTTGCAGCCGCCCGTAAAGACTCATGCAGAGTGACTGAAAGGCTCCCCAGATACAGCAGGACACGGATTTGGACGTTAAAAAAACAGGATTAATTCTCTCCGGCGGTGGTGCCCGGGCGGCCTATCAGGTGGGCGTGTTAAAAGCGATTCACAAAATTCTCCCCAAAGGCCACTACAATCCTTTTGATATTATTTCCGGAACATCCGCAGGCGCCATTAATGGTGTCGCGCTGGCCAGTTACGCCGAAAATTACCGCATTGGTATCAAGCATCTTGAACGCATCTGGATGCACTTCAGCTGCGATCAGATTTATCGTACCGATTTCTGGGGCGTATCGGCCTCACTGGCGCGCCTTACCCGCAGTCTGGTGATTGGTCGTGGCTATAAAAACGATCCGGTATCACTGCTCAATAACCAGCCTCTGCGTGAGTTGCTGAACGAAGTCGTTAAATTCGACAGTATTCAGGGTGCCATCGACAGCGGTGCCCTGCATGCCATTGCGGTGAACTGCTCGGGGCTGGAAAGCGGTGAATCCGTGAGTTTTTTTCAGGGCCACTACAGCATCAATAACTGGCAGCGCCAGCGTCGTGTCGGTATCCGCAGCCGTATTACCCTCGATCACCTGATGGCCTCATCGGCCATTCCGATGATTTTCCCGTCGGTCAAAATTCATCGCGAATATTTTGCCGATGGCGCCGTACGTCAGCTGGCGCCACTCAGCCCGGCACTGCATCTGGGTGCAGAAAAAGTTATGGTCATCGGTGTCAGCGGTATCGCCCATAAGCGCAAAGAGCGCCCGCAAAGCAGCTCTTATCCATCGCCGGCCAAAATTATGGGGCATATGCTCAATGCCGCCTTCCTCGACAGTATGGAAACGGATGTCGAACGCTTACGCCGCATTAACCGCACCGTCGACAAAATTCCGGAGTCGGTACGGAAAAAAGAAGGCGTTGAACTGAAAAAAATCGAGCTGCTGGAAATTAATCCCAGCCAATCCATTGATGAAATAGCCGGACAGCACGCCGACGAAATTCCCCGCGCATTAAAACTCGCCCTTGGCGGCAGTGGTAATGCCAGCCAGAACGGCTCCGGTATTCTCAGTTATCTGCTGTTTTCCCGTGGTTTCTGTAAGAGCCTGATTGACCTTGGCTTTCAGGATGCCAGTGCCCGGGAAGACGAAATCCGCGCATTCTTCGCTGACCATTTTCATAACTGATATGAAAGCATCCACCTATAAACGCATTGTTGTTCTCACCGGCGCCGGCATCTCCGCCGAGTCCGGTATCCGCACCTTCCGTGATGCCGACGGGCTGTGGGAAAACCACCGCCTGGAGGACGTTGCCACACCGGAGGCCTTTGCCCGTGATCCACAGCTGGTGCAGCGTTTTTACAATGATCGCCGGCGTCAGCTGAGCGAGGTTGAGCCAAATCCTGCTCATCGGGCTCTGGCCGACTTCGAACAGCGCTTTCATGGCGAATTTCTGCTGGTTACTCAAAATGTGGATGATCTGCATGAGCGTGCCGGCAGTCAGAAGCTTCTGCATATGCACGGCGAGCTAAACAAGGCACGCTGCCTGCTGAGTGGCAGGGTCATCGAACATAAAGGCGATATCAGCGCCGATGTTCTCTGCCCTTGCTGCCAGCGCCCGACTCTGCGTCCGCATATTGTCTGGTTTGGTGAAATGCCACTGTATATGGATAAGATCTGCGCCACGCTGGAGCAGTGCGATTTATTCCTGAGTATTGGTACGTCAGGCCACGTCTACCCGGCTGCGGGCTTTGTCGATATTGCCCGTCAGGCCGGTGCCCATACGGTAGAAATTAATCTGGAACCATCCAATACCGAGGATGCCTTTGCCGAACACCTGTACGGCCAGGCTGGCCTGACACTGCCGCATTTTCTGCAACAACTGCTGTAATTCACGCGCCGTAATTGCCTCTCTTTTTAATACAAAGCCAGAAATAAAAGCATTAACTATCGGGTTAAAGCCTGAACTGTCTCGTATTCAGGACGATTGGTTTCGTATTCAGCGTCTGCTGACAGTGGCGGAATTGACCTAAAATCCTGTTCCAAACTGGCCAAACTGTAATGAACGGCCATGCTTATTAGCAAGTTATCCCGCCAGCCCGCTAACAGGAATGACGCATGATCCACGTATCCCGCCCTCTGTGGTTGCTGCCCGTTGCAGCATTAACACTGCTGCTGACCAGCGGCTGCTCTGAACAGCAGCCCGCTGCCACAGCGACTGTCGTACACCCGGCCAAGGTTTTTCAGATCAGCCCGGTGAGCCAGAGCATGCTCAGACGTTTTCCGGCTCAGGTACAGGCAGCAGAGCGTGCAGCGCTGGCTTTCCGCGTTAACGGCGAATTACAGGCCCTGCCTGCACAGGCTGGTAAAGAAGTGCGTCAGGGAGAGATTCTCGCCCGCCTCGACCCTTCCGACTATCAGCTGCGGGTTGATGACCGCAAAGCCCGCTATGAACTGGCGCTGTCACAGTTTCAGCGGGTCCAGAATTTATTCGAGCTCGGACAGATTTCCAAATCACAGTTTGATCAGGCCAAAGCCGAACTGGATATCAGCAAAGCGGCGCTTGCCAGCGCCCGTACCGATTTGTCTTACACCATTTTAAAAGCACCTTTTTCCGGCGTTATCGCTGAAGTCTATGCCGACAATCATCAGCCGGTCGCGGCCGGTAAAACCCTGGTAATGCTGCAGGCCAAAGATCAGCTGGAAGTGCGTCTGCAGGTGCCGGAAAACCTGATGGCGCATATCGCCAAAAAAGAAAATCCGGACTACCAGCCAGATGTTGAATTCGAAGCCCTGCCCGGTAAACGTTTCCGCGCCAGCTATAAAGAACATACCGCCCAGGCCGATCCGGCAACCGGCAGTTTTACCGTGACCCTGACCCTGCCACGCCCGCAGGAACTGAATCTGTTGCCCGGCATGACCGCCAGTGTGCATGTGGATCTGAACCAGGTATTAAGCCAGACCAGCCAGAACCTGATTGTGCCGCCGCAGGCCGTTTTTCAGGGCGAACAGCAGAACGATGGCAGCTCTCAGGCCATGGTATGGATTGTTACTGCGGATATGACGCTGCAGCCCCGGGCTGTTGAAATCGGACAGCTATCAACCGCAGGACTGGAGATTACCCGGGGATTACAGCCGGGCGATACCATTCTCGCCGCTGGTGTTCATCTGGCCCACGAAGGGATGCGTATCCGTCCCTGGGTGAAAGAGCGGGGCCTGTAAGCATGAGTCAGCCACAAAACTCGGCCACTTATTTTATTAAGCACAGCACCACCAGCTGGATGATGCTGGCGATTCTGCTGGTTGGCGGTGCCATCAGCTATCTGGGTCTGGGGCGCCTTGAAGACCCGCAGTTCACCATTAAAGAAGCCATGGTCATTACCTACTACCCCGGCGCCAGCGCGTTGCAGGTGGAGGAAGAAGTAACCGCCCCGCTGGAAAATGCCATTCAGGCGCTGCCCTATATCAAGCATGTTGATTCGATTTCCAAGGCCGGCTTTTCCCAGGTACATCTGGTGATTAAACCGACCTATAAATCCCATCAGCTGGCACAGATCTGGGATGAGTTACGGCGTAAAGTGCACGATAAAATCCCGTCTCTGCCACCCGGTGCCAATGCTCCGGTCGTGATGGATGATTTTGGTGATGTATACGGTGTTTTACTGGCGTTATCGGGTAACGATTACAGCTACGAAGAGCTGAATGATTATGCCGATTATCTCAAGCGTGAATTATCCACTCTTAATGGCATCGCCAAGGTCACCATATCCGGCACTCAGCAGGAACAGGTATTTATTGATATTTCCCGCGAGCGCATGACTAACCTCGGCATTCCGCTATCGCGTCTGTATCAGTTATTACAAACGCAGAATACCGTACAGGATGCCGGTCATATCCGTATCGGTAACGAATATATCCGCATTCACCCAACCGGAGAGTTCCGCTCGGTACAGGAACTTGGCGACTTAGTGGTCAGTCAGGCCGGGTCCGACAAGCTGATTTATTTACGCGATATTGCCAATATTTCCGAAGGTATTGCTGAAGTTCCGGGCCATCTCACCAACTACAATCATATGCCGTCATTACGCCTCGGCATTGCCTTTAACAGCGGCGTTAATGTGGTCGCCGTGGGTGAGCAACTGCGGCAGAAAATGGCCGAACTGGATGCCAACCGTCCATTAGGCATAGAACTGCATACCCTGTACGATCAGCCTGCCGAAGTAGATGCGTCCTCCACCGGATTCGTACTTAATCTGCTGGCGTCCATCCTGATTGTTATCGTTGTTCTGCTGCTGTTTATGGGTATGCGCGCCGGTATTATCATCGGCATTATTCTGCTGCTGACCATTCTCGGCACCTTTATCGCCATGAAGGTCATGGATATTGAGCTGCACCGGATTTCTCTGGGCGCGTTAATTATTGCGCTGGGTATGCTGGTCGATAACGCACTGGTGGTGACCGAAGGTATTATGGTCGGCATAAAAAAGGGCTTATCACGAACCCGTGCCGCTTACGATATTGTGCAGCAGACCCAGTGGCCATTACTGGGGGCGACTGTGATTGCTGTTACCGCCTTTGCACCTATCGGTTTATCACCGGATTCAACCGGTGAATTTGTTGGCTCGTTATTTTATGTGTTGCTGATTTCCCTGTTATTCAGCTGGATTACCGCCATCACCCTGACGCCTTTTCTCTGTCATCTGCTGTTTGATAAAGAAGAACAGCCGGATGCGGAAAGCGATCCTTATCACGGCTTTCTGTACGATCTTTACCGCACCAGCCTGAGCCTGATGCTGGCCCGCCGCGGAACCACGATGCTGGTAATGGTGGTGGCTATGTTTATCGCCATTTACGGCTACAGTTTTGTTAAACAAAGCTTTTTCCCACCATCCAACACGCCAATGTTTCTGGTTGATATCTGGCTGCCTGAAGGTTCTGATATCCGCGCAACACAACAGCAGGCGCTGGCACTGGAAAATTATTTTCAGCAAAAAGAAGAAGTGGAATTTACCTCCTCCACGGTCGGTCAGGGCGAGCTGCGTTTTATGCTGACCTACGCACCGGAGCGTCAGTACCGGGCTTACGCTCAGGTGATGGTACGCACCACTGAACGGGATCAGATTCCGGCATTAATTGACGACGCCCGCCTGTGGGCGCAAAAAGAAATGCCGGATGCGTTTGTAAAATTCAAACGCCTGCAGATTGGTCCGGGCAGTGCTGCAAAAATTGAAGCACGCTTTGCAGGCCCCGATCAGGAACAGCTGCGTATTCTGGCCGAGCAGGCCAAACAGATTATGCGCGCCGACCCCGACACCGATAATATCCGCCATGACTGGCGTGAGCGGGAGAAAGTAATTCGTCCGGTCTTTAATGAAGAAAATGCCCGCCGTGCCGGCATATCCAAACAGGATCTGGACGATCTTCTGCAGCTGAGTTTTTCCGGTAAAAGCATTGGCCTGTACCGCGAAGGCACCACGTTAAAACCGATCATTATGCGTCCGCCAGCCTATGAACGGCTGAATATCGACGGCCTCACCGATCTGCAGATCTGGAGCCCGGTATTTAACCGTTATATTCCGATCGGCCAGGTAGTTGAACGCTTTGATGTGGTGTTTGAAGATCCGATCATCGCCCGCCGTGACCGTAAGCGCACCATCCGTGTCTTTGCCGACCCGGATCTGGACGCCGAGATAACCGCCGATGGTTTATTTAAGCGCCTGCAACCACAGATTGAAGCCATCTCCCTGCCACCCGGCTATGAACTGAGCTGGGGCGGCGAATATGAATCGTCCAGCGAAGCCAAGCAGAGTCTGTTTGCCTCACTGCCGCTGGGCTACCTGCTGATGTTTATTATTACTGTGCTGCTCTTTAATGAAATGCGCAGTGCGCTGGTGATCTGGGCCTGTGTACCACTGGCAATTATCGGCGTCAGCGCCGGTATGCTGTTACTCGGCGCTGAGTTTGGCTTTATGGCGCTGCTTGGTTTTCTCAGCCTGTCGGGCATGATTATTAAAAACGGTATCGTGCTGGTTGATCAGATCCGGCTGGAACTGAGCGAAGGCCGGGAACCATACGATGCGGTTTTTCATGCCTCGGTCAGCCGTCTGCGGCCGGTAACCATGGCAGCGCTGACCACCATCCTCGGCATGTTACCGCTGTTGTTTGATCCGTTTTTCAGCGCGATGGCAGTGGTTATCAGCTTTGGCCTTGGCTTTGCCACCATCCTGACTCTGGGCGTAGTGCCGGTGCTGTACGCCATGAGCCATGGCATTAAGGCTCCCATTAAAAACTGATTAACCAACACCCATAAAAAAACCTCCGTATGGAGGTTTTTTTATGGGTACTACACCGTGCAATGCGATGACATCATTCACTGTCAGCCTGAAACATACGCTCCATTTCGGAGATTCCCTCTAGCTCCATTAACAGCTGTTCCCGTTCACTCTGGGCAACGGCCAACCAGCTGCGGTTGCTAAGGCCACCGACAAGCGCATAGAGAAAATTCAGACTGGGTTTAGCCCGCCCTTCAGCGACGGCCAGCTGCTGTAAGCGATAAAAAGCCATCACCGCACCACAGCTGCGTAATTGTTCAACATCGGTAATGCCAACCCGTGTCAGTGACTGTTCACTTTTCTCGCCCAGGCCGGGTAAATCCCGGATACGTTCTGCCATATCAACCTCCCTGTCTGTAATCCAGGGCAGCGCTGAATAATTCAGAAGAGCCCCGGGCCTGCCTGTAGTTAAACAAAAAAAGCCGCAGGTTTCCCTGCGGCTTTTTTGTTGTGCGAAGCAATGAAAACGGCGTAATCAGTCTTCGCTGGTCGACACAATTTTATGGATCGACAGGTCGGCACCATTAAATTCTTCTTCTTCATCCAGACGGATGCCAGAGATGGCTTTAACAATACCGTAGACCACAAAACCGCCAATCGTTGCCACCAGAATACCGGCAACGGTTCCCAGCAGCTGTGACATAAAGCTTACGCCCCCCAGACCACCAAAGGTTTCTGCGCCGAAAATACCAGCCGCAATACCACCCCAGGCACCACACAGACCATGCAGTGGCCACACACCCAATACGTCATCGAATTTAGGGAATTTATTCTGCGCCAGAGTAAACATA